>JAITTX010000424.1 GCA_031286755.1 Paraburkholderia sp.
GCGCCAATCACTTCACCGCATCCCCCTCGCGATGCACGGGCTCGGTCTCCTTCAACTGCTTCGCGAGCCGCGAAGCCTGCAGATAGCCCGGATTCGCGGGCCGTTTCAGATAGCGCCCCGCGCCGCGCCGCGCGCGCAGGTCGCCGTCCGCCCACACGAGTTCCCCCTGCGAAACCGTATGCGTGGGCACGCCGCGCACCGTCATGCCTTCGAACACGTTGAAGTCCACGTTCTGATGATGGGTCTTCACGGAGATCGTGCGTGTGGCCTGCGGGTCCCAGACCACGAGGTCCGCATCCGCGCCCACGGCCACCGCGCCCTTGCGCGGATAGAGGTTGAAGATCTGCGCCGCGTTCGTGGAAGTCACGCGCACGAACTCGTTCGGCGTGAGCCGCCCGGTGTTCACGCCCTGGTCCCATAGCACGGCCATGCGGTCTTCCACGCCGCCGCAGCCATTGGGAATCCGCGTGAAATCGTTGCGGCCCATGGCTTTTTGCGAGGCGCAGAACACGCAGTGATCGGTGGCCGTGGTGTGCAGCAGGCCGCCTTGCAGCCCGCGCCAGAGCGCGTCGCGATGCTCTTTGGTGCGAAACGGCGGGCTCATCACGTGCGCCGCCGCGCGCGTCCAGTCGGGGTCGCGGTACACCGCCTCGTCGATCACGAGATGGCCCGCGAGCACTTCGCCGAATACGCGCTGGCCTTCGGCGCGCGCCCGCGTGATGGCTTCGAGCGCCTCCTTCGCGGAGACGTGCACGATATACACGGGCACGCCCAGCACTTGCGCGATGCGGATCGCGCGGTTCGCGGCCTCGCCCTCCACCTCGGGCGGACGCGAAAGCGGGTGCGCCTCCGGTCCGCTGAAGCCGCGCGCGAGCAACTGCCGCTGCAACTGGAACACGAGTTCGCCGTTTTCCGCGTGCACGGTGGGCAGCGCGCCCAGTTCGAGCGCGCGCGCGAAGCTGTTCACGAGAATCTCGTCGTCGGCCATGATGGCGTTCTTGTACGCCATGAAGTGCTTGAAGCTCGATACACCGTGGTCCTGCACGAGCAGCCCCATGTCGCGATGCACGCTCTCGTCCCACCACGTCACCGCCACGTGAAAGCCGTAGTCGGCGGCGGCTTTCTCGGCCCAGCCGCGCCACTCGCGGAACGCGTCCATGAGCGGCTGCTTCGGGTTCGGAATCACGAAGTCGATGATCGACGTGGTGCCGCCCGCCAGACCCGCCGCCGTGCCGCTGAAGAAGTCGTCGCTGGCCGTGGTGCCCATGAAGGGCAGTTCCATATGCGTGTGCGGGTCGATGCCGCCCGGCATCACGTACTGGCCGCCCGCGTCCACCACGGTGGCGTTCGCGGGTGCGTCGAGGTTCTCGCCGACCGCCTGGATGGTGCCGTTCTCGCAGAGCACGTCGGCGCGATAGCTCTTGTCCGCGTCGACGACCGTGCCGCCTCGAATCAGTATCGCCATGATGCAATGTCTCCTTCGGTTACACGTTCGGATGCATGCGTGTGTGCTTATGCACTCATCATGCGCTCGCGATGCTCGGCCTGCGGCTTTTGCCGAGCTTCATCAGCACGCCGTAGACGACGGCCGCGATCGCGAGTCCCACGAACCACGCATACGTATAGAGTCCCTTGAAGGCGTCGGGCACCGAGGGAAACGCGGTCGGGAACGCCTCGTTCAGAAAGCCCGGCAGATTCGGCAGCACGCCCGCCACCAGCGCAATCACGGCGGCGGGGTTCCAGCCGTTCGAGTAGGCGTATTCGCCGTTTTCCTCGAAGAGCTGGTCGGTATTCAGGCGCGTGCCGCGAATGAAGAAGTAATCGACCATGAGAATGCCCGCCACCGGCCCGAGCAGCGCCGAGTAGCCCACGAGCCACGTGAAGATGTAGCCCTGCGTGGTAGCCAGAATCTTCCACGGCATCATCAAGATGGCGATGGTCGCCGTGATCAGGCCACCCGTCCTGTACGAGATGCCCTTGGGCCAGAGGCTCGAAAAATCGTAAGCCGGCCCGACCAGATTCGCCGCGAGATTGCAGCACATGGTGTCGAGCGTGAGGATCACGAGTGCGACGCCCACGCCGATGCCTTCCATGCGGCTCGTGAGATCGATGGGGTCCCAGATCGCCTTGCCATAGATCACCACGGTGGCCGAGGTGACCACCACCGAGACCACCGAGAGCAGCGCCATCGGGATCGGCAGGCCCAGCGCCTGGCCCACGAGCTGATCCTTCTGCGTTTTGGCGAAGCGCGTGAAGTCGGGAATGTTGAGCGCGAGCGTGGCCCAGAAGCCCACCATGGCGGTCAGGCTCGGCCAGAAGGTGACCCAGAAGAGCCCGGCCTTCTTGCCGCCCGGCGCGAACTGCGAGGGCTGCGAGAGCATGGAGCCCACGCCGCCCGCCTTCGAGCAGGCCCACCAGACGAGCGCCACGCACATCACGACCTTGATGGGCGCCGACCAGCTTTCGAGCCAGCGGATCGAGTCGGTGCCGTGCAGGATGAAGTAGAGCTGCAGCGCCCAGAAGATCAGGAAGCATGCGCCCTGGGCGATCGAGATGCCGAGAAACGGCAGCGCCTCGCCCACCAGCGCGTTGTGCGTGAGGATGTTGGCGAGCGTGTAGATCGCGCTGCCGCCGAGCCACGACTGAATGCCGTACCAGCCGCACGCCACGATGGCGCGCAGCATGGCGGGCAGCTTCGCGCCCTGGGTGCCGAACGATGAGCGCACGAGCACCGCATAGGGAATGCCGTATTTTGCGCCCGCATGGCCGATCAGCAGCATGGGCACGAGCACGATCACATTGCCGAGCAGCACCGTGAGCACCGCCTGCCATGGCGACATGCCCTGTTCGGTGAGCCCGGCCGCGAGCATGTACGAGGCGATGTTCATCACCATGCCCACCCATAGCGCGCCGAAGTGATACCAGCGCCACGTGCGCTGCGCGGCGCCCGTGGGCGCGAGGTCGTCGTTGTATAGCTCGCTGGCGCTGCGGCGCGCGTGCGCGTCGCCTTCTACACCACCGCTTGCGGCTGGCTGGCTCATGGTGCGGTTTCTCCTGGTGCTTTGTTGCGCGTTGTTGTGTTTCGTTGCTCAGGTTGGGAGAGAGAGGATCAGGCCGCCTTCGAATCGGCCACGCGGGCCGGATTGTTCGGGTGCGTGGTCCAGTTCGCGTAACGGCCCGAGTCGACGCGCTCCATCGTGATGCATTGGTCGACCGGGCAGACATGCATGCATAAATTGCACCCGACGCAGTTCGCGTCCACCACCTCGAAGTGGCGCTTGCCGTCCTTCGTCGCGGTGATGGCCTGGTGCGAGGTGTCTTCGCAGGCGATATGGCACAGGCCGCACTGGATGCAGCGGTCCTGGTCGATGCGGGCCTTGATGTCGTAGTTCAGGTTCAGGTATTGCCAGTCGGTGACGTTCTGCACCGCGCGGCCGCGGATCGCATCGAGGTTCGCGTAGCCCTTGTCGTCCATCCAGTTCGAGAGCCCGTCGATCATGTCCTGGACGATGCGGAATCCGTAATGCATCGCGGCGGTGCACACCTGCACGCTGCCCGCGCCCAGCACCATGAATTCGGCGGCGTCGCGCCAGTCGGAAATGCCCCCGATGCCGGAAATCGGCAGGCCCTGGGTTTGCGGGTCGCGCGCGATCTCGGCCACCATGTGCAGCGCGATGGGCTTGGCGGCGGGGCCGCAATAGCCGCCGTGCGTGCCCTTGCCGTCCACGGTGGGCAGCGGCGCCATGGCGTCAAGATCCACGCCCACGATCGAGTTGATGGTGTTGATGAGCGAGACGCCGTCCGCACCGCCCTTGAACGCGGCGCGCGCGCCGTGGCGAATGTCGGTCACGTTGGGCGTGAGCTTCACGAGGCAGGGCAGGCGCGTGCCTTCCTTCACCCAGCGTGTGACCATTTCGATGTACTCCGGCACCTGGCCCACCGCCGCGCCCATGCCGCGCTCGCTCATGCCGTGCGGGCAGCCGAAGTTGAGCTCGACGGCGTCGGCGCCGGTGTCTTCCACTAGCGGCAGGATCCATTTCCAGTCCTGCTCGGTGCACGGCACCATCAGCGAGACGATCAGCGCGCGATCGGGCCAGTCGCGCTTCACTTGCGCGATCTCCTTGAGGTTCACGTCGAGCGGCCGGTCGGTGATGAGCTCGATGTTGTTGAGCCCGGCGATGCGCTGGCCGCGCCAGGTGGTGGCGCCGTAGCGCGAGCTCACGTTCACGACGTGCGGGTCGAGCCCGAGCGTCTTCCAGACCACGCCGCCCCAGCCGGCCTCGAAGGCGCGGTTGACGTTATACGCCTTGTCGGTGGGCGGCGCCGAGGCGAGCCAGAACGGGTTGGGCGATTGAATGCCGGCAATCGTGCAGCGTAGATCGGCCATGGTGCGGCTCCTGTTGTCGATTCGGAGTGAGTGCTCCGATCTCATGCAAAGCTGAGGCGTTCGTTTTATCGGGGGCGATGCGTCGCGCTCGCGCCGCCGCTCATGCCGCTTTCTCCGCCTGCGCGGCGAGGTAGCGGTCGATCGCGCGCGCGGCGAGCTTGCCGTCCTGCACCGCCTGCACGGTGAGATCGGTGGCGCCGTGGCCCGCGCAGTCGCCGCCCGCCCCGACGCCTTCGAGCGAGGTCGCGCCATCGGCATCCTCGGCGATGCGCGCGCCGCCCGCGCTCAATTGCAGCGCTTCGAGCCCCGCCGGCAGCAGTTTCTGGCCGATGGCCTTGAGCACCATGTCGGCCTCGATGCGCTCGATCACGCCGGTGCCTTGCAGCGCGCCGTTCGCGTCGAGCGCGGTGCGCTCGAACTCGACGGCCTCGACGCGGCTCGTGCCCATGATGCGCAACGGCTTCATCCACTCGACGATCGTCACGCCCTCGGTGCGCGCGAATTCCTGCTCGGCCCACGTGGCGCTCATCTGCGCGCCGCCGCGCCGGTAGGCGAGCGTGACGTGCTCCGCGCCGAGCTTGCGGCTTTGCACGGCGGCGTCGATGGCGGTGTTGCCGCCGCCGATCACCACGACGCGGCGGCCCACGGGCAGCGCGGCGAGATCTTGTGCCTGGCGCAGCGCCGCGATGAACTCGACGGCGTCGCGCACGCCTTCGAGCGCTTCGCCTTCGATGCGCAGCGCCTGCGTGCCGCCCAACCCGATGCCGATGAACACCGCATCGAAGGTTTCGCGCAGCGCCTCCAGCGTGAGATCGCGGCCCAGCCGCTTGCCCGCTTCGATGACGATCCCGCCGATGGAGAGCAGCCACTCGACCTCGCGCTGCGCGAAGTCGTCCACCGTCTTGTAGGCGGCGATGCCATATTCGTTGAGCCCACCGGGCTTCTCCCGCGCGTCGAACACCGTCACGGCGTGCCCGGCCAGCGCGAGCGTATGCGCGCAGGCGAGCCCTGCCGGACCGGCGCCGATCACGGCCACGCGCCGCCCCGTCTCGCTGGTGCGCTTGAAGAGCGGCGCCGCGCCAGCGGCCTCGCGCGCCATCTGGAAGTCGGTGGCATGGCGCTGCAATGCACCGATCTGAACTGGTTCGCCATCCTGATGATTCCGCACGCAGGCGCCTTCGCACAGGATCTCGGTGGGACACACGCGCGAGCACATGCCGCCGAGCGGATTGGCGCTCAGGATGTCGCGCGCCGCGCCCTTGAGATTGCCGTTGCCGATCTTGCGGATGAAGCCCGGAATGTCGATGCCGGTGGGGCAGGCCGCGACGCAGGGCGCGTCGTAGCAGTAGTGGCAGCGGTCGGCGGCGACCACGGCGGAATCGACGGAGAGGGGCGGGGCGACATCGGCGAAATTGCAGCCGAGCTCATCCGCGCTAAGGCGTCCTGCTGCGATGCCTGGTGTGGTCGATGCGGCGGAACGCGAGTTCGAGTGGGACATCCGGATGCTCCTTGCGAGGCAAAACACGGGTCCACCGGCTGCGCGCGAGGCGCCGCAGCCGGTACGTGGGGAAGCACTGGAATTGCTATGCAGCTTTGGGGCCGCTCAGGTCGAATCGTGCAGCGTCAACCGGGCTCGCACGCGCGTTCGAGCATCGCGTGCAGCAACACGTTCGCGCCCGCCTCGATCCACTCCTGCGTGGCGTCTTCCACTTCGTTATGGCTGATGCCGTCGATGCACGGCACGAACACCATCGAAGTGGGCGCGACCGTCGCGAGATAGCACGCGTCGTGGCCCGCGCCCGAGACGATGTCGCGGTTCGAATAGCCGAAGCGCTCCGCCGCCGCGCGCACGGATTTCACGCAGGCCTTATCGAACGGCACCGGCGCGTAATAGAAAATCTGCTCGACCTGCGCTTCGAGCTTGCCTTGCTCCGCGATCTTCGCGATGCCTGCGCGCAACTCGGCGTCCATCTTCGCAAGCACTTCGTCTTGCGGATGGCGGAAGTCGATGGTGAAAAACACGCGGCCCGGAATCACGTTGCGCGAGTTCGGATGCACCTGCATCATGCCGACCGTCGCGCAGGCGAGCGGCGCATGGCGCAGGCCGATTTCGTTCACGAGCTGCACCACGCGCGAGGCGCCGAGCAATGCGTCGCGGCGGCGCGGCATGGGCGTGGGGCCCGCGTGCGCCTCCTGGCCCGTGAGCACGACTTCGTACCAGCGCTGGCCTTGCGCGTCGGTCACGACGCCGATGGTCTTGTTCTCCGCTTCGAGAATCGGCCCCTGTTCGATGTGCAGTTCGAATGCCGCGTGAATCTTGCGCCCGCCGCACGGCAGCGCGCCCGCGTAGCCGATGCGCTCGAGCTCCTCGCCGATGGTCTTGCCGTCCACGTCCTTGCGCGAGAGACCGTAATCGAGTGTGAACACGCCCGCGAACACGCCGGATGCCACCATGGCCGGCGCGAAACGCGAGCCTTCCTCGTTGGTCCAGATCACGGTTTCCACGGGATGCTCGGTTTGAATGCCGTGGTCGTTGAGCGAGCGGATCACCTCGAGCCCGCCGAGCACGCCGTAGATGCCGTCGAAGCGGCCGCCCGTGGGCTGCGAGTCGGCGTGCGAACCGGTCATCACCGGTGGCAGGTCGTTGTTGCGGCCCGCGCGGCGCATGAAGACGTTGCCCATCTGATCGACGCTCACCGTGCAGCCCGCTTCCTTCGCCCACTTCACGATGAGATCGCGGCCCTCTCTGTCGAGATCGGTGAGCGCGAGGCGGCACACGCCGCCTTTCGGGGTCGCGCCTATCTTCGCCATCTCCATGAGGCTGTCCCAGAGACGCTGGCCATTCACGTGAATCGCGGTGGTCAACGCGGCTTCGCTTACTGTGTTCATGCGGGATCTCCTCGTGTTCGTGAAACGTGCATTCGCGCCATCGTCCGGGGCGTCTTGCGCCGCAATGGTGCATGCGCTTACGTGCCAGGCTGGCGCCGCTGAACTGCGCTCATCGAATCCTGTCCGATTGGACAGGTTGTAGGCGATAAACTTCGGGAATTCAATGCGGTGTTACGAGCGAAAAGCGTGCCATCGATGTTGCAGTGCGCGAAAGCACACGCACGATGCGCGGGTTTATCCGAGGGCCGGTCACGCACGAGCATACGATGCGCTTGCGGCGTGACTACAATGAAACCGGCATTGCGCCGCGAATGATGCGCGCGACGCCCTTCCATCCTTGAGCGGACCGAATGCCATGCGCGACGACGAAACGAGCACGCCAGCCGCGAACCTTGCCATGCGCACGAACGCGAGCGAGCGCGAAGCCGCTGACGCAGCGCACAAGCCGCGCCGCAAGGCGTCGATTCGCGCCTCGAACGAAAGGCATCTGTTGGCATGCGCGGAGGCGGTTTTTGCCGAACGCGGCTTCGAGGGCGCGAGCACGGCGCTGATCGCGGAGCGCGCCGGCTTGCCGAAGGCGAATCTGCACTACTACTTTCCCACCAAGCTCGCGCTTTACTGGCGCGTGCTCGACGACCTGTTCGAGGAGTGGAACGCCGCCGCCGACACCTTCGACGCGAGCGACGACCCGGTCATCGCCATAGGCGGCTACGTGCGCGCGAAGATGGAGCTCTCGCGGCGCCGGCCGCTGGGCTCGAAGGTGTGGGCGAACGAGATCATCAGCGGCGCCACGCACATGCAGGGCATTCTGCTCAAGCGCGTGAAGCCGTGGATGGAGTCGCGCGTGCAACTGATCGAGCGCTGGATCGGCGAAGGGCTGCTCGCGCCGCTGGACCCCAAAACGCTGCTCTTCATGATCTGGGCGACCACACAGCATTACGCAGACTTCGAGGCGCAGATTCGCGCGCTCGCGGGCAAGCGCGCGCTATCCGCCGCGAGCTTCGAGGCCACGACCGACGAAGTGGTGAAGATGATTCTGCGCGCGTGCGGGGCGCGCTCACCGGGCGCGTGAGCCGCGCCGCGAATTTGCTATGGATGCCGAACGAATTGGCGTGTGATGCAAACGATGCTCACACCTGCATCGACGCCACGTCCTTCATGCAGCGCAACGCGAACATCGAGCGGCTGTGGCGGATGCTCGAAATGCGATAGAGCTTTTCGCGCAGGAAGCGCTCGTAGCCCGCCGTGCC
>JAITTX010000445.1 GCA_031286755.1 Paraburkholderia sp.
TTCGACGGCAAGGCCGCGGGCGCGAAGGAAGCGGGCGCGGCGTTCGAGAAGACGCTCGCGGGCACGCTGAAATCGGCGGGCTATCCGCCCAAGGCCGACCCGGCGCAACTCAACTGGCCAATGACCGTGGTGATCCTGACCATTCTCGTGATCTTCGTGACGATGGTGTACGGGCCGATCGCGGCGATGCTGGTGGAGATGTTCCCGACACGCATCCGCTATACGTCGATGTCGCTGCCCTATCACATCGGCAACGGCTGGTTCGGCGGCTTCCTGCCGGCGACGGCCTTCGCGATCGTGGCGGCCAAGGGCGATATCTACTCAGGGCTCTGGTATCCGATCATCATCGCGCTCGCGACCTTCGTGATCGGCATGCTGTTCGTGAAGGAGACCAAGGACTCGGATATCTACGCGCAGGATTGAGCCCGCGCCTGCTGCGCCCGGGCGACCTCGAAAAAATTGGAGATAGTGCTTGACAGGTCTCTCGGGTACCGCCATAATCTTTCTTCTACGGCGAATTAGCTCAGTCGGTTAGAGCGACGGAATCATAATCCGCAGGTCCGGGGTTCGAATCCCTGATTCGCCACCAAATGCAAAAAGCCGCTGTTCTGAAAGGAACAGCGGCTTTTTCTATTTCGGGCGCTGCGAAGTTCTGCGCCTCATCAAGTATTTTCCCCGGCACCGAAGAATTTTGGCGCCATTAAAGCAGACGTGCAGCCTGTCCCTGTTTCGTCAGCAGAGATACCGCTTTCTTGTCGAAGGAAACGAAGGTTTCAGCGCCGAGCCAGGTGCCGTCATAGGCAATAACGCCATCGGCAAAATCTCCGCCTGCATCCAGCAACGCAAGGCCTGCTTCGGCTGCCGGGCGGTTCACCACGACATTGCGCGTGTTCAGCAACGTGCGGATCGCTTCTGCGACATTTGCACGATCCACACCGTATCGGCCACGCAGCACCCAGACAACCTCACATAGCGTTTGCAGGCTCACTGCAACCATGCCGGCCATTTCCAGCAGTTCGATGGCACGTGTTGTTTGTGCTTCATCGTCGTCAACAATGGTGCGAAGCAGGACGTTCGTATCGGCGGTCACTTTCATGTGTTGCCAGCCCCGGCAGCAGTGCCAGCTTCAGCTATTGCTTCGTTGATCTCCTCGATACTCAACCGGGCGCCGTTTGTCCTGCCTTTCAGGATACCCCGCAGTTCCCGGAATGAGCCTTTCGGCTGCGCGGCTTTCAACTCGGCCCGTCCGTCAGGCAACAAATCCAGCTCGATTTTCTCGCCGGGCTTGATACCGAGATGTTGCAATACCTCTTTCCGAAAAGTTACCTGGCCCCGCGCGGTGACAGTGAGTGTGCTCATTGTGTTCTCCATCAATTGCAGCTCTAATGTAATGCTAATATGCATTACATACAAGATGCCGGTCCAGGCTTAGCCTGCACAGATTTCGTCCGGTCATTACTGCCCCCCACTACGCCATTCCAGCCACCACATTCGCGAGCTTTCGCCCGAACAGGAAGTTCTGCAGTGTCGTGACTTCCACGTCCGTCAGCGACAACTGAATCCGGCCATCACGAATCAGAAGCAATCGGCCGTCACTGGCGAGCGCACACGCGAATCCCTCGAACGCTCCGGACTCAGCCATCTGGCCGCCCGCCTCTGCGCCCGCTTTCTTCTCTGCGTGCGGAGCACGCCGCACAGCGGGTTTGCGCCGCGCGCGAGCTTTACGCGCCTTCGGGACCGGCGTCCCAAACACGCTGGCTTGCACGCCAGCGCCCAGCGCGGGGGCAATCGCGTCCTTCGCATCGACGACCCGCTGATTGATCCGGGTCACGGAATCGCCGTTGATCTGATCGGGCAAATAATAGGCATTGACGTGCCGCCCGCTCTGAACAATCCGTTCGGTGAACACACGCCCGCTGCGAATCGACTGCCACATATCGGTCGTGATTTTGCCGGCATCGGCAATCCCGAGATGCTCGGCGATTTGCGCAGAGGTCGCGCCCGGACGTTCGCGGATCACGGCAAGTATTTCCGCCCGACGACTCGGGCGCCGTTTCGAGGCTCTTTGCATTGCTGCATCCCTCCTTCGACGGCTTGCGCGTCATTGCGTAAGCACGCGTCAGGATGGCAGCGCCCAAGCACCCCATGCATGAAAGTTGGGCATTGTTCGCCTCAGCGCAAACCAGGCGCCCTCACTCCAGCGCCTTTCGCCCCCGCTTTGCCTCGTACATGGCCTGATCGGCGCGATCGATCAGGCGGGTCATCTCCACGCCGTCCTCGGGCAGCAACGCGAACCCCACGCTCACGCCCAGTTCGATCGTCCGCCCTTCGAACTCGAACGGCTCGCACACTTTCTCCGTGATGCGCCGGCTGTGCGCCTCGGCGTCCAGGCGCGTGCCGATGCCGGGCAGGATCATCGCGAATTCGTCGCCGCCCACGCGCGCGGCCGTATCCACCCGGCGGCAATTCCGCGCGATGCGGGCAGCCGTCTCCTTGATGGCCGCATCGCCGGCCCGGTGGCCGTAGCGGTCGTTGATCGGCTTCAGGCCGTCCATGTCGAGATTGAGCACGCCCAGCCTGCCCGCCGAGCGCGTCGCCAGATCGACCGACTGGCGCAGGCGGTCGTAAAACAGCGCGCGGTTCGGCAGTCCCGTGAGCGCGTCGTGCGTCGCCTGCAGGTAAAGCTCGCTCGTCTCATGGCGCGCCGCATGGAACATCGCCGCCGCGATCAGGCCGGAGATCAGCGAGAGCGCTTCGATATCCGCTTCGCCGAACGCGCTCACTTCTGGCGCCACCACCTTCAGCACGCCCACCGTGGTTTCCAGATGCTTGAGCGGCGTGACGATCATCGAGCGCAGGCCCGCGCGCCGGCAAGCCTCGCGATCCACCCGCGGGTCGCTTTCCGAGTCGTCGCAGCGCAGGATTTCCCCCGTGCTCACGCACAGCCCGGAGAGGCTGGTCTCGCGCGCGAGACGCAGGCCCAGCATGTTCTCGACGCTGCCCGAAGCCGCCCGATACACCATCTCCGCGCCTTCGGCGAGCTCGACCGCCGCGCCTTGCGCGCCGGTCAATTGCTCGGCTCTTTGCGCGACGAAGGCCATCACGCCGCCGAGATCGAGTCCCAGCTTCGCGATATCCGATTGCGCGCGGATGATTTCAAGAAGCGTTGCGTTGTCCAGCGTCGAAGCGCCTGTTGCGGTTTTCATTGCGACGAACGGTTACGAAGTGAGCCTGACCGCGTTGCCCGAGAGCGCCGGAAAGCATCGCGCGGGTTTGATCCGCAACAGGATAGCAAACCCTGACAGCCGCTCCCCTCACCCTTCGATGCGTTCGCGCGTCACGCGCAGCAGCGCGGCCATCGCGGCGCTCGCCGCGGGCGCATCGCGCCGGCCAATGGCCTCGAACACCACGCTATGGTCGGGCAGCGCGGCGTTGAACACGTCCGCGCGCTTCGCGTTCACGCGCAACTGGCCTTCGAGCGTGCGCTCGATCAGCGTGCCGAGCGGCACCAGCAGTTCGTTGCGGCACGCCGCCAGCACGGCCAGGTGAAAGCGCAAGTCGGCGCGCACCCATTCGTCGACGTTGCGGGCTTGCGCCATCGCGGTATGCGCCTGCGCGAGCCGCTCGAGCGCGGCAGCGTCGTGCGCGCTCGCGGCCAGGCCCGCCGCGAACGGCTCGATCATCTCGCGCATTTCCTGGAGCTTGAGCGCGAATGCGAGCGGCGGCGCGACACGCGCGTACCAGTCGAGCACGTCGGCGTCGAGCAGGTTCCATGCCGCGCGCTCGCGCACCCGCGTGCCCACCTTCGGACGCGACTCCACGAGCCCTTTCGAGGTGAGCGTGCGCAGCGCCTCGCGCAACACGGTGCGGCTCACGTCGAAGGCCGCCATCAATTCGGCTTCACGCGGCAGTATCTCGGCGGGCGCGTAGTCGCCGCGCAGAATCGCGCTGCCGAGTTCGAATGCCACCGTTCCATGCAGATCGCGCTGAATGGCCGTTCTCCTGAGTGTTAGATCCGCCCTGAAAGCCCAGATACTGGGAGTGCGCGAGAAATAATACTATTAATAGCACTTAAAGGCGATTTTTGCAGTAGCATGGGTTCCGCGATGTGACGATTTACCGATAGGAGACTCCGCATGAAAATCACCCGGCTCGAAACTTTCGTCGTGCCGCCCCGCTGGTGCTTTCTCAAGATCGAAACGGACGAGGGGATCGTCGGCTGGGGCGAGCCTGTGGTCGAAGGCCGCGCACACACGGTTGCCGCCGCCGTCGACGAACTCGCCGACTATCTGATCGGCAAGGATCCGCTGCTCATCGAAGATCATTGGCAAGTGATGTATCGCGCGGGCTTCTATCGCGGCGGCCCCATCTCGATGAGCGCGATCGCGGGCGTGGACCAGGCGCTTTGGGATATCAAGGGCAAGCATCATGGCGTACCCGTGCACGCGCTGCTCGGCGGCCAGGTGCGCGACAAGATCAAGGTCTACTCGTGGATTGGCGGCGACCGTCCGAGCGATGTCGCGAACAACGCGCGCGCCGTGGTCGAGCGCGGCTTCAAGGCCGTCAAGATGAACGGCTCCGAAGAGCTGCAGATCATCGACACCTTCGACAAGGTCCAGGGCGTGATCAACAACGTCGCGGCGGTGCGCGAGGCCGTGGGCCCGAACGTCGGCATCGGCGTGGACTTTCACGGTCGCGTGCACAAGCCTATGGCGAAGGTGCTCGCGAAGGAACTCGATCCGTACAAGCTGATGTTCATCGAGGAGCCGGTGCTCTCGGAGAACGTCGAAGCGCTGCGCGACATCGTCAATCAGACCAGCACGCCCATCGCGCTGGGCGAGCGCCTGTACTCGCGCTGGGACTTCAAGCACATTCTCGCGGGCGGCTACGTGGACATCATCCAGCCCGACGCCTCGCACGCGGGCGGCATCACCGAGTGCCGCAAGATCGCCGCGATGGCCGAGGCCTATGACGTCGCGCTCGCGCTGCATTGTCCGCTCGGGCCCATCGCGCTCGCGACCTGCCTGCAGATCGACGCGGTGAGCTATAACGCGTTCATCCAGGAGCAAAGCCTCGGCATCCACTACAACAAGGGCAACGATCTGCTCGACTACATCAAGAATCCCGAGGTCTTCAAGTACGAAGACGGCTTCGTGTCGATTCCCCAGGGCCCGGGCCTTGGCATCGAGGTCAACGAGGAGAAGGTGCGCGAGATGGCGAAGACGGGGCATCGCTGGCGCAACCCGGTGTGGCGTCACGAGGATGGCAGCGTCGCCGAGTGGTGATCATCGCCCTGATTCAAGCGCGTTTCAGCGCCGTAACGTTTGAGACCGTTTTGCGGCCCGAAAGGCGCACCCCGCCTTCGGGCTGCAGTTGCGAGTGGCGCTTTCGCACACAGCGAGATCGCCTGCGCAGGCCTGCCATGTGATGCTCCAGCGCGCTTCGGGCACGGGCCGCGCGCAACACGTGGCTGCCCCGGCCTTCGCTGGCCTGCTCCTTGCTGAATTCCTTGCGATACCGATACCCAGCCGCAAGGATGCCCATGGAAGCGATGCTCCCCGACTATCTGATTCGCGAGCAGGCCGCCGTCGGCGCTTTGGTCGTGTTTGGCCTGATGCGCGTGATCGTTGCCGCCGTCGCGTGCACGCGCGGCTGGCGCATCGTCGTCGTCGAGCGGAGCCTGATCGGTGTCGCGGTCCTGTGGTGCGCGCCGCAACTCGTCGAGCTGATCGTGCATCCTGCGTCGGTGCTCGCGCTCGCCGGGCTCGAGGGCAAGGCCATCGGCTGCGCCATCGCCCTCTTCTTCTCGCCCATCCTCAGTCACCGGCTAGGCTACGAATGAAGCCGCGGTAGCGCGACTTCATTCGTCGATCAGCCCATCACTCGCACGCCATCAAGCCCGGCGTTT
>JAITTX010000450.1 GCA_031286755.1 Paraburkholderia sp.
GCGCCGCATCCCGGCGCGCGCACCAGTCGGGCGGCGCGAACAGCGCGGCCAGCCGCGAGCGCCAGTCGGGCATGCGCGAGAAGTCGCGCGCCATGGCCTGCCATTCGTGAAAGCTCGCCTTGAGCGGGTTATACGTGTCGAGCGGCTTGACGATGCCGTAGACGGGCGGCTCGTGCAGGTCTTCCGCGACATAGCTGCCGAACAGGCGGTCCCAGATCGCAAGCACGCCTGCGTAATTGCGATCGATGTATTGCGCATTGCGCGCGTGATGGACGCGATGCATCGACGGCGTGTTGAGCACGTACTCGAGCCAGCCGGGCTTGCCGGGTTTGCCGACGGCCTGGGTGTGCACGAAGAACTGGAACGCGAGATTGACGAGCACGATGCCGACGATCTGCATCGGCGGGAAGCCGAGCACGGCGAGCGGGATCCAGAAGATCCACATGCCCGCCACGGGGTACATGAGGCTCTGGCGGAACGCGGTGGAGAAGTTGAGCCGCCGCGACGAATGATGGACGACGTGCGCGGCCCAGAGCCAGCGCACGCGATGGCTCGCGCGGTGGAACACGTAGTAGAGCAGGTCCTGGGCGACGAACAGCGCGAGCCACGCGCCCATCCCCGGCTGCCACGAGACGATGCGCCGGTGCCGGTAGACGTACGCGTAGACGGGGATGGCAACGAGCCAGGCGAGCTTGTCGGCGCCCTGGTGCATGAGCGCGAGCGCGGCGTTGCAGAGCGTGTCGGGCCAGCTATAGAGCGCGGCGCCGGGACGCGTGCGGGAGAGATGCCAGGCCTCCCAGCCGATGCAGGCGAGGAACACGGGCGCGAGGGCGAGCAGCAGCCATTCAGCGTCGAACCGCACGAATCCCGTCCTCCTTGTCCCGTGAGCGGCGCTGGCGAATCAGCGCGGCATTTGTTGTGTTTTGTCGATCGCCCCTGGCTTGTAGATGACGTTGGGGGCGATCTCGTGCGAAGCCGTCAGCTCGCGCGCTTATGTGGATCGAAGCACGGTGCGGTTCAGCTCGAACCGGGGCGTATTCTGATGCGCGAGCAGACTTTGCCCGTCAGGGTACACGCCCGGCGCGCGCGGCGCGCGGGGCTTTGCTAGAGGAAATCTTCGAGCGGCGCGCCCGGCAGGAGAGGGGAAGGGGAGAGGGCGCGCCTGATGCAGCCAACGCGCTCAATGCGCTCCGCGTTTGTGCTTCATGACCTTGCTGGTCTTTGCTGCTTTCGTCGCGTGGCTGGCTCTTGCCGCCTTCGGCGCGCGCTTCGGATGCGGATCGACATACACGGGTTTTTCCTCGGGCATGCCCTGGTAGACCCATTCGAGCAGCGAATCGTGCGCGGCGCGCGCGGCTTCGGCGTGCGGATCGTTGATGAGGCTCACGACGATCCAGCTCTCGCCGTTCTGCGCGGCCACATAGCCCGCGATCGCGCGCACGTCGCGCAGCGTGCCGGTCTTGATATGCGCGTTGCCGCCCACGCTCGCATTGCCGAGGCGGTTGCGCATGGTGCCGTCCACGCCCGCGATCGGCAGCGAGTCGATGAACGGCTGCGCCACCGGGCTCGCGTTGGCCGCTTGCAGCAGATTCGCGAGCGACAGCGCGCTGATGTGCTCCTCGCGCGAGAGGCCGCAGCCGTTGTCGAGCACGAGTTCGGGCATGTTCAGGCCGCTCTTGCGCAAGAACGCGGCGACGACGGCGGCGGCCTTCGCCGTGGTCGCGGGCGGCTTGCCCTCGACGGCGCCGAGCGTGAGGAACAGATTGCGCGCCATCACGTTGTTGCTGAACTTGTTGATGTCGTGCACGACGTCCGAGAGCGGCGGGCTCTGGTGCACGGCCAGCGGACGCGCGCGCGGCGGCACCACGCCTTCGCGCGTCGTGCCCGAAAAACTGCCGCCCGCTTGCTGCCAGAGCGCGAGAAAGCCGTCGGCGAAGAAGGTGCTGTGATCGACGGGCGCGGCCATGTTGAGCGTGCGATCGCCGCAGCGCATCGCGTAGTTGCCCTCGAAGCTCGCCGTGACGATGCCGTTCGCGCCCGGCGTGACCTGCGGGCTCGGCAGCAGGCCGCCGCACTTGCCGCCGCGCTCGCGGATCTGATTGTCGATCTGCCATTGTGCGACGGGCGGCACCACGTCGATCGAGACGCCTTCGCGCGAAGGCGAGAACGTGAACGAGACCGACTTGAACGCATACATCAGCGGATCGGGGCCGACGTTGTACGGCGCGCTGTCGTCGCCGTCGAACGAAGGCAGGTCGCGCGTGGACACGTCGAACTCGCTCTTGTCGAGCACGAGCGCGCCTTCGATGCGCACGATGCCGGTCGCGCGGATCTTCTGCACGAGATCGATCAGCTCCTCGGGGACGAGCTTCGGGTCGCCCGTGCCCTTGATGTAGAGGTTGCCGTGCAGCGTGCCGCTCGCGTCCACGTCGCCGTCGGTGTAGGCGCTGGTCTTCCAGCGGTAGTCGGGCCCGAGCATCGAGAGGCCGCTCCAGGTGGTGACGAGCTTCATCGTCGAGGCGGGCATCATCGGCTGGCCCGCGTTGACGGCCACACTCGGCTGGCGGTCGCCCACTTTCTCGATCACCACGCTCACCGACGAAAGCGGCACGTGCGCGCGCTCGAGTCCGGCCATCACGCTGGGCGGCAAGACGGTGCTGACGTTGACCGTGGGCACGCGCGCGCCGGCGGGCTGCGCCTCGGCTCGGGTGGGCGCGCCGGCGAAGGCCACGGCGAGCGCGGCGCACGCAAGGCCGAGCACGAGAGGGCGCGGTGAGTTCAGGCGGAACAGGGGGCGTAGGCGGGACAGCGAAACGGGCGGCATGAAGAACGTTGGGCGAGGGCAGGCAATGCAGGGGCCGCGCGCGTCGCGATTTGCCCAGGTTGGCCCGGGCGGGCTTTTCGCGACATCGTGCGCGGACGCGGAAACGGCAGGCGCGCAGCTTTCGCGATGCGTGCGCCGCCTTGCGCGCCGACCGGGGACAACTCGGGGGCAACGCGAAGGCGACTGAAAGGGTGCGTTCGCATCGCGGCGCCGCGCGCCGCAAAAGCGCCCATTGTAAAGACCTCGCGTGGTGTGCGCGCATCGTTCGCGAGAAATGTGAGCAAAGGTCGCGTGAATGCGGGGCAGGGTGCGTGCACGCGCGTTCGGGTTTGCGTCCGGGCGCGCCGCCGTGTCTGGCGCGGGCGCAGCGCTTTGCGTGCGGGGGAAAAGCAGGCGGCAGGCATGCTGCATGTGGCATGCGCCGGGTGTCGAGGCGCTAGAATGCACCCATCGTCATTCATTTCAAATGCGGCGCCGCGCGCGCCGCCTTGCCAATTCATTACGATGCGCATACTGCTAGTCGAAGATGACCGCATGATTGCCGAGGGCGTGCGCAAGGCGCTGCGCGGCGAAGGCTTCGCGGTCGACTGGGTCGAGGACGGCGAGGCCGCGCTCTCGGCCGCGAGCGCCGACTCCTACGATCTGATGCTGCTCGATCTCGGGCTGCCCAAGCGCGATGGCCTCGACGTGCTGCGCACGCTGCGCGCGCGCAGCGTGGCGCTGCCGGTGCTGATCCTCACCGCGCGCGACGCCATTGCCGACCGCGTGAAGGGCCTCGACGCCGGCGCCGACGACTATCTCATCAAGCCCTTCGATCTCGACGAACTGGGCGCGCGCATGCGCGCGCTGATCCGCCGCCAGGCGGGCCGCAGCGAGTCCACGATCCGCCACGGCTCGATCACGCTCGATCACGCTTCGCACCAGGTGACCCAGGACGGCGCGCCCGTCGCGCTCTCCGCGCGCGAGTTCGCCTTGCTGGAGGCGCTGCTCGCGCGCCCCGGCGCGGTGCTCTCCAAGACCCAGCTCGAAGAAAAGATGTACGGCTGGGGCGAGGAGATCGGCAGCAACACCGTCGAGGTCTACATTCACGCGCTGCGCAAGAAGCTCGGCGCCGATCTCATCCGCAACGTGCGCGGCCTCGGCTACATGATCGCGAAAGACGAGTGAGGACGAGCGCCTCCCGATGAGTTCGATTCGAAGACAACTGCTGTTCTGGCTGCTCGCGATCGTGGTCGCGGGCGTAGGCCTCGCGGGCTGGCTGATCTATCGCCAGGCGCTTGCCGAAGCCAACGAGCTATTCGATTACCAGTTGCAGGAGATTGCCGCCGCGCTGCCCTCCGAGCCGTTCAACGAGATTCTCAGCTCGCGCGACACCGGCACCGAAGGCATCGTCCTGCAGATCTGGAACCGCAACGGCGAGCTGATGTACTACTCGCATCCGCGTGCGCCGCTCGCGCCGCGCGCGGAGCTCGGCTTTTCGACCGAGCGCACCGACCGTGGCGAGTGGCGCGTCTATGGCGCGATCGTCGGCGACAACGTCGTGCAGCTCGCCCAGCCGATGACGGTGCGCAACCGGCTTGCCGCGAACGTCGCGCTGCGCACGCTGTGGCCGTTGATCGTGCTGCTGCCGTTTCTCGGGCTTGCCGTGTGGATGGTGGTGGGGCGTGGCCTCAAGCCGCTCTCGCGTGTGGCGCGCGCGCTCGACACGCGCCATCCCGAGGCGCTCGAGCCGCTGCCCGAAGGGCGCTTGCCGCGCGAGGTGACGCCGCTCGTGCATGCGCTCAACGCGCTGCTCGAGCGCCTCGCGCAGGCGCTCGACACGCAAAAGGCCTTCGTGGCCGATGCCGCGCACGAGTTGCGCACGCCGCTCGCGGCCGTGCAGATCCAGGCGCAACTCGTTGCGCGCGCAAGGGACGATGAAGCGCGCCGCGAGGCGCTGGGCGACCTGCAAGCGGGCGTGACGCGCGCCACGCGTCTCGCGGAGCAACTGCTCGCGCTCGCGCGCTCGGAGCCCGACGGCCACGCGCGCGCGCAAAGCGTCGACCTGCATGCGTTGCTCGATGATTGCGTGCTCAACTATGCGCCGCTCGCTCAGCAGCGCGGCGTGGACCTTGGCATCGAGGAAAGCGTCGACGCGCACGTGCACGGCGACGCCGACGCCTTGCGCGTGATGTTCAACAATCTGCTCGACAACGCAACGAAATACACGCCCGCGGGCGGCCGTGTGGACGTGAGCCTCATCGTGGACGACGGCCATCCGCTGGTGCGCATCGAGGACAGCGGGCCGGGTATTCCCGCCGACGAGCGCGAGCGCGTGTTCGACCGCTTCTATCGCGTGGGCGCGAGCGCGAACCGCGCACGCACGGACGTCTCGGGCACGGGGCTCGGCCTTGCGATCGTGCGCCGCATTGCCGACCAGCACGACGCCACGATCACGCTCGGCGACTCGTCCGCGGGCGGGTTGCGGGTGGACCTGCGATTTTGAGCGCGGCACGCTTTAATCCGGCTCTTTATCCGGTTCTTTAAAGCATGCTTTAAACCTTCCTTTTTGCTTTCAATTCGTATTTGCGGAATGATTCGCAATATTCGGGGCGCGTTTCGAAGGCCCCGCAAACGCCCGGTGCACGGGCCTTTGCGGGAAGGTTCCCCGCTTAAGACTCCTTTAAGCGACACAGCTTAATCTTCGTTACGTCGTGACAGTATCCCGCGCAAGGAGTCCGCTATGAATACCAAAGTCCTCACCCGTAGTGCCGTGGCCATCGCCGTTGCCGTCGCGTTGTCGGCGGGCTATGTGGCGGGGCGCCGCGACGTGCCGCCGCCACAGGTCATCACGCCGGCGCAGGCCGCGATGATGCCAGCCGAAGCCGCAGCCAAGACCGGCATCCCCGATTTCTCGGGCCTCGTGGAAACCTACGGCCCGGCAGTCGTCAACATCAGTGCGAAGCATGTGGTGAAGCAGACGTCCATGCGCGGCGGCGGGGCGCAGCAACTGCCGATCGATCCGAGCGATCCGTTCTACCAGTTCTTCAAGCACTTCTATGGCGGCGTGCCCGGCATGGGCGGCGACGGCGGCATGCAGGCCGACACGCCGAGCACGAGCCTCGGCTCGGGCTTCATCATCAGCCCGGACGGCTACATCCTCACGAACGCGCACGTGGTGGATGGCGCGAACGTCGTGACCGTGAAGCTCACCGACAAGCGCGAATTCAAGGCCAAGGTCGTGGGCGCCGACAAGCAGTCCGATGTCGCGGTGCTCAAGATCGACGCGAAGGACCTGCCGACCGTGAAGATCGGCGACCCGCGCCAGAGCAAGGTCGGTCAGTGGGTGGTAGCGATCGGCTCGCCCTATGGCTTCGACAACACGGTGACCTCGGGCATCATCAGCGCGAAGTCGCGCTCGCTGCCCGACGAGAACTACACGCCGTTCATCCAGACCGACGTGCCGGTGAACCCCGGCAACTCGGGCGGCCCGCTGTTTAATCTGCAGGGCGAAGTAATCGGCATCAACTCGATGATCTACTCGCAGACGGGCGGCTTCCAGGGCCTTTC
>JAITTX010000545.1 GCA_031286755.1 Paraburkholderia sp.
CTCGGCGAGAAGAAGCGGCTCGTGGGCGAGGAAGTGCCGCTCGGCCGCATGGGCGTGCCCGAGGACCTCACCGGCGCCGCGCTGTTTCTCGCCTCCGCCGACGCCGATTACATCACCGCGCAGACGCTCAACGTCGACGGCGGAAACTGGATGAGCTGAAGGCGTTCCGGCGCGCTTCGGCGCGTTGCGGCAGTTTCAACCCATGCGGCACCACATAACGCAGCAAACAAGGAAAGGAGACAACGTCATGAAACCAGCCATGCGGAGTACCGCATTGCGCGCATTGCGTACAGGAGGCCGCGCAGCGGGCGCGCTCGCTCTCGTGGCCGCTGCGGGTGCCGTGCACGCGCAGACCGTCACGATCGCGATGTTGAACAACCCGGACATGCTCGAGCTGAAGAAGCTCTCGCCGGCTTTCGAGAAAGCCAATCCGGGCATCAAGCTGAACTGGGTGATCCTCGAGGAGAACGTGCTGCGCCAGCGCGCCACGACGGACATCACCACGAATAGCGGCCAGTTCGACGTGATGATGATCGGCACCTACGAGGCGCCGCAATGGGGCAAGCGCGGCTGGCTCGCACCCATCACGAACCTGCCCGCTGACTACGACCTGAACGATGTCGTGAAGACGGCGCGCGACGGTCTCTCGTATAACGGCACGCTCTACGCGCTGCCGTTCTACGTCGAAAGCTCGATGACGTACTACCGCAAGGACCTGTTCGCGGCGAAGGGCCTGACGATGCCCGAGCAGCCGACCTACGACCAGATCAAGACGTTCGCCGACAAGCTGAACGACCCGTCCAAGGGCACCTACGGCATCTGCCTGCGCGGCAAGGCCGGCTGGGGCGAGAACATGGCGTATGTGACCACGGTCGCGAACACCTTCGGCGGCCGCTGGTTCGACGAGAAGTGGCATGCGCAGCTGACTTCGCCCGAGTGGAAGAAGGCGGTCACTTTCTACGTCGATCTGCTGAAGAAGGACGGCCCTCCGGGAGCGAGCTCGAACGGCTTCAACGAGAACCTCACGCTGATGTCCTCGGGCAAGTGCGCGATGTGGATCGACGCCACGGTCGCGGCGGGCATTCTCTACAACAAGCAGCAGTCGCAGGTGGCCGACAAGATCGGCTTCGCGGCGGCGCCGACCGAAGTTACGCCGAACGGCTCGCACTGGCTGTGGTCGTGGGCGCTCGCGATTCCGAAGTCGTCGAAGTCGCAGGACGCAGCGAAGAAGTTCATCGAGTGGTCCACCTCGAAGCAATACATCGAGCTGGTCGCGAAGGACGAGGGCTGGGCTTCCGTGCCGTCGGGCACGCGCGTCTCGACCTACCAGAACCCTGAGTACAAGAAGGCCGCGCCGTTCTCGGACTTCGTGCTGAAGGCGATCCAGAGCGCCGACCCGACGCACCCTACCGCCAAGCCGGTGCCGTACACGGGGGTCCAGTTCGTCGGGATTCCTGAATTCCAGTCGTTCGGCACGGTCGTGGGGCAGAGCATCGCCGGCGCCGTGGCGGGCCAGATGAGCGTCGATCAGGCGCTCGCGGCCGGCAACGCCGCCGCGGACCGCGCCGTGAAGCAGGCCGGTTACCAGAAGTAGGCGCAGCAAGGCGCTGCATTGCGGCGCACATGCAGTAGACGCGAAGGGCACGCCGGCCGCACGGCACGGCGCGCCCCCCGCGAAGCAGATGCGGCGTCCCGCCCCGAGCCGCCGCGCAACAGAGAAGGGTGGTCCTCATGCGTCATCTCCATCTTCCCATGCCCCTGTTCAACAAACGAGCGCGAACCCCTCAGCCGCAGCGCGCAGAGACGCGCCGCCAGGCGTCGCGCTGGCTGGTTTCGCCGTCCGTCGCCGTCCTGCTGCTGTGGATGACGATCCCGCTCGCGATGACGATCTGGTATTCGTTCACGCGCTACAACCTGCTCAATCCCGATCTCAAGGGCTTCGCGGGCCTCGACAACTACACCTTCCTCGTCACCGATCCGTCGTTCTGGCCGTCGATCTTCCACACGGTCGAGCTCATCGTGTCGGTGCTCGTGATCACCGTGGTCGGCGGCGTGCTGATGGCGGTGCTGTTCGACCGCAAGTTCATCGGCCAGGGCGTGGCGCGCCTGTTCGCCATCGCGCCGTTCTTCGTGATGCCCACGGTTTCCGCGCTGATCTGGAAGAACATGATCCTGCATCCGGTGTACGGCCTCGTAGCGATTGCCATGCGCGCGATAGGCATGACGCCCATCGACTGGTTCGCCGACTACCCGCTCACCGCGATCATCATGATCGTGGCGTGGCAGTGGCTGCCGTTCGCGTTCCTGATTCTCTTCACGGCGATCCAGTCGCTCGACCAGGAGCAGAAGGAGGCGGCGAAGATCGACGGCGCCGGCGCAATCTCGATGTTCTTCTACATCACGCTGCCGCACCTGCGCCGCGCGATTGCCGTGGTGGTGATGATGGAGAGCATCTTCCTGCTCTCGATCTTCGCGGAGATCTATACGACCACGAGCGGCGGCCCCGGCAACGCGACCACCAACCTCACTTACCTGATCTACTCGATGGGCCTGCAGCAGTTCGACGTGGGCATTGCGTCTGCGGGCGGCATACTCGCCGTCGTGCTCGCGAACATCGTGTCGTTCTTCCTCGTGCGCATGCTCGCGCGCAACCTCAAAGGGGAGTACGAAAAATGAGCCAAGTCACCGCTTCGCCCGTTCGCGCACCCGAATCGCCGCACGCAGTCAACCGTTCTTCGCTGCTCCACTTCATCCAGCGCGTCGTGCCGGGGCTGCTTGCGTGGATCGTCGCGCTTGCGCTGTTCTTCCCGATCTTCTGGATGACGATCACGGCGTTCAAGACCGAGCAGCAGGCGTATATTCCGTCGCTGTTCTTCGTGCCGACACTCGACAGCTTCCGTGAGGTCTTCGCACGCAGCAACTACTTCGCGTTCGCGTGGAACTCGGTGCTGATCTCGGTGGGCGTGACCATCGTCTGCCTGGTTCTCGCCGTACCTGCCGCGTATGCGATGGCGTTCTTCCCGAACCGGCGCACGCAGGGGATTCTCCTGTGGATGCTCTCCACCAAGATGATGCCCTCGGTGGGCGTGCTCGTGCCGATCTATCTCTTGTGGAAGAACACCGGGTTGCTCGACACGGTGACCGGGCTCGTGATCGTCTACTCGCTCATCAATTTGCCGATTGCGGTGTGGATGGCGTACACGTACTTCAACGAGATTCCCAAAGACATCCTCGAAGCCGGACGCATGGACGGTGCGGCCACGTGGCAGGAAATCGTCTATCTGCTCATGCCGATGTCGGTGCCGGGGTTGGCTTCCACCGCGCTCCTGATGATCATTCTTTCGTGGAACGAAGCATTCTGGAGCATCAACTTGTCGAGCTCGAACGCTGCGCCGCTCACCGTGTTCATCGCCTCGTATTCCAGCCCCGAGGGGCTGTTCTGGGCGAAGCTCTCGGCGGCCTCGCTGCTGGCGGTGGCGCCCGTGCTGATCGTCGGCTGGCTCTCGCAGAAGCAGCTCGTGCGTGGCCTCACGTTCGGCGCCGTCAAGTAAAAAACCAAGGACTCTATTCATGACCATTCAGGCCCTGATCTGCGACTGCGACGGCGTGCTGATCGACAGCGAAGCCGTGGCCGCGCGCGTGCTGGTGCGCGAGCTCGAAGCGCGCTGGCCGGGCGCCGCCGTCGCGCCGGTGCTGATGCCGCTGCTCGGCCAGCGCATCGAGCGCGTGCTCGGCGGCGCGAGCGAGGCGCTCGGCCAGCGGCTGACGCCCGCGGACGTCGATGCGATCCGCGCCGTGGCCGAAACCGAAGCGGCCGAGGCGCCGCTCTTTCCCGGCGTGAGCGCGGCACTGGAGGCCGTCGCGCTCACGAAGGCCTGTGCGAGCAACAGCTACGCGGCGGTGGTGCGCCGCGTGCTGGCACGCAACGGCCTCACGCGCTTCTTTGGCGAGCGCATCTATTGCGCCGACATGGTGGCGAAGCCCAAGCCCGCGCCGGACGTCTATCTCGCGGCGGCGCAGGGGCTGGGCGTGGCGCCTGAAGGGTGCCTCGTGGTGGAGGACAGCGTGGCGGGCGTGAGCGCGGCGCGCGCGGCGGGCATGACGGTGCTCGGCTTCGTGGGCGGTGCGCACGTGGGCGGCGACGCGCACGCGCACGAACTGCGCGAGATGGGCGCTCAGGAGATTTTCGACGACATGCGCGCGCTGCCCGCGCTCGTGGCGGAGTGGATACAGAAGGCGGAGGCGCGCGCGCACTGAGCGCGGCGTTCCGGCAAACCGAATCGCGATCGAATCGTAATGAAGCGCGGTGCCAGGGCAGGAGTCCCCGAGCGCCGCAACGAATGGAGACACATCATGGCAAGCGTGATCCTGAGAGACGTACTCAAGCGCTACGACGAAACCGAAGTGCTGCGCGACGTGAACCTCGATATCGCGGACGGCGAGTTCGTCGTGTTCGTGGGCCCGAGCGGCTGCGGCAAGACCACGCTCATGCGGATGATCGCGGGACTCGAAGACATCAGCGGCGGCGACCTGATGATCGACGGCGCGCGCATGAACGACGTGCCACCGGCCAAGCGCGGCATCGCGATGGTGTTCCAGTCATACGCGCTTTATCCGCACATGACGCTCTACGACAACATGGCGTTCGGCCTGAAGCTCGCGGGCGCGAAGAAGCCCGAGATCGACGCGGCGGTGAAGAACGCCGCGAAGATCCTGCACATCGACCATCTGCTGGACCGCAAGCCCAAGCAGCTTTCCGGCGGCCAGCGCCAGCGCGTGGCGATCGGGCGCGCGATTACGCGCAAGCCCAAGGTGTTTCTGTTCGACGAGCCGCTTTCGAATCTCGACGCCGCGCTGCGCGTGAAGATGCGCCTCGAGTTCGCGCGCCTGCACGACGAGCTGAAGACGACGATGATCTACGTGACGCACGATCAGGTCGAGGCGATGACGCTCGCGGACAAGATCGTCGTGCTTTCGGCGGGCAATGTGGAGCAAGTGGGGAGTCCGAACCGCCTCTATCACGCGCCCGCGAACCGGTTCGTGGCGGGCTTCATCGGCTCGCCGAAGATGAATTTTCTCGATGGCGTCGTGCAGCAGGTCGCGAGCGACGGCGTCGTCGTGCGCTACGAAACGGGCGAGACGCAGAAGGTGGCGGTGGAGCCGAATACGGCATCGGGCGCGCGCGAGGGCGACAAGGTGACGGTGGGCATCCGCCCCGAGCACATGCGTGTGGGCGAGGAGGAGCATGGCGTGAGCGTGCGGGCCAACACGGTGGAGTCGCTCGGCGACGCGGCGTATCTCTACGCGGAGTCGCCCGTTGCGCCCGATGGCCTGATTGCCCGCATTCCGCCGCTGGAGCAGCACGAGCGCGGCGCGACGATGAAGCTGGGCGCGGCGCCCGATCATTGCCATCTGTTCGACGCCAATGGCATTGCGTTCGAGCGGCGTTTCGCGCAGCAGATGGCGGCTTGAGAGACAGGCGCCGCCTCGCTCCAGAGGCGGCGCTGTGGTGGTTGTCGCAGAGGGGGCCTGAATCAAGGCCTTATATGCCCGCTTTCGAGCGGGCTTTTTTTGTGTGGCGTTCGGGGTTTGGCTTTTGTGTCTGGCAACGGCGCCGCTTTGCAGCGTGCGCTCAGCCCTTATCCGCCAACGCCGCCCGCGCGCATTCCTCATCGGTCACGAGCCCCGAAAGCCAGCCGCCCTTGAGGGCCGCGATCAGCGCCTCGCGCTTGCGCGCGCCACCGGCAAAGCCGATAGTGGGGCGCTTCGGCGGCGCTTCCAGATGCAGGCTCGTCACGCGCCGTCCGGTGGGCGAATCCACGCGCTTGCCTTGCGCGTCGATCGGCAGGCCGAGCATTTCCGCAACCGCGCCCAGCCGCATCAGCTCGTGCACTTCGCCGGTGGTGAGAAAGCCGTCCTCATGCAGCGGACAATGCTCGCCGATATTGCCGATCCCGACGAACGCCACGTCCGCTTCGCCCGAGAGCGACTCGACGATGCGGTAAAGCCGGTGATTGCACCATTGCGCGCGTTCGGCCTCGTTGTCGGCGATGAGCGGCGCGGGCAGCAGGAAATGCTTGCCACCGGTTTTCTCGGAGATGTGCAGCGCCACGTCGTAGCGGTTCGACGAGCCGTCCTGCGCGATCGCGCCCACCATCGAAACGAGGCGGTGCTGCGGCCGGTCGAGCTGCGCGATCTGATCGACGGCCGCTTTCAGCGTGCGTCCGCTGCTCACCGCCACGACCATCGGCCGCTCCTCGGCCAGATAGCGCTCCATCACTTGTGCGCCAGCCACCGCGAGCTTGCGGTCGATGGCCTCCTGGGTGTCGTCGTCCACAGGGACCACTTCGCACATCGCGAGGCCGTAGCGCTTCGAGAGCTGGTCGGCGAGCGCGAGGCAGTCGGCCAGTTGATGATCGACGCGCACGCGGATCAAATTCTTCTCCACCGCGAACGCGACGAGGCGCTGCGCGACCGGGCGCGACACCTGGAGCTTTTCGGCGATCTCGTTCTGGGTGTTGCCGGCCACGTAGTAGAGCCAGGCTGCGCGGGTGGCGAGATCGAGTTTTTCGGTGGACTTGGACACGGTGGTCGTGGGTGCGGGCTGCGGTGCGTATGCGGGAGCGGGATGGCTCACGCGTTCATGTTTGGGGGGCGAGTGTACTGGAAACACTCGCCTCGGTCAGGCGAGCTTTTCGCGCGCGGGATCGAAGAGAGGCCGCACGTGCCGGTAGAGCGAGCGGTAGGCTTCGAGCCGTTCGCGCAGCGCGGCGTGACGCGTTGCGTCGGGCGTGTATTCGGCGGCAACGGGTGCCTTGGCGAGCACTTCGTCGAACGCGCCTCCCGCCGCGAGCCAGCCGAGGCGCGCCGCGCCGAGTGCCGCGCCCGTTTCGCCGCCGCCGTGCTGGCGCGTGGGCGTGTCGAACGCATCGGCCGCGAGTTGCGCCCAATACGCGCTGCGCGCGCCGCCGCCGAGCATCGAGAGCGGGCCCACTTCGGTGCCCGCCGCGCGCAGGGCGTCGAGGCCGTCGGTGAGCGCGAGCGTCACGCCTTCGAGCACGGCATAGCCGAGCAGCGCGCGGTCGGTCGCGTGCGTCATGCCGAAGAACACGCCTTGCGCATACGGGTCGTTGTGCGGCGTGCGCTCGCCCGAGAGGTAGGGCAAAAAGAGCGGCGCCTGCGCGAGCGTTTGCGGCGTGAGGCGCTCGACTTCGGCGAGCAGCGCGGGTTCGTCGGTGCCGGTGAGCTTGCAGACCCAGCGCAGGCAACTGGCGGCCGAGAGCACCACGCTCATCTGATGCCAGCGGTCGGGAATGGCGTGGCAGAACGCATGCACCGCCGAGGCCGGATTCGGCCGGAAGCGGTCGCCGATCACGCACAGCACGCCCGAGGTGCCGAGCGAGACGAAGCCGTCGCCGGGCTGGACGGCGCCAATGCCGATCGCGCTCGTGGCGTTGTCGCCGCCGCCCGCCGCGACCACCACGTCCTCGCGCAGGCCGAATTCGCGCGCGATCTCGGGCAGCAGCGTGCCCGAAGGCGCGCTGCCTTCGGCGAGCGCGGGCATCTGCGCGCGCGTCATGTTGCAGGCGTCGAGCAGGGCGTCGGACCAGTCGCGCCTGGCTACGTCGAGCCATAGCGTGCCCGCCGCGTCGGAGGGGTCGGAGACCTTGCCCCCTGTGAGCTTCAGGCGCAGCCAGTCTTTCGGCAGCAGCACGCAGGCCATCTTGCGAAAGTGCTCGGGCTCGTGGCGCGCGACCCACAGCAGCTTGGGCGCGGTGAAGCCCGGCATTGCCAGATTGCCGGCCACGCGATGCAGTTGCGGCGCGCGCGCGGTGAGCTCGGCGCATTCGTCGACGGCGCGCATGTCGTTCCAGAGGATCGCGGGGCGCAGCACCGTGTCGTGCTCGTCGAGCAGCACCGCGCCGTGCATCTGTCCCGAGAGGCCGATGCCGCGCACCTCGGCGAATTCGCGCGGATGCTGCTCGCGCAGCGCCGCGAGCGCGCGGCGCGTGCCGTCCCACCAGTCGGCGGGATCCTGCTCGGCCCAGCGCGGCTGAGGGCGAGAGACCGTGAACGGCGAGCCCGCGGTGCCGATCACGCGGCTGTCGGGGGCGAGCAGCAGGACTTTTACTTCGGAGGTGCCGAGGTCGATGCCGAGATACATGGGCGCGCGCGAAAGTGGTGAGGGTGGAGGTGCTACTTTAGCTGCGCGCGCCAGGCCGCGCCATGCGCGCCGACCCAGGGGCGCGGCGTGCGCAGCCTCGCGCCGCGAGCGGGATGGGTGCGAAATGAGCGCGGCAATGGGCGCGAAAACGGACGCAAAGCGCGAAGGCCGTGGCGCGCAGGCTCAAACGCTGCACCCGCGTTTCGCTAGCCATGCATCCACGCGCGCGAGCGCGTCGCGCAGGGCGCTTTCGAGCGGCGCGCTGCCCGCGAGGCCGCCCCAGAGCAGCTTGTCGGCGCAGAACACGGTGAGCGGGTCGTTCGCCTCGAACATCTTCGTCACGGCCAGGCTGTCCATCACGCCGTCCTGGTACTGGTACGGCAGCGTGCCCTTGCTAAAGCGCTGCAGGAAGCGC
>JAITTX010000456.1 GCA_031286755.1 Paraburkholderia sp.
CCTGCAGCTACGATGCTGCTAATGAGCTTTCGCAAATTCATGACACTCAACCTCTAAAACGAAATTGAATCTATAAGGTGCGGCGTGGCCGAGCGACTCCGGCATTTGACATGCCCGAAGTCTGGGGACGCGAGTTCCGCACCACCAAACGCTAAAGTTGAAGGCTCGGCGCAAGCGTAGCAACACCAAAGCCCCCCCCAAACAATAACTAGGCGAACCTTGTTTCCTGCGCTCCAGCGCCGCGAACGGAACGCATGACAGCGTCACGTTCGCGCACCGACTTCTTAGTCGTAAGCCATGGAATACGTGACGTTGGTCGTCACTTTGCCCGCCGTAGCGCCGCCCTCAGGAGAGATGTACTGCGCCCCGTACTGCAGGTTTGCCGCACCGCTGTCGATCGCAACCGACTGCGAGTTCTGCCCGCCGTCAGCCTTGCTGACGTCGATAATTTGCTGACTGCCGCCGTTGAAGTCTTCCAACTGCACTTCCACCTTCGTTGCGTCACCGTTATTCTTCAGGTTGCCGTCAGAGAGTGTGTTCGCACCATATTCCCAGAACGTATGCACGTTACCCGTCTCCGGAGTGCAGTTCGTCAGGGCGATATTGAAACCGGTCGAACCCGTAGTCGAACCGGCTTTTGCAAGATTGGAGGTCGACTCCGTCGGCAGCGTGACCGTGAAGTCGTTGCCCTGGCCGTCGCCATTGATCGTGCAGCTTTGGGCAGTCAGTTCGCCATCGATCGTCAACACGCCACCGTTGACGCTCGGGTCCGTACCAGCAGCGTGCGCAACGCCAGCAACCAACCCCATCGCAGCCAGGACGGTGCAAATAGCAGTCTTTTTCATTTTCAAAAATGTCCAGAAATTCTAAAATAACCAAGCCGGAGTGACTGACATGACGAAGCAGACCAAAACCAAGGTTGCCTAGTCCCAATCCACCTATTGGTGTATCGTCGTGTCGTTGATTCCGGCCTCCAACCCCTCATCGAAGGGCCAACGACATTATCGAGACTCGAAGCAAGATCGGATACCGGACGAGTACGGGATTCATGCCGACACTTCCGAATCCAGCGACGGTTAGCGTTGGTGATGAGAGGGCTGTGAACTTGTTCTGCAATAGCAATGGATAGACACGCTGACTCTCGGCGCGTGGGACGACAATGAGCTCAACGGTGAGTCAGCGCGGATTGTCGCGATCGCTGGCTTGACCTGAGATGACAGTACTTTTCGCGTACGAATGATCCGGCCAAGCCCCGATTCGACAACGAGGAGGCTCGTACCCATTCTTCAAAAGGAGCGACGATCTCACGCTTGGGCGCTGAGTCGACTCGGATGGTCCACGCAACTGCCGATGATCGTCTCGATGCGAAAGGTCAAATCTCGCATCCGAACGCGGGGGTCAGCTCATCGCTGCCATCTGCGCGAGTATGGCAACGCAGTTCGCTGAAAATTTCTTGTCTGGAAGAGACGCTCAGGGATAGCCGCGACGGCCTTACGCACAATTCCGAATTGCAGACCGGGAGTCCTGCTTGCCCATTCTCTGTTGGGAGAGTCAGTCCAGGAACGACGCCGACATTTTGATTTTTCGGGAGGATACCCTTAGGATCGGAAAGCAATAACAATTTTTTGCAGTACGGCCACTTAAAGTTTTTGCAGTACGGCTACTTAAAGCACGTCCCTCGCAATATCCGCAATCTGGTGAATAATTCACTGAGGCTCAGCAATATGAAACACGACGTCAAGGCGCGCGAAACAGGCCGGAATTCCGGAACAGGCCCCCGGTCTTTCGTACGCTGCGCAGATTGCGCGATGCGTCAGTTTTGCATGCCAAAGGACTTCGATTCCGAGGTGCTCCGCAGCTTCGAAGCGTTGGTCACGGGCGCGCGCAAGGTGCGTCGGGGGCGAACACTCTACGTTCCAGGAGATCGATTTCACGGCCTATTTGCCGTGCGATCCGGCGCACTAAAGACCGGCTTTACAGGCCGGACCGGACGTGAGCAGATTACCAGCATTCACCTGTCAGGTGATGCAATTGGGTTTGATGGCGTTGCTGGGGACGTTCACGTGTTTCGCGCCGTTGCGCTGGAGGACTCGTGGGTTTGCAAGGTCCCCTATACGGCCCTCAAGCAGCTGTGTCGTGAAAGCCAAGCCGTTCAATCGCGGTTCAACCAGCTTGTGGGCGATCTCCTCAATCACGAGGCCACCCAAATGGCGGCACTTCGCTCTCGGGCCGCTAGCCAGCGAGTCGCCGCACTTCTACTCGACCTGATGGAACGTTACACCCAACGTGGATATTCTCCGGGTCAATTTTGTTTGCCCATGACACGCTGGGAAATAGGCAGTTATCTCGGGCTGACGCTCAAAACCGTATGCCGGACCATGACGGCTCTGCGCAAGCGCGGCCTTATTGAAGCAAGCGGCAAACAAATCAACATCACTGATGAAAACGGTCTGAGATCAATCCTAATGCTCGACTTCCAGCGGAGACGCCGAAAGGATGAGACCAAGGAGCCATAATGCGGCAAAGATGTTGATATTCGACAAGATTCCGGATCGACACGTTCGATGGATTCCGCGCAGCAACGATCATATTCTTCGGGCATCGCATTCATCAGGAATTTCTCTTTTTCGCTTACATACAGAGGAATGTCGGACAGATTGATCTCCGCGAATACGGCGGCACGTTCGAATTTCGATTTCCACGCCAAAGGTTGCCCGGTGGCTTTGCCACACCACGCGCGTCGTCGAGCAGGCATGCCAGCGGCAACGTTTGATCAGCCGGGGTTGGCGCAGCCGGGAAGCCGGTATTGCGTCAGAGTAGTTGCGCCACGTCACAGCCCGCCGACGCGCCCTGACAGCATTCTCCGGACGGAAGATGAGTTCGGCACGACGGTGGCCGTTGCCGCTAGCTAGAACAGCCCAACGCAGTCGGGCGACTTGGCACGCTCACGAGGCCCTATCTGTCCTAGTCTGGACAACACAAGGAGCATTCAAATGCGATTAACCAGCGAAGAGCGCATCGTCTTGCAACGGGCCGCCGAAGGGGGAATGGACGCCCTGGATCGCGCGATCAGGGACCGGCGCAGGGGCAACCCGCACGCGTTCCATGACCGCCGGTCACTAAGGGAGCGCGTTTTTTTGGTTGAGCCGCGCCAACTCATCCCTCTAGATCGATTCATTCTAGCCACTCACCGGGTTCCCCGGTGAGCCACGGGACTTTCGCCCGTTGCGATCGCCACTTGCATAGATCGCCCGCCCTGCCGCAGCATCACACATCACCCGACGGTTGATGTTAGTCAGCAATTTTGCGAAGGGAGACGGGATATTTCTGTGGCGTCGACAGTGCATGCTGGACGGCTGGTTACCGTTTCCCACCATGCACCCGCGTTGGTCCTCGCGCGCCGTCCTCTACATATCGTCCTGCCGGAGGGGCTATGTGGGCCAAATTCAAACTCACGTCTTCGCTCCGTCTACGCGAACGTTCGCCTCCCCGCATCCGCTTCGCATGGCCTATTCGTGAGGACACTGATGTCGATTCTTTTGCTCACCCCGACAATCGTACGACTCACATGTGACTGAGCGTTCGGCGCGCCAGGCAGGCTGTGTGTGACTACATAGTGTCGCAGCTGTCGCCGGCGACGTCACGGTCTCCTGCATCGCGGTTGTAACTCCAGCGCCAATGGTTATCAGAGCCGCCAGAGGTCGAGGCCCTTATTCCGTGAGGTGGCGGTTCCCGCATGAGCGACGTTGAAAAGATAGCTCGCTCCCAGGCTTACGCAATGGAACGTGCGAATTCGTAACCTCTGGAAAGGATCAACGCGCGCCGAATTGCGGCGGCCAGACTACCTCTCGGAGAAGAGATCACCACATTATTTGAGCCACACCAGCACGTACGGCATCTAAATAAAGCCTGTGTGAATTGCCATCACGTCCGAGCGTATCGCAGGCGTCCGATTTCACTCGGACGCGGTTACGCGTGCGTGGGATTGAACGAGTTGTGCTTCGATACGCGCGGCAGGCGTGAGGCCGGCAATCAAAGTGCCATCTTCAAATATCACTGCCGGCACGCCGCTAATCTTTGATTTTTTCACGAACGCAAGATTGCGTGCCACTGGACTGTCACAAGCCGGTCGCTCCGTATAATCGTGCGCGCGCAGATAACTGTTCCAGGAGCTTAGGAGTCGGCTGTTGCCAACCTGATACTCCGCCTGGCCAGTCAGTTGCGGAGCCACAAGTGGCGAGAGCGTCGGCCGCGAAAACGCTTCACGCGCGAGCTTTTGGTATTGGCTCCACGCTGCCGCGCGATCCTTTTGGCACCACACTGCGTATTTCGGCGAAGCCGAACAAGGATTTCGGTTGAAGTCGAACAGTGTTTCCGGAGGAAGATGAACAGCCGTTTCGCTTGAAGTCGAACGGTTTCGGAGAATTCCGGAATCGGTGTTCGGTGCTCCGAAACGCGTGTTCATCTTCCCGAAATCGGTGTTTAGCCTGCCGAAACGGCTGTTCACCCCACCGAAATGCGTGTTCGGTGGACCGAAACGAAAGGTGTGGTTTCGGTTGGCGGTACTGCGGATGGCTCAATCGGCCGGCGGTTATGGTGGCTCCTTTTTGGAGACACTGACGATGCCGGCTCACCGGACGACCATGCGCAAGATAAAAGATGTGCTTCGCCTGAAATGGACCTGTAATCTGTCTCACCGCCAGGTGAGCGGCGCGCTCGGTGTCGGGCTCGGCACCATCACTCAATATCTTCAACTTGCCGCCTCTGCCGGCCTGGACTGGGCGACGATCGAGCCGCTGTCCGAAGCGGAACTGGAGCAGATGCTCGTCAACGGCAGTGTTCCGACGACGGCCGCAGGCAAGCGCATAGAGCCAGACTGCGCCTGGGTCCACCGGGAACTGCGCCGCAAAGGCGTGACGTTGCAGCTGCTGTGGGAAGAGTACGTCGCTGCGAATCCCGGGCAGCGGACCTTGCGCTACACGCAGTTCTGTCAGCGATACAAGGACTGGGCCCAGATGTTGAAGCGGTCGATGCCTCAGCAACATTACGCTGGCGAGAAATTGTTCGCCGACTACGCCGGGCAAACGGTGCCGATTCTCGATCGCACCGGCGGCATTGCGTTCAAGGCGCACATCTTCGTCGCCGTGCTCGGCGCATCGAATTACACGTATGCCTGCGCCACGCGCTCGGAAGCGACACCCGACTGGATCGGTGGGCTCATTGACGCGATGGAATTCTATGGCGGCGTGCCAAGGTTGCTCGTGCCCGACAACCCGAAGGCACTGATCTCGAACGCCGACCGCTACGAACCCACGCTCGGCCTGACCACGCAGGACTTCGTGAGCCATTACGATACCGCGATGCTGCCGGCGCGCCCTCGCAAGCCGAAGGATAAGGCGAAGGTCGAAGTCGGCGTGCAGATCGTCGAACGCTGGATTCTTGCCCGCCTCCGGAATCACCGGTTCTATAGTCTGGCCGAACTGAACAAGGCGATCGCCGGGTTGATCAACGATCTGAATACGCGGCCGTTCAAGAAGCTTGATGGCACTCGGCGCGAATGGTTCGAGCGGCTCGACAAACCGGCGCTGCGCCCGCTGCCGACGCGTCGCTACGAAATCGCCACCTTCCAGAAGTGCCGCATCAACATTGACTCGCATATCGAGGTCGATGGCCACTACTACAGCGCGCCGCATAGCCTTGTGCGTCAGGAAGTCCACGCGCGCGTGACACGCTACGGTGTGGAAATCCTGCATGGCGGCAAGCGCGTCGCCGCCCACGCTCGCAGTCGGCTCAAGGGGAAGTACACCACCGTGGCCGAGCATATGCCTGCGGCTTACCGCGCCCACATGGAATGGACACCGAGCCGGTTGCTGCACTGGGGCGCATCGATCGGCGTCAGCGCCGAGGCGATCGTAAGGCATTTGCTGACGAACCGTCCGCACCCGGAAATGGGATACCGCGCGTGCCTGGGCCTGCTGTCGCTGTCGCGCAAGTACGGCAAGGAGCGGCTGGAAGCGGCGTGCCAGCGCGCGCTCGTGATTGGCGCGCCGACCCAGCGGTCCGTGCGCACCATCCTGCAAACCGGCTCCGACAAACAGCCACTGCCACAAAGCGGGGCCACCGAATGGCAGTCGCCTCTGCACGAGAACGTGCGAGGGCCCAAGTATTACCACTGACCCAAGGAGGTCACGATGTTGATGCAGCAAACCCTCTCCCAGCTCAAGGCCCTCAAGCTGGACGGTATGGCTCGCGCGTTCGAGGAACAGGCTGCGCTGACGGCCAGCACGAGCCTGTCGTTCGAGGAACGCTTCGGCATGGTCGTGGATCGTGAGATCGCCTGGCGCGATACCCGGCGGCTCGAGCGATTGCTCAAGTCTGCGAAACTCAAGAATCCCCAAGCCTGCATTGAGGACATCGAGTACCGGCAGAGCCGTGGGCTCGACAAGGGTATCGTCGCCACGCTCGCCGGCTGTGACTGGATCCGCAATGCACAGAACCTCATCCTAACAGGGCCAACTGGCGCCGGAAAAACATGGGTCGCCTGCGCCTTCGGCCAGCAGGCCTGTCGACAGGGCTTCTCCGTGCTGTACGTGCGCGTCGCGCGGCTGTTCGAGGAATTGAAGATCGCCCACGGCGACGGCAGCTTCACACGTCGGCTCGCGCAGCTCGCCAAGATGGACGTCTTGTTGCTCGACGACTGGGGACTGCAGGACGTCGACCAGGGCGCGCGCAACGATCTGCTCGAAGTGCTCGACGATCGCGTCGGCACGCGATCCACGATCATCACAAGCCAACTGCCCCTGGAGCACTGGCACGCCTGGCTGCAAGACCCGACTCTCGCCGACGCAATCCTCGACCGCCTCGTCCATCAGGCTCACAAGCTTCCGTTGAAGGGCGATTCGATGCGCAAGAAGAATGCACCTGATCAAAAAGTAGCCTGATCTCGAACACCCGCAGTACAATCTAAGCACTACGCAGCACCTCCCTCCTGGCCTGTTCGACTTCACCGAAACGGGCGTTCAGCTTCCCCGAAATACGCACGTAAACACCGTGTTGTCGTTCAGACCGTGTTCCGTGCCCTTCGAGAGACAGAAGCCCCTGACTGCATTGTCTTTTCGACGATCTCACGCAGAAACTCGTTCGAGAAGTTCTGCCGCTTCGGGACTGCCGTTTCCACGTCGTCAGAATTGTCCACTATGCTTACAGTCGCATCATTAGAAAACTTGATAGTGTGGTGTACGGAAGATGAAGGTATGCGCAATCATGGCACGTGGTCAGACCCCTGCACATGTTTTTTCCGGACAGCTGTCAGAGCGGCTACATTGCGGTGCGTCTGGCCGCCTCTCGTAGCAGACGATGCGACGCGTTACCAGGCCTCGAAGCACCACCCGGGACCAACACACCTCGGTCATGCTCTCCAAGGACACCATGCCTGCGCCTGGATGCTTCGATCAAGCAAGGCGCACTGACCGCCTCACTCCTGCTACGCAAGCGCGCGGGCTACGCAGCCCAATGCCAGGCGCCATCCATGAAGACGTGAAGTTTGGCGTGCTTCCCGTCTATAGCGCACTGCAGTGTGGACATGGCTGCCCTCTTGAAGTGTCGTTTGGAGCTTCGAGTTTACCCATCGGAGCGCTGCGACGCGACATCAACTGTGCTGACGAGAGGATTCCAGCCGAATCCGAGATGGCGCACTGGTTGTCGTGCGTCGCGTCATTGCGTAGATCGGGCTCGTCTCGAGTGTCTGTTAGGTCTGTGACACTTACTCCAGCCTTTCAAGCCGCTTCTTCGTTAGGATAGCCACTCGCGATGCCTGCCAGAACGGCCGCCGCCCCGCTCGATCAATGCGGAACCACAGGTCGGCACTGCGGTTTCTAAATTTCCCGCGAGGGCGGCTTCGGGCTGAGTTCGAGATGACTTACGCGGCGGATTATGGCGCCATGTAGCAGCCTCGCCACAGATCAGGTCTCCTTCCAAATTTCCCCGGAACTGACGGATGCGCCGTGGCACAGCCAAACTTTCGCGAATTCCGCCTCGAGCGTCGCCGTTGCGGGCGCGCAAGCACAATCCGCTCCCTCACTTTCTCGGGTATCTTTGGGATTCCAGCGAACGGCTAGGTCCAGTCGAAAATGCTCGAGTGCTATCCCGACTTTCCTGAAAGGACACTATCGTGCTTAAGCTCCGACGCTTTTTCCCGCTTCTGCTATCCATGTTGCCCCTCCTGCTCGTCGCCGCTTGCGGGGGCAGTACAAATGAGTCCATGGATGAAACCATAGCAGCACCTGCCGGGCTGAATTACAGAGATCCAGCCGTCGTCTATGCAACAGGCTCGCAGATAATCCCCAATACGCCCAGCAGCAGTGGCGGCGCCATTACAAAGTACAGCATATCGCCGGCATTGCCCGTGGGCCTCGTCCTGGATCCCACCACGGGTGTCATTTCGGGCACGCCGTCCTCCGCGACCAACTCAGCCCTCTACACGATTACCGGGAGCAATGTCGCCGGAAGTGCAACAACGCGCGTGCAGATTGAGGTCAAGGCTAGCACTATTGCGCCAAATGGCCTGAGCTATCCTGATAACCCGGTTTCCTATATCTTCGGCAGTGCTATCAATCCGAATGTGCCTGTTGCCTCCGGCGGGGAAATTACTGCCTACGCCGTATCGCCCAAATTGCCTGCCGGCCTTACGCTGGACCCGCTGACCGGCGTGATCAGCGGCAAGCCAACCGTCATAGCGCAGCCAGTAGCCTATACCATTACCGGTACCAACAGCGCTGGCAGCGTGCAGGCACAAGTGAACATCGAAGTCCAGGCCGAGGTGGTGCCACCGACGACTCTGAGCTATTCGGACCCGTCACCGGTGTATACCGTCGGGCAAGAAATTCCGGACGACGCACCTCAGGTCGCGGGTGGAGCGATCGACACTTTTTCCGTGTTCCCCCCACTGCCCGCCGGCCTGAGTCTGGATACGCAAAGTGGAGTGATCAGCGGCACGCCGACTGACGCGCAAAAACAGACGAGTTACACAATCACCGGCAGCAACAGTGCAGGCAGCGTCACGGCGTCGATAAATATCGCCATTGGTGCTGTCGCTACGTGGCTGCCTGGCGATAGCCTCGACTCGGCCCGGGCCTTTCATACCGCGACTCTGCTGCCAGACGGCAAGGTCCTGGTCGCAGGTGGCCGCGGCACGGACGGCATCCTCGCCTCGGCAGAGCTGTACGACCCGACTACCGCTACGTGGTCAACGACGGGCAACTTGCACACGGCGCGAGCGGGCCATACCGCGACCTTACTCCCAGACGGCAGGGTGCTGGTTGCGGGAGGCGTTGACGCGAACGGCAACCACCTATTTTCGGCCGAACTGTACGACCCCGCAGCGGGTACATGGTCACAGACCGGTAGCTTGAACGTCGCGCGCCTGTTCCATACCGCGACCTTACTGCCAGACGGCGAAGTACTGGCCGCAGGAGGGGGCGGGAGTAACGGGAACAACCTGACCACGGCCGAACTGTACGACCCTGCGACGGGTACGTGGTCGATGACGGGTGCCATGACAGAGGGCCGCGAGAATCATACTGCCACGTTACTCCAGAACGGCCAGGTGCTGGTCGCAGGAGGAGGCCCTGCCTTCACTGTCACTGGCACGCCGGGGCTCGAAACGTATGACCCCGCAACCGGCACGTGGACCTCGGTACACAACAGCAGCGTAGTCGTGTCCGTTGTGAACCACACCGCAACACTGCTGCCAAGCGGCAAGGTGTTGATCGCCGGAGG
>JAITTX010000458.1 GCA_031286755.1 Paraburkholderia sp.
TCGTCGGGGGGCGTGCCCACCGCGATGAACTGCACGTCGCCGTGCGCGACCGCTGCTTCCACGTCGGTCGAGAACGTGAGCCGGCGCGCGCGCCGGTTGCGCTCGATGATCTCCTGCAGGCCCGGCTCGTGAATCGGCACGACGCCTTGATTGAGCAGGTCGATCTTGCGCTGGTCGACGTCGAGACAGAACACGTCGTTGCCGATGTCGGCCAGACACGCGCCTGTTACGAGACCCACATAACCGCTGCCAATGATCGTTAGATTCATGCCCACCTCAAATGTAATTGCCTGTTGGTGTCCAACCGGACTGCCTTGCTATGCGCAGTGCATACGCACAAAGCGCGCCCGGGTCGTTCAATATGCGTTCTGGCCTGCGAAGCCTTTCCACATGGTCATCGCCACGATCCGCAGATCGAGACCGAAGCTCCAGTGCTGCATGTAGTGCAGGTCGAAACGCACACGGTCGCGCATTTTTTCCACGCGGTCGGTTTCGCCGCGATAACCGTTGACCTGCGCCCAGCCGGTAATGCCGGGCTTGATGCGATAGCGCGCCATGTAGCCGCGCACGAGATCCTTGTAGATGTCGTCGTGGGCGAGCGCGTGCGGGCGCGGCCCCACCACCGACATCTCGCCCTTGAGGACGTTGATGAACTGCGGCAGCTCGTCGAGGCTCGTGCGGCGCAGGAAGGCGCCCACGCGCGTGACGCGCGGATCGTTGCGGCGCGCCTGGGTGATCTGGCCCGCCACTTCCGCATGAACCTTCATCGAGCGGAACTTGTAAATCTCGAACTCGTTGCCGTCGAGCCCCTTGCGGCGCTGCTTGAAAAAGACCGGCCCCTTCGAGGTCAGCTTCACCGCCAGCGAAATGGCCGCCAGCAACGGCGCGAGCGCCACCAGCACGGCGCCGGCGAACAGGATGTCGAACACGCGCTTGGGCAGCACGCGCAGATCCGTGACCGGCGAAGCCGCCAGATTGATGGCCGGCACACCGAGCAGATCGACCACGGGCTGACTGAAGAACGACAGGCTGCGCACATCCGGAATGAAGCGGATGTTCACGAAATCGTTGCGCAACGCCGTGACGATGCGATGAATCGTGCGCTCCTTCGTGATCGGCAGCGCAAGCCACAGTTCGCGCACATCGTGCTCGCGCACGTACTCCAGCGTGGCCTGCAGGTCGCGCTCGACTTTCACGCCATCGAGCTGCGCGTCGCCGTCGGCGTCGCTGTCCTCGTCGAACACGAGCGCGGGATGAAAGCCCGCCTCGGGGTGGCTCTTCATCTGCTCGATCAGGAAGCGCGAGTAGCGATGATCGCCCACCACGGCCACGGCCTTCTGGTTGTAGCCTTCGCGGCGCAGGCTGCGCAGCACCATGTGCACGACCGTCTTCGAGACGATCAGGAACGCCACCGACGCGACCACCCAGTAGCCGAGCCAGATGCGCGAAAGCGAATCGGCGCGGTGCACGCTGAACGACAGCAGAATGCCCGTGCACTCCACCGCGATCCATGCGGCGCACACGCGGGCCGCGAGCACGTAGAGCGACTTGCCGCGCCACGACTTGTAGATGCCGAACGCCGGGAACATCCAGATCGCCAGCACGCAGTTGAAGGCGAGCGCCACGCTCTCCGCATCCGAGAGCGCCGCGAATTTACCGTGGTGCAAGGCAGCCGCCACCAGGGCGCCGGCGGCGATGGCGGCAACATCGATGATTCTGGCTAGAACGCTCAGCATGTCCGGCACCTCGGGTTAGAAAAAAAAGAATTGCAGCCACGCGTTACGCATCATGGCCGCCGCTACGGGAATCAGGGAAAAGTGCACCAGGCTCGCCCGGCGCTGGTGACGCGCATCCGAATAAACCCTAATAAAGCACGATAAAAATTGAATGCGCAACGCCCAAAAGTATCTCCAAATGTTTCGTTGCTAACTGTCTATTTTTTGTGTGATTTTTTCGGCAATGTTTGCCGGAAATCGCCTCTGCAAGGCCCGCAATGATGCCGATTGGGTGGCAAATTTTTCCGCGTCAATCGCACCGGACCCCGATTAATTTCCGGCTCATCCGACCCGGCTCGCTATTTTTATTCGATTTTTTATTGGCGCCCTATTGTGACGAATTCATTATTTTCTATTTGATCAGAATATTTTCCGTTTTCTTCTTTACGAATCTATTTATATCGATTTTAAGCATGCTACAAATCTCATAACCGAAACCCCTTTCAGGAGAATGAGATGACGGATACGGGTTCCGCAACGACATCGGCACGCGCAACGGATGCGCGCGCCGAATCGCGCAACGCGCTGCAAGTCTGCCCTGTGGTGCTTGCGGGCGGCGCGGGTTCGCGGCTGTGGCCACTGTCGCGCGAACAGTACCCGAAGCAGATGATCAACCTCGTGGGCGAGCGTTCGCTGCTCGCGGATACGGCAGGCCGTCTCGACGCGCTCGCCGAACGCGTCACCCTCGCCGACAAGCTGATGATCGTGTGCAATGAAGAGCACCGCTTCACCACCGCCGAGCAGGTGCGCGCGGCGGGCAAGGAAGCGCGCCTCATTCTCGAGCCGATGGCGCGCGACACCGCGCCCGCGCTGACCATCGCCGCATTGTCGGTGGTCGCCGAACACCAGGACGGCGTGATGGTCGTGATGCCCGCGGACCACGCGCTCGCGGACCTCGAAGCCTTTCAGGCCGCCGTTGCCGACGGCGTGCGCCACGCGGCCAGCGGCCAGATCGTGACGATGGGCATCGTGCCCACGCGCCCCGAAACGGGCTATGGCTACATTCACGTGGGCGAGCCGCTCGCGGCCGACGATCAAGCCGGCGCGCGGCGCCTGAACGGCTTCGTCGAGAAGCCCTATTTCGAGCTCGCGCAGCAATACGTCGCCTCGCAGCGCTACTGGTGGAACAGCGGCATCTTCATCATGCGCGCCAGCACGTGGCTCAAGGCCATTCGCCATTTCGAGCCCGAGATTTACGAGGCCTGCTCGGCCGCCGTCGAGAACGGCAAGGCGGACGGCGACTTCTTCCGCGTGGATAGCGAAGCGTTCGCGCGCGCGCCGTCCAACTCGATCGACTACGCCGTGATGGAGCCGCTTTCCAGCGACACCACCGTGGCCGGTGGCGTGGTGGTGCCGCTCGCGGCGGGCTGGACCGATCTCGGTTCGTGGGACACCGTGTGGCAAGTCGCTTCGAAGGACGATGCCGGCAACGTGGGCCAGGGTGAAGTGATGTTCGAAGGCGCGAACGATACCTTCGCGCACTCGGACGGACGCCTGATCGCATGTCTGGGCACCGAGAACCTGGTGGTGGTGGAAACCGCCGACGCCGTGCTCGTGGCCGACCGCTCGCGCGCCCAGGACGTGAAGAAGATCGTTCAGCGCCTGAAGTCGCAACGCCGCAGCGAAGCCGTCGCGCACCGTCTCGTGCATCGCCCGTGGGGCCACTACGACAGCGTCGACAGCGGCGAGCGCTTCCAGGTCAAGCGCATCGTGGTGGAACCGGGCGCGCGCCTGTCGCTGCAAATGCATCATCATCGCGCCGAGCACTGGGTCGTCGTGCGTGGCACGGCACTCGTCACGCGTGGCGAAGAGCGCTTCATCGTTTCTGAAAACGAGTCGGCCTACATTCCGCTGGGCGTGGCGCACCGGCTCGAGAACCCGGGCAAGATGCCGCTCGAGATCATCGAGGTGCAGTCGGGTTCGTACCTCGGCGAAGACGACATCGTGCGTCTGGACGATCAGTACGGCCGGCAGTAACGCGGTTCAAGGCAAGTCAGGCAGTTGAAGGGGGCGCAGAGAGCGCCCCTTTCAAGCAGGCAAACGCAGTAAAAGTAGCGAAAGCAACGCAAGTAACACGCAGGCAGATAATGGACGGAGACATCACCAACGGCCATAGCGGCTGGATCGCTCGACAAGCTCGACGATTCAACCGCTATGGCCGTTGGTGTTTGTGCAAGCAGGCGTGCGGGACGGCAAGGTGCGAGCACCGTTGCGTCACCATTGCACGAACGGGATGGAACATGGATGGAGACAACGCGAGCGGCCATAGCGGCTGGATCGGTCGACAGACTCGACGATTCAACCGCTATGGCCGTTTGTGCGCAATGGCAATGCGTAGCTTGCGCCCGGTGGCGCACCCAGCGGTGCGCTCAACGAGCGATGCAACGGCTACGAAAACGAATGCACGAGCAGACGTAAAAACAGATGTAAAAACGGACGTACGAACAACGGGCGCGAACGCCGGCGGGCGCCGGCTCCTAGCCCAGATGCGTTCTGTAACGCGAGATGTGGTGGTGGCGGTCGCCAGCACCGTTTGCGGAGGAAGCATCGCGTGCCTCGCCGCCATTGCGCAGCGCGGCGGCCGGAGCGTAGCGCTGCAACGGCGTGATACGCACGCTGCCCACGGCATTCGCGGCCACGGCGGCCGCAACCGCGCTCACCGTGCTGGAAGCCACCATCGGCATGGCGCGCGTCACGGCGCCCGACGTGCTGTCCGCCACGCTGTTCGACCCATGCGGCAGCGCCTGGGCGGCTTCGTTGCCGGACGCGCGAACGCCGCCCGTGGAAGCATCCCCTGCGCACCCGGGCATCTCGCGCTCGATCCATTGACACGCCCAGTCGAGCGCGTAGCGCCGCGCCGCTTCGCAATCCTCGAACGGCGGACCAATCAGGCCCGAACGCTCCACGCGCTTGCCATCCTTGAGGATTTCCACGGCTGCGCGATGCATGTCGTTGCGCGCGGGCTCCACGTTCAGCTGGATCTCGCAGCCGCGCCATTCCACGACCTGCACGGCCGGCGGCGTGGCGCTCGTCCACGGCGTGTCGCCCGCGGGCTCGAATGGCTCATCGGGCACGACCGTGCGGCTGGCAACGGGCGCGCTCACGCTCGCGTCGGCCTGACGCGGCACGGCACCCGACGCGTGGGTCGGTTGCGAGCGCTGAGGCACCTGGCGGCTCGCCTGCTGGGACACGTGCGGCTGAGCCGGCGTGCCGGGCAACGCCTCTTCATCGTCCAGGCTCACGAGCTGCCGGGTCATGCTCTCGATGGGGTTGGCGAGCGGCGCTTCGGCAACCGAAGCGGGCGCCTGCCAGGCCTCCGGGCTCTTCCAGTAGACCGCGGGCAAGCCGTCGTCATCGACGGTTTCCTCGGCCGCGGCGCCCACGGACTGCGCAGCCTGGGCGTTCTGCACCGGCGCCTGCGGCTGCACGGGCTCGGGCACGTAGACGAAGCTGCGGCCGCGCTGCACGAGCAGCTTGACCAGCTCGCCGAGCGTGCCGCTCACGTGCCATTCCTCGAAACGGCGCCGGCAGGTCGGGCCGGACGGATAGCGCGCGGGCAGACGCGACCAGGATTCGCCGGTCGTCAAGATCCACAGCACAGCGTTCGCTACGACACGTGGCTCCGCGCGCGGGCGACCGCGGCGGTTCAGGCGTATAGGTGGTTCATCGGATACGAGCGAGGACACCAACATCCACTCGTCGTCGCTCAGTTCTTCGAAATTCATGCTGTTCTCCACGCAGCCGGACCGGGGCTGCAGTGACGGAGCCGTCGCTCGCGGATCTTGTTGTCCGCGTTGGCGTGCTCGGTTGCACCATATGCTTATATGACGCGTTCATTCGCATCCCCGGCTGCACATTGACAGTGCGTGTATTCACGGAAATGACGCAAAGAACGTGGTCTCACTCGTGCAAGGGAGAATTTGTGCAGGAAGCATACCACCTGAAACCAGCCGATGAGGAGGGCCGTAATAAGTGTTACGGTTAGAAACAAAGTAACGCTTTTCGTGGCCCGATTTATGCCCGTTCGCACTTGCAAAGTGGCCTGCGAGCCCCTCTTCCCGACCGCGAAAAGCCCTTGCAGCAAGGCCTTTTCCGCCTTTTCGCGCACTCTTCGCTTTTCCTGCCCCCAACACTTCGATGCTCGCGCACGCGTGCATCTCGTGCCCGACCCTGTGATGATTCATGCGGTTCGCCACTGCGTCAGGCGCCTCGCCGGCTGACTCGTTTGCAGACTGACTCCCGAGGCCCCATTCCTCTTCGTCTGCCCGATCGGCTCTTCAAACCCGTTTCCGTATCAAGACTCTGTTGTGCCCGCAACAAATGACATGGCGATGAATTGCACGCCTTTCACCGGTTGCTCCCCGCATTTCATGCCCGGCGCATGCACAACCGCCATGACGAACGCTCGCACGAACGCGCGTTCGGTTATGCGTTCCGGCGCGCAGCTCATAACTCAAACGCATACCTTTATGCCGCAGCCACCCAGCAAAAGCCGCGCAGCGAATAAGGCTATAGTACGAGGGCTTCAGTCATTCATTCGCCAGTTATCCAGGAGATTCGTTCATGCACAATTCAGCATTGCGCGGCGCCCGCGCCCTGATCGCCGTGGCAGGTACCGCCGCCGCTCTACTCGCGCCGTGGAATGCCGCGCATGCCCAGCTCGGCAACCTGCTCAACCAGGCCACCGGCAGCGGCTCGACTGCGGGCGCGGCAGGCAGCCTGGGGAGTCTCGGCTCGCTCGGCAGCGCGCTCTCGGGCTCATCGCTCACCTCGGGCAGCCTCGGCAACGTCACGGGCCTCGTCCAGTATTGCGTCCAGAACAACCTCCTCAGCGCCGATTCCGCCAGCAGCGTGCAAAACTCGCTGCTCAGCAAGCTGCCCGGCGGCACGTCCAGCACCGACAGCGGCTACACGCAGGGCTCCAACGGCATCCTCACGACCGGCAACGGGCAGCAGCTCGACCTCTCGGGCGCAGGCATCCAGGACGCCGTCAAGAAGAAAGTCTGCGACACGATCCTGAGCCAGGCCAAGTCGATGCTTTAATGGAAGTCGCGTAGCGGCCGAAAGACAGCCAGCCCCGTGCGCACGCGCGAGACGGCCGTCTTTCGCACGCCAGCAGTCGGTCTGAATGTGCGGCGCGGCGCAGAACTGCGCAATTTTCGTGCCGCACCGCTTGAACACCAGCGGCGTTTGGGTGTCGAATGGGTTCAAACGGAACGCAAGCGGTTTTCGTCACTCATGAACCAGCGCCGGGTCACCGTGGTGCCTTTCCTCTTTGTGCTCTACGCGCTTTGCGCGGGGCTTGCCGCCCTCGTCGTGCCGCACATCGCGAAAGCGCAATCCCACGACCAGCGGTTCGACTGCAAGTCGAACCCGCATGAATTCATTTCCGCGCTCATCGACGCCAAGTCCATCGACCCGAAACCCAGCCGGGTAGAAGCGAATTCGGTCAACGCATTTCGCCCCGTGAACGGCAGCCGCCTGAGCGCATTCGGCTTTCCCATTTACGTCGTGCTCGGCTACGCGCGCGACGACACCCTCTTCCATCGCGGCGCGGGCAAGGAAATCAATGCGCCGCTCTACGGCGTGGTGGTCTCGGCGCCCGCGGAATCGGTGCGCACACGCGTGCACGAGGCCAATAGCGACGCCACCGTGCATTCCGTCGTGCCGCTGCTGCTCACGGCTATTGTTTGCGGCGGCTGAGCCGCGTGAAAACGGCTGATAAGCGGCCGCCGCCCCACAAACGCCCCGGCTACGCGAAGAACGCCAGCGCGCCCAGCACCACGCCCGCCGCGCCCACGCCCAGCGAGGTCCACATCAGCCACTTGCGCCGCGTGAGCAGCGTAATGGCCGTGAGCGCGATCGAAATCTGAATCAGCGTGGTCGCCTGCGCCCAGCGGTGGTGCCCATGCAGCAGTTCCTCTGCGTGAGCGTCGTCCTGCGCCACCTGCTTCTCGAGCAATTCCGCCTGCACGCGAATCGGCTCCTTCTGCTTGCGATAGCGATCGGCGTCGGTGGAGAAGCGGCGCTGGGCTTCGCCTGAATTGGGCGTGAGCACCGCGAGCGCGGCGCCCAGTTCGGCGAGATGCTGCTTCTCGCCCTTGGCCTGGTACCAGGCCCATTGATTCGCCGCCTCGGTCTTGCGGATGGCCGCGTCGTTCTTGTAGTAGAGCGCGAGATTCTCGCTATTGCCGCTCTGGTAGGCGAGGATGGCGCCAATCGAGGCGAGAATCGCGGTCATGACCGCCATGCGGCCCGCAAACGGATCGCGCCCACCACCATGGCCGGCCGCCGCGTGCTCGACCGCATGATCGTGCGGACCGTGCACTTCATAGTCTTCAGACATCCAACCACTCTCCGGTGTGACTCGAATACCCCCGCGCAGCGCGCCTGCCCCGTGCAGTTTGTGCGGCGTGCGCGGCCACGCGCGCGGAACGCTCAATTATCGTGAGCGCAGCCCGCTTGTCCAGCCTTCGTTACGCATGTCAGCTTTGTCGCAACAACCAGAAAGAAAATCGCATTAAAACGAAATTGAATTGAAAGATCATTCATCTATTCATAAAAGAATGTGCCTTGTGTATTGCAGTGCGAGACTGCCGGCGCCAGGCGCGCGGCGATGCGGTGCGCACCTCGTCCCACGGGCGCTCGAACGAAAACGGCCCGCGCAATCACCTCCCGAAGGAGGTGGATTGCGCGGGCCGGAATGCCCAAAGAATGGGAAATAAATCGTCGGCGGATAATCGGCAAACAAGCGCCGACTAAACAGCCTGTAAGCGCTGAATCAGCGCGCGAACGCTCAACCGCCCAGATAGGCGCGCTTGATGTTGTCGTTCGCGAGCAGGTTGTCGGCGCTATCGGAGAGCACCACGCGCCCCGTTTCGAGCACGTAGCCGCGATCGGCCACGTGCAGCGCCTTGTTCGCGTTCTGCTCGACGAGGAACACCGTCACGCCCTCCTCGCGAATCGCGCGGATGATGTCGAAGATCTGCGCGATCACGAGCGGCGCGAGGCCGAGCGTGGGCTCGTCGAGCAGCAGCAGACGCGGCTTGCTCATCAGCGCGCGGCCGATGGCGAGCATCTGCTGCTCGCCGCCCGACATCGTGCCGGCACGCTGTTTCGCCCGCTGATTCAAGCGCGGAAACAGCTTGAACACGTGCTCGATGCCCGCCTCGATCTCCTGCTCGGAGGCGAAGAAGCCGCCCATTTGCAGGTTCTCGAGCACCGTGAGGCTCGGGAACACGCGGCGGCCCTCCGGCGAGATCGCCATGCCCATGCGCATGATCTCGTGCGTGGACTTGCGCGTGATGTCCTCGCCCTCGAACGTCACACGCCCCGAGGAGGCGCGCGGCGTGCCGCACACCGTCATCATGAGCGTGGTCTTGCCGGCGCCATTGCTGCCGATCAGCGTGACGATCTCACCCTTGTTCACTTCGATCGACACGCCCGCCAGCGCTTCCACCGCGCCGTAATGGGTATGGACCTTTTCCAGCTTCAGCATCAGTCCTCTCCGAGATAGGCCTTGATCACGCGCGGGTCGTTGCGCACTTCGTCGGGCAGCCCGATCATGATCGGCTTGCCATGCTCCATCACGAGGATGCGGTCCGATACGCCCATCACGAGGCTCATGTCGTGCTCGATCAGGAGTACGGAGATTCCGAACTCGTTGCGCAAGCCGTCCACCATCTGCTGCAGCTCGATCTTCTCCTGCGGGTTCAGGCCCGCGGCGGGTTCGTCGAGCATCAAGAGGCGCGGATCGGTGATCATGCAGCGCGCGATTTCGAGGCGGCGCTGATGGCCGTACGAAAGCGTGCCCGCCTCGCGATTGGCCACCTGCTTCAGGCCCACGCGATCGAGCCAGTACGCGGCGCGCTCGAGCGCCGCACGTTCGGCGCGGCGGTACGCGGGCGTCGCGAACAGGCCGCTCAGCATGTTGCGATTCACCTTCAGGTGCTGCGCGACCATGAGGTTTTCCAGCACCGTGAGCTGCTTGAAGAGGCGGATGTTCTGGAACGTGCGCACGAGGCCGTGGCGCGCGACCTGATGGCTCGGCTGGCCGGTGATGGCATGGCCGCCCAGCACGACGTCGCCCGCGGTGGGCTTGTAGAAGCCGCCCACGCAATTGAACACCGTGGTCTTGCCCGCGCCGTTCGGCCCGATGATCGCGAACACCTCGTTCGGACGCACGTCGAAGTCGATGCCGTCCACGGCCAGCAGACCGCCAAAGCGCATCTGCAGGCCCGCTACTTTCAACAACGCTTGTGCGCTCATTGCGGCAACTCCACGTGCGGACGGCTTGCGGGCAACAAGCCCTGCGGACGCCACATCATCATCAGCACCATCACCAGACCGAAAATCAGCATGCGGTATTCGGCAAAGCCGCGCGCCACTTCGGGCAGCGCCGTGAGCAGGATCGCCGCGAGCACCACGCCCAGTTGCGAGCCCATGCCGCCCAGCACCACCACGGCGAGAATCAGCGCCGATTCGATGAAGGTGAACGACTCGGGCGTGACGAGCCCCTGGCGCGCCGCGAAGAACGCGCCCGCGAGGCCCGCGAACGACGCGCCCAGCGTGAACGCCGAGAGCTTGATGCGGGTGGGATTGAGACCCAGCGAGCGGCACGCGATTTCGTCTTCGCGCAGCGCCTCCCAGGCGCGGCCCATCGGCATGCGCAACAGGCGGCTCGTCACGAACAGCGTGAACGCCACCAGCACCAGCGCGAGCAGGTACAGGAAGATCACCATGTGCTCGCCCTGGTATGGGATGCCAATCAGTTCATTGAACGTCTTCGCGCC
>JAITTX010000485.1 GCA_031286755.1 Paraburkholderia sp.
CACGCACTGCTGCGGTGCACCACACCGTCTTCCCAAGGCCCGGCCGCCGCGCTGCTGCAAGCCGCTCGCTCCATTTGCGGGCGTCATCAAAATTGGCACATATCTTGCTGTAATGCTGCACGCCCGGCTTCGGCGCATTGCGCTACAAGCCCCACTGATCGACCGCCGAAGCCTTCACGCTGCCGGCCACCGGAACACCATGCTGCGCGTCCTGCTCGTAACCGACACCGACAAGCCCATCGGCGATCTGCGCGACGCGCTCGCGCGGCTCGGCTACGAGATGCTCGCCGAGCCCGCGAGCCCACAGGCGCTGCATCGCGCCGTCGAGCGCGAGCGGCCCGACGTGATCATCGTCGACACCGAATCGCCGTCGCGCGACACGCTCGAGCAGCTCGCCGTGATGAACGCCACCGCGCCGCGCCCGGTGCTGATGTTCAGCCACGACGCCAACCAGCAGCTCATTCGCGCGGCCGTGCAGGCGGGCGTGACTGCGTATCTCGTGGAAGGGCTCGCGGGCGAGCGCATCGCGCCCATTCTCGAAGTCGCGCTCGCGCGCTTCGCCCAAGAGGCGCAATTGCGCGAGCGGCTCACCCAGGCCGAGAGCGAACTGGCCGAGCGCAAGCTGATCGACCGCGCGAAGCGCATCGTGATGGAGCAGCAAAAGATGTCCGAGCCCGCCGCCTATGCAACGCTGCGCAAGCGCGCCATGAACCAGAGCCTGAAGCTGGCCGAGGTTGCCCGGCAGATCGTCGCGGCGTCCTGCGCGCAGGAGCGGCGCAAATGACCGGAGCCGATGGCCGGCGCCAACAGCGAACGCCAACAGCGGGCGCCAATGCAAGCGCCGCCAGCCGGATCGAACTCGCATGCGGATGAACGAAGCGACGACCATGAACACCACCTCCATCTCACACCCTACGCCCGAAAAAACGCATCTGAAGATCGGCTTCGTGCCGCTCGCCGACGCGGCACCGCTCGTCGCCGCGAAGCTGCTCGAGTTCGGCCACGCGCACGGCCTCACGCTGGAGCTCTCGCGCCAGCCTTCATGGGCCACGCTGCGCGACAAGCTGCTGGCGGGCGAGCTCGACGCCGCGCATGCGCTCTACGGCCTCGTGTACGGCGTGCAGCTTGGCATTGGCGGGCCGCGCGAGGACATGGCCGTGCTAATGGTGCTCAACCGCAATGGCCAGGCGATCACGCTTTCGAACCGCCTCGCCAGCGCGCTCGCCGAACACGGCTCGCTGCCCCGCGCGCTTTCGGCGCTCGGCCGCAAGCCCGTGTTCGCGCAGACCTTTCCAACCGGCACGCACGCGATGTGGCTCAACTACTGGCTCGCCGCGCAGGGCGTGCATCCGCTGCGCGAGATCGAGAGCGTGGTGATTCCGCCGCCCCAGATGGTGGCCGCGCTCACCGAAGAACGGCTCGACGGCCTGTGCGCGGGAGAGCCATGGCCCGCGCTCGCGCAGCGGCGCGGCGTGGGGCGCAAGGTGATACGCAGCGGGGAAATCTGGCCCGATCACCCCGAGAAAGTGCTGGCGTGCCGGCGCGATTTCGTCGCGCGCTATCCGGATACGGCGCGCGCGCTCGTTCAAACGATGCTGGAAGCGTGCCGATGGCTCGACGGCGCGGGGCATCGCAAGGAAATCGCTCAATGGCTGGCACGCCCGGAGATGCTGGGCGTGGAATCGGCGTTGCTTGCGGAGCAACTCGAAGGCGCCGGCGCGAGCGACCAGGTGCGCATGAAGTTCTTCGAGAACGGCACGGTGAATTATCCGTTGGAGTCCGAAGGAATCTGGTTCCTGACGCAGTTCGAGCGCTGGGGCATGATGGCGCGGCGCGACGATTATCGTGAGATCGCGCATCGAGTGAATCAGACGGTGCTGTATCGCGAGGCGGCGTTGGCGTTGAGGGTCGAGGTGCCCGCGGTGTTTGGCGAAGCGGTTTTCGTCGATGGAAGAGTATGGAACGGCGCGGATGCGGCGGCTTACGTCGAGGGGTTCGGGGTGAGGGCTTGAATGCCCTCGGTGCCCCGGCATGAGCGCCTGGTCCTTAAGCCAGCCGCGACGCTTACTTCACCGCCACCCGCGTGTGCCCCACGACCGGCGGCTTCTCGAAGTACGGACCCACGAGGCCGCGCCATGTCTGGAAGTCGGCCGACTCGCGGAAGTGGACCATATGATCTTCCAGGGTGTCCCATTGCACGACCAGCACGTACTGGTTCGGCTCTTCCACGCCGCGCTGCAGCTCCACGGCGATGCAGCCGCGCGCACGGTGAAATAGCGGCAGGGCTTGCGCCACGGCTGCTTCGAATTCGGCGTTCTTGCCGGCCAGCACGGAGATGTGCGCCATTTCGTAGACCACGTTCTGCTCCTTTCTCTGCGTTTTTGCGTCATTCATAAAGAATGCGCGCCGTGGCGGCGCGCGCCCAACGTTACCACGCCGGCGCGTTCAATCGCGCGACCACTTCGTCCGCGATCGCGAGCGAGGCGGTCAATCCCGGCGACTCGATGCCGTAAAGATTCACGAGCCCGCGCACGCCGTGCTCGCGCGCGTCCTGAATCATGAAATCGCCACCGCTCGCCAGCTTCGGGCGGATGCCCGCATAGCCCGGTTGCAGCGCGCCATCGGGCAGGGCCGGCCAGTAGCTGCGAATGGCCTCGTAGAATTTCGCCGAGCGGCCCGGGTCGACGGTGTAGTCGATCGTGTCGATCCATTCGACGTCGGGGCCGAAGCGTGCCTGGTGACCGAGGTCGATCGTCAGGTGCACGCCCAGGCCGCCCTCTTCGGGAATCGGATAGATGAGGCGCGAGAACGGCGCCGCGCCCGCCAGCGAATAGTAGTTGCCCTTGGCGTAGCGCCCCGGCGCAATCGAATCCGCGGCGATGCCTTCGATCGACGCGGACACCTGTTGCGCGTAGAGCCCGGCGCTATTGACCACGCGCCTCGCGCGCAGCGCCATGGGTTCTTCGCCGCCCACTCGCAACAGGACCGGCTGCCCGGATTGCGCAACGCCGCCCGTCACCGGCGAGCAGAACGCCAGCATGCCGCCCGCCGCCTCGAAGTCGCCTTGCAGCGCGAGCATGAGGCCGTGGCTGTCCACGATGCCCGTGGACGGCGACTCCAGCGCCGCCACGCAATGAAGCGCCGGCTCGCGCGCCTGCGCCTCGCCGCGTTCGAGCCAGCGCAAGTCGTCCACGCCATTGGCCGCGGCGGCAGAGCGAATCGCGCGCAGCGCGTCGAGCTGCCCTTCGTGCGTGGCGACGATGAACTTGCCGCAACGCTCGTGCTGCACGCCCTTTTCGTCGCAATACGCATAGAGGCGCTGCTTGCCCTGCACGCACAGCCGCGCCTTGAGCGAGCCTTGCGGATAATAAATGCCCGCGTGAATCACCTCGCTGTTGCGCGAACTGGTGCCCGTGCCAATGGCGTTCTCCGCCTCCACGAGCACCGTTTCCCAGCCTTGCAACGCACACGCGCGCGCAACCGCGAGGCCAACCACCCCCGCGCCGATCACGACGCAGTCGACCGTGTCAGTCATCGAAATTCACTCCTCTTCGCGCGAACGCTTTTACCGTGGCGCTATTGTGCCGGTTTCGCGCGGGCGTGGCGGCGTCGACCCCGCGCCACTTCATGCCGCTTCATACCATTTCATGGCATCTTCACAGCGGCTTCACGGCATCATGCGCACGACCTCGCGCTCCGAAGGGCATACCTGGTTGCGTTGCGCGGCGATCGGCCCGGGCAGCGTTTTCTTGTCGGCGGCCACGCTGGTGTAGTACCTGAGTTCCGTGACGCTCTCCCCGCCCTTGGCCGCGGGCGGTTGCGGCGACCACAGCGCAACCCAGTAGTGGCCGTTGGCGTCGTACATGACCGTCGCCTTCGTATCGCAAGCGATGCCGCGCACGAACATGCTGACCACCGTCACGCCCGGCATGCCAGCGGCGGCGCTGCCCTCGCTCACGGAACCCGCGGTGGCCACCAGCGTGGCGTAGTCGCGGCCCAGCAACTTGCGGATGGCGTCGTCCTGCGCCGCCGTCTTCACGACGCCCTGCGTGAGCAGATCCGCCTGCGCGTTCGGGTCTTGCGCGGCCGCCACGTAGACGCCGTCGAAGGAGACACCGGCGCCCGCGCCACAGTCGCTCCCATCGCCCTTCTGCGCGATCTCGATGCGGTTGACCTTGCGCGTAAAGGTCAGCGCGCAGTTTTGCGTGAAGTCGCCGGCATTGCCCGCGTAATGCGCCGTCTGGTCCTTGCCGAACGCCGCGTCGCCTTCGAGCGCGCCCGAGTTGGCGCCCGCGAGGGCCGCGAGTTCGAACCGCATGCCGCGCGGCGAAACATCCTTGATGGTGAGCGCGGAGCCATATTGGCCGCTCGCATCCACGCGCCACCACTTGCCTTGCCAGTGGAACGGCCCCGCGCCGTTCGCGAGCACGACGAGGCGCTCGCCATACACGCGCGCGAGGCACGCCGTGTCGCCGCACTGATTGCGCTCGCGCAGCCACGCGCGCTGATCGTCGCGCCATGCCGCGGCGTCCGCGCCGGCGGCGCGCTTCTGATAGAGCGCGGTGAGCTGCGTATCCAGGCTGCTCAAGCGCGGCGAAGCGCAGATGCGCTTTTCGGTGGCCGAAGCAGCCTTGCCGCAATCGAAGCTGGCCGCCGCCGCGATGCCTGGCGCGAGTAGCGCCGCGGTCAAGGCAAGCGTGCGCAATGCCATGTGAGCGAAAAGTCGAGTCATCATGTTTCGTCTGGAAGCGTTGTTCGGGATGAAAACAATGCCGAAGACCTGCGCGGCACGATGTGCGAGCGGTCCGACGAGGCGCGATGGAGGATACAGGAAGGCGGAGCGTGACGGCCGGTATCGGTCCGCGCGAGGCGCGTCACACGATCGTGCGGCTCCCGCCCGCGCGAGCGTCAGCCGGCGTCCGGCTGGCTCACCGCCGATCATCCGGCCGCGGGTTCGTACCCTGAGAAGGCCGGCGCAAATGCGCTGCGCCGCAATGAATGGCCGTTTCCGGACGCCAATCGCGGAAGCGGCGCAGAATCATGCGGCAAGCGCGGCGCACAGCCTGAACGACAAGATTCCATTCGCTTCGCCGGCCAGTTTCGCCGGCCATCGTGGTAACCGGCCACGCGGCGCGCGAGCAGCACAACAGGATGCTTGCGTACGCGCATCGGCAGCACCCTGCCATCGTCGGCGCGTTGCTCAATGGCGAAGGCGCACGCGTGGAGGCCCTCATGCAAGAGCACACCCACCTCTCGAAGGAGAGCCGCAAGCTCCCGGCCTGGCCAGGCATCGGGCCGCACCTGATCGCGAGGACCGCATGAATCCCGACGATCTGCTCAACCTCGCGCATTTGCGCGCGTTTCGCCTCGTTGCCGACACGGGCAGCGCCACGCGTGCCGCTGCCTCGCTGTATCGCGCGCAATCGGCCGTCACGCGCTCGGTGCAGGAACTCGAAACGGCGCTCGGCGAGCCGCTCTTCGAACGCAAGCCCTCCGGCATGCTGCCCACGGCCGTGGGATGCGTGGTGCTGGATCGTTGCGCGCGCATCTTTTTCGAACTCGAGGCGCTGGCGCAATGGTGCGCGGCGCGGCAAACGCGCCGCCGCGCCCTGCCCGAAGGCACGCTGCCCCCGTGGCTGCTCAATACCCGGCGCTTGCAGCTCTTCGTGGCGCTCGCGCGCCACCGCCACATGCCAAGCACCGCCAGCGCGTTCGGCATCAGCCAGCCCGCCGTGAGCAGCGCCATGCGCGTGCTCGAAGGCGGCTCGGGCGTCACGTTGTTTCATCGCGGCCCGCGCGGCGTGCAACTCACACCCGACGGCGAGATTTTTCTTCTGCACGTACGGCGCGCGCTCAACGAGCTACGCCACGTGCCCGACGATATCGCCGCGCTGCACGGCGACCTTCGCGGCACGGTGACGGTGGGCGCGCGGCCGCTCGGCCGCACGCTGATTCTGCCCGCCGCCATCGCGCGCCTGAGCGCGCTGCACCCCGGCGTGCGCGTGGTGACGGACGAAAGCGCCTATGACTTGCTGGTGGCGAGCTTGCGCGCGGGCGACGTCGATTTCATTCTCGGCGCGCTGCGCGAGAACGATGCGGCGAGCGGCCTCGCCAACGAGCGCCTGATGGCCGAGGACATGGTCGTGCTCGCGCGCGGCGGCCACCCGCTCGCGCACCGGAAGGGCTTGAGCGTGAACGATCTGCGCAACGCGCAATGGATCGTCCCGCGCATTCATTCGCCGGCGCGCGGGCTCTTCGAGGCACAGTTCAGGCGCCTGAAGCTCAAGCCGCCGATGCCAAGCGTGGAGACCGCCGACTTCGCGGTGATGCGCGGCGTGTTGATGGCTACCGACATGGTTGCCGCGGTGTCCGCCCAGCAGTTTCACTACGAGATCGCGTCGGGCCAGCTCGCCGTGCTCGACGTGCCGCTCGCCAGCACGCGGCGCGAAATCGGCCTCACCTTGCGCGCGGACAGCGCGCCTTCGCCCGCCGCGCGCGCGCTGATCGATGCGATCCGGCTCACGGTGGCCGATGCGTCGCCTTCGGCACGCGTGACGGACGGCCGGATGAGCAAGCTGGCGGCGCGCTGAAGACCGCCCCGGCGACATAACAATCCTTAACGACTCCCCGTCGGTAAACAGTGAACAATCATCTGCCGCTCTGAACGAGAGTCAGATACACTCCGACGAATTTCAAGATGCGTCAGCGCAGCACCCGGATTACGGCGGGCAATGCGAGACCGCCAATATGACCAGACGGCTGACTATGTTTAGCGGGGATAGCCGTCGCGAACAAGACAAGGGGCCGTTTGCGATGCGAGTTTCCGTACCTGTCCGCCTTGGCGCGTTGACGGCAGGACTGCTGATGGCGTCCAGCCTGCTTGCAGCCGGTAAGCCAGCCGTCAAGACACCCCCCGCTGGCGCGGCTTCCGGTGCAGTGTCCGCCGCGCTCCCATCCGCGGCATCGGCGGGCACGAATGCCACCTCCGCCGATGCCTCGCTCGGCGGCGTGCCCGGCACCCTCGTCACCACCGCGGGCGGCAACGGCCCCGCCGTCATCCAGACGGCGCCCGGCGCCATCGCCATGCCGGTGGACGCCAACGCCACGCCCGCGCCGATGGGCCAGCCGCGCAAGCACGTGTTCACGCTGCGCCAGATGGGCGTCTACGGCGCGATGAAGCTGCGCGGGCTCGACCCCACGGGCTACATGAATGTGGACGTGCGCACCGACGAGGTGGTCACCGGCGCGAAGCTGCGGCTCGTCTACACGTACTCACCTTCGCTCATTTATGCGCTTTCGCATCTGAAGGTGTTCGTGAACGGCGAAGTGGTCGCCACCATTCCGCTCGTGAAGGAAACGGCCGGCCAGCTCGTGACGAGCGAGATCAATCTCGACCCGCGCCTGTTCACCGACTTCAACCGCATCAGCGTGCAGATGATTGCGCACTACACGCTCGATCACTGCGAGGACCCGTATCACTCGACGCTGTGGACCGACGTCGCGCCCGAAAGCACGCTCACGCTCGACACGGCCGCCATCGATCTGCCCAACAGTCTCGCGCTGCTGCCGGTGCCGTTCTTCGACAAGCACGACTACCGCCTCGTGCGCGTGCCGTTCGTGCTCGCCGCCAACGCGGGGCTGCCCACGCTGCACGCGGCCGGCGTGGTCTCGTCGTGGCTCGGCGCGCTCGCGAGCTATCGCGGCGCGCGCTTCCCCGTGGTGCGCACGGCGCCCGCCGACGCCAGCGCCATCGCGCTCGCGCTGCCGGGCCAGGTGCCCGAGGGCATCGCGCTGCCCGAGATCAAAGGACCGACGGTCACGGTGATGGACAATCCCGCCGCCGCGCCGGGCTCGGGCCGCAAGCTGCTCGTGCTCGCGGGCCGCACGCCCGAGGAGCTGGAGAAGGCCGCCGACGCGCTCGTGCTCGGCCAGGCCGGCATGGCGGGCAGCAGCGTGGTGGTGCAGTCCGTGGATCTGGGTCCGGCGCGCAAGCCTTACGACGCGCCCAACTGGGTGCCCACCGACCGCCCCGTGCTGCTGCGCGAGCTCGTGAGCGACCCGCAGCAATTGCAGGTCTCGGGCTACAACCCGCCCGCCATCCGCGTGAACATGCGCGTGCCGGCCGACCTCTACGCGTGGGCGCACAGCAACGTGCCGCTCGACATCCGCTACCGCTACACGGCGCCGTCCAGCTGGAACGACTCGATCCTCAACGTGAGCATCAACGACCAGCTCGTGCGCTCGCAGCGCCTGAAGCCGGTCACGCGCGCCTCCGACGAAGCGCGCATTGCCGTGCCCTTGCTCTCGGGCACCGATGTGCGCGCCTCGAGCAACATCGAGATTCCGGCGTTCCGCGTGGGCTCGAACAACCAGTTCCAGTTCCAGTTCCATATCGATTCGCAGAAGACGGGCCTGTGCTCCTCCACGGCCGCCGACGTCGCGCGCGCCGCGGTGGACCCCGACTCGGTGATCGACTTCAGCGGTTTCGCGCACTACACGGCGCTGCCGAACCTCGCCTATTTCGCCAACAGCGGCTATCCGTTCACGCGCATGGCGGACCTCTCGGAAACCGCGGTCGTGGTCCCCGACACGCCCGACGCAAAAGATCAGGAAGCCGTGCTCACGATGCTCGGCTACATGGGCCAGTGGACCGGCCTGCCCGCGCTGCGCGTGAAGCTCGCGCCCGCCAGCCAGATCGACAGCGTGCGCGGCGACGACCTGCTCGTGATCGGCTCGGGCTCGGCCGCGCAACTGCTCGCGAAGTGGGGCAAGGACCTGCCGCTCCTCATCGAGCGCGGCAAGACCGAAGTGGCCACGCGCGACCAGAAGAGCGGCTGGCCGGGCTGGCTCGGCGGCACCGCGGACGACGACAACGACACGCCCAGGGGCCGCTCGATCGTCTCGCTCGGCGGGCCGATGGCCGCGCTGGTGGGCTTCGAGTCGCCGCTCGCTTCGGGGCGCAGCGTGGTGGCGCTCGCGAGCACGTCCTCGGCGCAGCTCGGCGACGTGCTCGACGCCATGCAGGACAGCGGCAAGGTCGCGCAGATGCACGGCGACCTGAGCGTCGTGCGGCACGGCGAGGTGGAAGGCCTGCGCGTGGGCGAGCGTTATTTCGTCGGCGACCTGCCGTGGTACGCGCGCCTGTGGGTGCACATCTCGCGCTATCCGTCGCTGATGGCGCTCGCCGGCATACTCGCGGGTCTCATCGTCGCGTTCACGGTGTTCTGGGCGCTGGGCCGCATGGCCTCACGGCGCACCGGAGACTGATCATGCGCGGCTCGTCGCTCCGTCGCGCGCCTCGCCGCGCGCCGTATCCCGCGCCGCGCGTCGCGCGCTGGCTCGCGGCCGGCGCCTGCGCGCTCGCGCCGCTTTTGCCGCTCGCGCCACTGGTGCCGTTCATGTCGCTGGTGCCCTTCAGCGCGGCCCATGCCGCGAGCGCCCCCGCGCAAGCGGGCGCGAGCGGCACGGCGCAAGCGCCGTCCGCACAAGCGGCTCAAGCGGCTCAAGCGGCTCAAGCGGCTCACGCAGCTCAAGCGGCGCAGGCGGCCTGCGCGTGGCCCGACTGGAACGCGTTCAAGCACGATCTGCTGAGCGCCGACGGCCGCGTCATCGACGCGAGCACGTCGCGCCAGGTGACCGTGTCCGAGGGCCAGTCCTATGCGCTGTTCTTCGCGCTCGTCGCGAACGACCGCGCGAGCTTCGACAAAATCCTCACGTGGACCGAGAACAATCTCGCCCAGGGCGATCTCGCCACGCATCTGCCGGCGTGGATCTGGGGGCGCACCAATATCGGTGAGGACGGCGCCGCGCTGCCCGCCTCGGGTGCCTCGGGTGCCCCGGGGGCATCCGCGAGTGCGGCGGCGAGCCACGTGAGCGGCACACCCGCGCCACAGCCCGCGTGGGGCGTGATCGACACGCACTCCGCCAGCGACGCCGACCTCTGGATCGCCTACACGCTGCTCGAAGCGGGACGCCTCTGGAACGTGCGCCGCTACACCGCGCTCGGCATGGTGATGGCGCGCAACGTCGCGCGCCAGGAAACCGCCGATCTGCCCGGGCTCGGCCGCACGGTGCTGCCGGGGCCAGTGGGCTTCAAGCTCGACAAAAGCGCGTGGCGGCTCAATCCGAGCTATGTGCCGCTGCAGTTGATGCGGCGCTTCGCGCTCGCGCTCCAGCAAACGCCGGAGGCGCCCGAATGGAAGGCGCTGCTCGCCAGTTCGACGAAGCTCGTGAACGGCACCGCGCCGCACGGCTATGCGCCGGACTGGGTGGTTTATCGCGTTCAAAGCAGCGGCAAGGGCGCCTTCGCCCCCGACGAGCAGACTCATGCCGAAAGCGCCTATAACGCCATCCGCGTCTATCTGTGGGCGGGCATGCTCGCCCACGACGATCCTGCGCGCAGCGCCACGCTCGCCACCTTCGCTCCGCTCTCGGCGTTCGTGGCGGCGCACGGCTTCCCGCCCGAGCGCGTGGACACGCAAAGCGGCACGGCGGGACCGAACGAAGGCAACGGCGGCTTTTCCGCGGCGGTCGCGCCGTATCTTTCCGCGCTGGGCCGCACCGACCTCGCCGACGCGCAGGTCGCGCGCAGCCGCACGCTCGCGCAAAAGTCGCCGCCCGGCTACTACAGCAGCGTGCTGATGCTGTTCGGCCTCGGCTACATGCAAGGCCTCTACCGCTTCGACGCGCAAGGCCGCGTCGCGCCCGCATGGACGACCCGATGCCCGGCGCCGCGTTGAACGGGTGCGCGGGCGCGCCGCGCCCGGTGGCGCCGCGCCTCGCGCCACACTTCGCCCCGCCCCGCCCCTCGCGCTTCGCCCCGCGCCTCACGCCGCTGCTCGCGCTGCTGATCGCGGCATTGCCGTGCGTCGCGCGCGCTCAGGGCGCAACACAAGGCGCGGCAGGCACGCAAGGCATGCCGAACCCGCAGAACATCCCGCAGCCCGCCGCGAACGCGGCCGCGCCCAAGGCGCAGGCCGCGCAACTGCTCTCGGCGGCGCGCATGTGGCTGGCGAAAAACCGCCCCGACGTCGCGCGCGGCCTCGTGCAGAAGGCGCTGCTGTTCGATCCGCAGCAGGCCGACGCGCTGGCGCTCATGGGCCAGATCGAGCTGCGCTCGAATCACCCGGCGCAAGCGGCGAAGATCCTCGCGCAACTAAGGAAAACGGCGCCGGGCGCGAACGCGACCGAGGAACTCGCCGACGCCTACCGTCTCGCCACGACCGACCGCAACGAGCTCGCACAAATCCGCCTGCTCTCGAGCGCGGGCAAGAGCGAGGAAGCCGCGGCGCGCATGAGGAAGCTGTTCCCCAACGGCGCGCCCCGGGGCGACCTCGCGCGCGACTACTACCGCATCATCGCAGGCACGGCCGACGGCCGCGTGCAGGCCATCAACGAGCTGCGCGCGCGCGTGAAGCGGAACCCGAACGACACCGTTGCCGCACTCACGCTGGGCGACCTGCTCACCGACCGCGCCAGCACGCGCATGGAAGGCCTGAACCTGATCTACGGCGTCTATCGGCGCCAGGACAGCAACCGCGCACGGGCGCTCGAATACTGGCGCCGCGCGCTCAACAGCGCGGGCCGCGACGACCCGGCCTACTACGTCTGGTATCAGCGCTATCTCCAGGAAGTGCCCGACGACACCGACGCCCAGCAGACTGTCGCCGACCTCGCAAAGAAGCTCGGGCCGAAAGCCGTGGCCCAGGCCAACGCGGCGGCTGCCAGCGGTAGAAACTACGTGCCGCCAGCGAGCATCGCTTCGGGCAACGCTTCGGCCCGCGGTTCAACCGGTGGTTCGGCCAGCGCCGCCACGGCGCGCGCGCGTCCGGCCGGCCCCGGCGCGGCGGCGCGCAACCGCGGCCTCGCGCAACTGCAACGCGGCGATCTCGCCGATGCCGAAGCCTCTCTGCAAACGGCCCAGCGCGCGAACCCGAACGACGGCGCCACGCTCGGCGCGCTCGGACTCGTGCGGCTGCGCGAAGGCCGCCACGACGAGGCGCGCGCGTTGTTTTCGCGCGCGCTCAGGCTCGACCCCGACAACGCCGGCAAGTGGCGCAGCCTCGAAAAAACCGCAGCGATCTGGGGCGCCATTTCGAAGGCGCGCGCGGCCAACAGTCAAGGCAAGCCCGAGGAAGCCGAGACGCTCGCCCGCGAGGCGCTCAAGCTCGACCCAGGCAACGCCGACGCCTCGCGCATCCTCGCCGACTCGCTCATCGCGCAGCAGAAATGGGCCGAGGCCGAAACCATTCTGCGTCCGCTCGTCGAGGCCAAAACACCCGACATCGACGCGCTGCGCAGCCTCGTGACCGTCCTGCGCGCGACCCATCGCGACAACGAGATCGGCCCGCTCATCACCGCAACAGCGCCGCGCCTCTCGGGCTCCGCGGCGGAGCTCAAACGTCTGCACGCCGAACTGCTCTCGATCCAGGCCGACCAGTTGCTGGCCGAAAACCGCAAGAGCCCGGCCATCGCCAAACTTGAAGACGCCGTGCGCCTCACCCCGGACGACGCCTGGACGCGCTTCACGCTCGCGCGCCAGTACCGCGATCTCGGGCTGCCCAGGCTCGGCCGCGAAGTGATGGACGACGGCCTGAAGGCCTCGCCGTCGCCCGACATGCGCTACGCCACGGCGCTCTATCTGAATTCCGTCGACGACGTGAACGGCGCCGCTGCCCAGCTCGACGCCGTGCCGGCCGCGGAGCGCAGCGCCGGCATGCGCAGCCTGATGGGCAACCTCGCCGCGCAACAGCAGCTCGGCGAGGCGCGCCGGCTGATCGCGCAAGGCCAGAACGACGCGGCGCGCGCCGCGCTCGATGCGGCCGCCGCCGAAGCCAGCGCGGCCGACGACCCGCAAATGCTGGCCTCGGTGGGACGCGAATGGATCGCCATCGGCGAACCGGACAAGGGGCTCGCGCTCGTGCAGGACTGGCTCGCGGCGCACCCTGACGACCCGGCGGCCAACGGCGCGCGCGTGCGCTACGGCGAATTGCTCGCCGCCGCCAATCGCGACGACGACTGGGCCAAATGGATCGACGCCACGCGCGCGCGCCCCGGCCTCACCGACAAAGATCGCGCGAACCTCGACGATCAGGAGCTGCGCCTCGCCGTGCGCGCGACCGACCGCCAGATCGAAAGCGGCAGCCTCGCGAGCGCGCAGCGCACGCTCGACGCGGTGCCCGGGCGGCTCAAGTCGAACCGCCGCTGGCTGCTGGAGCAGGCCGACCTGCTCGAAGCGAAGGGCGACTACAAGGGCGCGATGGCGTCCGCGCAACAGGTGCTGGCGCAGCAGCCCGGCGACGCCGACGCGCGCCTGACGGTGGCGCGCATGCTGGAGCGCATGGGCCGCGACCGGGAAGCCGCCGAAATGGTGCGCGACGTATTGGCCGACACCCCCGCCGACGATGTGGATACGCGCCTGTCGATCGCGCGGCGCTTCACGGCGCAGGGCCTCGACCAGGAAGCGCAGGACGTGGTCGACCCGCTGCGCGAGCGCTACCCGGAGCGCTCCGACGTCACCACCCAGGCCGGGCGCGTGGCGCAATCGCGCGGCGACTACAACGACGCCGCGAACCTCTATCGCAGCTCGCTCGCGCAGGAGCGGGCCGCGGGCGAACAGCCCGGCGCCGACGGCCTCACCTCCGCGGGCCGCGCGCTCCAGGGGCTGGAGGACCGCCGCCAGGGGCAGGTCGCGACCGAGTGGTATCAGTCGAATCT
>JAITTX010000090.1 GCA_031286755.1 Paraburkholderia sp.
CCTGCTGGGATGCGGCGGAGAGATCGGTGGCGTTGACGGGCTTGTCCTTGCCGGCGTGCACCTCCACGACCGTGGTGTTCGTGGTCTGGGCGGTCTCGGCGGCGGGCGTGCCGGAGCCCGGCGTGAGCGCTGCGGACGTGGCCGCTCCGGAAGTAGCCACGGCGGCTTGCTGCTGCGCCTGGGTGGCCGGATTCGCATTGCCGGCAGCCGGTTGCGCGGGCGGGTTGGCGGCGGGCGCCGTTTGCGCCAGCGCCGTTGCGTGGCTCGCCGGGGCAGTTGGCGTAGCGGGGGCGCTGTTCCTGGCGGCGGTCTGCGTGGAGCCGGCCGGCGTGCGGATCGCATAGCGCAACGCCGGAATGCCCACCGCGAGAACGAGCAGCAGGACAAGGGCAGGAATGCGCATCGCACGCCATGCGAAGCGCGTCCCTGAAGATTCGGATGCCGAATTGTCCTGTCGAGCGACGGCGACGGGCGCAGGGGTCTTGTCGACGGGTTGCTGCGCCACGGGCTGCGGTTGCTGCTGCGCTTGCGCTTGTGGTTGCTGCTGCGCCTGCGCCGATTCGCTCTCGCGCGGGCGTGCCGGCGTGGCCGCGCTATCGCTTGCCGCCACGGCTCCGGCCGCCGCCTTCGACGCCGCCTGCTCATTCGCCGGCGTGTTCGGGGACGCTTCGGCATCAGACGTCGATGAAGCGGATGCCTCCGGCGCGGCGACATCGGCAGCCTTCGCCGCGGGCGTCGGTACGGACTTCGCTGCGTCGGGCGTGCCTTCGTCGGGCGCGTTGGGTGCCACATTACGCGCCGCGCTCGCTTCACCGGCGCTCGCTTCACCGGCGCTTGCATCCCGGGCGGCGGCAGCAGCCGTACCCGTGGCGCCCAGGGCACCCGCAACCGTTGCGCCCGCAACCGCCGCGCCAGCCACTGCCGCGCCGCGCTCGCCGCCCTGGCCCGCCGCCCGTGCCGGCGCGTCATAGCCGGCGGGCACGAACACGCCCGGCGTGGGCTCGTGCAGGCCCAGCGCCTGGGCGAACGCCACCACCGATTCGGGCCGGTCCTCGATCCGCAGCCTGAGCGCATAGTCGATGGCGGCCCGCACGCGCTCGCTGTAATGCTCCTGCTGATGCTCCTGCTCGCGCCCGGCGAGCGGCCGGTACTGGTCCTGAATGCTGCGCACCACCGCCGCGGGCGGCAGCTCGCCCGTCATCAACGCGTGCGCGAGCGCGCCCAGCGCATAGATGTCGGTCCACGGCCCCTGGCGGAAGGCGGGATCGTCGGTGTATTGCTCGATCGGCGCGTAGCCGGGCTTGAGCATCATCGCGGTCTCGTCGACCATATCGCCGATCAGCTTGCGCGCCGCGCCAAAGTCGAGCAGCACCGGGTTGCCGTTCGGCAGGATGAGGATGTTGTCGAGCGAGATGTCGCGGTGAAAGCATTGCGCGCGATGCAGCACGTCGAGCGCGCCCAGCACCGAGGCCAGCATGCGCAGCAGCGCCGGTTCGCTCATCCGCTTGCCGCCCTTGTGCAACTGTTCGAGCGTCTGGCCTTCGTAGAACGGCATCACCATGTAGGCGGTGCCGTGGCTCTCCCAGAAGTGCAGCACCTTCACGAGGCCCGGATGATCGAATTGCGCGAGCAGGCGCGCTTCGTTCAGGAACGCGGCGCGCCCCGCGTCGAAGGCCTGCGAGAAGCGCGCGGCGCGCAGCGCGACCGTGAAGTCGCCCGCGCGCGAGGCGAGCATCGCGGGCATGTATTCCTTGACCGCGACCGCGCGCTGCAAAGTGCGGTCGAAGGCCCGGTAGACGATGCCGAAGCCGCCCGTGCCCAGCACCGAGTCCAGCTCGAAGCCGGCCAGCCGGTGCCCGTTCGGCAGGGGCCGCACGCCGTCGGCGGCGGCTTGCGCGCCGCCTTGCGAACCGGGCCGCCCGGCGTGAGGCGAGGCTTCGGCGTAGCGCGAGTCGGTCATGTCCGTCCTCCCCCCGGCTCGCCGAAGAGCCGCTGGAACAGCGCGGCATCGAGCCCGCCCGTGTGGACGTCGGTGCGCGGCGCGCCATCGCCGGCATCGGTCCACCAGAAGCTCGTCATGCCGTTCGGATCGAAGTACTCCCACAGATTCGGCCAGCCGCCAGCGGCGCTGGGCTCCGCGCCCGCAGTGCCGGAGCCGGACGCGGCGCCGGCGAGCGAGCCGGTGCTCGCGTGCGCGGCCGTCCGGCCAACCGTGTCAGTCGAATCAATCGGATCAATCGAATCAACTGCGCCAGGCGAAGCCGTCGAAGCCATGCCCGCGCCCTCGCGCGATGCATCGCCACGCATGGCAGCGGCGCCGTCGCGCAGGCCCTGGGCCAGCGCCAGGTCGAAGTCCTCCGGCCCCAGCGCGCCGCGTATCGCGTCGCGCACGATGGCGCCCATCAGGCGGATGCGCACATCGGGACAAGCGCGCGCGCCTTGTCCGGCAGGCGCGCCTTGCCCGTTCTCGCGCACATACCCCGCTGGCGCGAACGGCTGCGCGACCACGAGCGGATAGCGCCGCCCCACCCGGTCGTGGCTCGGCGCGACGCAGCCGAGCTGCACCCAGCCGTCGCCGCTGCCGGCCGGAATGGCGAAGCACCAGAGCGGCGCCTGTGCGTCGAGATTCGCGCGGCCGCTCGCCATGCCCTGCGAGAGCCACTGCTCCCATGTGCGCGCCAGCGCGCCCTGCATGCGGCGGCCGACGAAATCTCCCGCGCCCGGCAGCTTGCCGTACCACGCGGGCAATGCGAGTTGCGCGCCCAGGCAGGCGCCATACATGATCATTTCCCCGGACACGAACACGACTCCAGTTGAGCGAGACGCAAGGGATTGCGCACGCTGTCCGCCGTCACCTGCATGGCGAGGGCGTGGTGATCCACATTGAAACCGGCCACCATCTGCTCGGGCGCCTGACCGCGCCCGGGCGCGGCCCGGTCGAACATACGCATGAGCGCCCACGGCCCCTCGGTCACGAAACCATCGGTCGCGCCCGATTGCTCGACGATCTGCAAGCGCACCTGGTTCATGCCGCGCGGCCCCGGCCACTGCACCGTCACGGGCGCCTGCGGGCCGTGCGCGTAGCGCACCTGCTGGCCGTCCACGTCGAGCGTCCATTCGGAGATGTCGGGGTCCATGTCGAGCGGCTTGATCTCCAGCTTGATGGTGGGCGTGCGCGCGCCGCCGGCGAAGAACGCGTCGCGGATCACGGCGGCCTTCTCGAACGAGGCGAGCAGCGCGCTGTCGCCGGAGGCGCCCGACGCGCCCGCGCCGCCGATGAAGCGCCACGGCTGCACGCTCGCATCCACGCGGTTTTGCAGGTTCTTCTGGAAGAAGTCGTCCATCAGGCCGCCCGGCGCGAACAGGCGCGCGAAGTCGCCGGGCGCCACGTCGCGCGACGAGCCGCGCGCGAACGGATAGCGCCCCGCGATGGCCTGGCGGCAAAAGTCGCCGATGTTGACGGACGCGCTTTGCGCGAGATTCTGGTCGACGTTGTGCGTGACGGTGCCTTGCGCGGCGTTCGCGAGGTCGCCGAGCATCTGCCGGAACGGCGACGGCATGCGGCCCGCCGCGGCGCGGATCTGGTCGGCGCTGTCCGACTGCGGGGGCGTGCCGCCGCCGCGCAGCGCGGCATCGGCGGCGGTGAGCCACGTATAGAGGTTGTCGATCGACTTGAGCACCGCGGCCATGGCCGCGTTCGAGCCGCCACCGCTGCCGTTGCCACCCGCGCCGCCGCCTTCCTGGCCGCCGAACTCATGCAGGCCCGCGAAGTGCGCGTCCACCACCGCTTCGGGCCGCGCCTCGCCGCCCGCCGCGTCGCCACCGCCCTGCGGCTGGCCGAAGATCTGCGCCAGCGACTCGCGCGCCTGGTTGACCTTGTCCTGCGCGCCCGCCGCGAGCCCGGCCGCGCCGCCCGCGCTCTGCGTGAGCGTGGTCTGCCGCGCGGCGGCGTTGGCCAGACGCGAGAGCGGCGAGTCCTGCGCGGACAGCACGCGGGCGATCTGCGTGGTCTGCGCGATCGAGGCCGTGCTCTGCAGGCGCAGGTCGCCGAGATAGGCGTCCCAGCGGCGGATGTAGTCGTCGAAATAGAGCGAGCGCACGTCCTTGGCCTGCGCGATCGCGGCAGTGGGCGTGGTGGCCTCCTGCGCACGCAGCCCGAGCACCCAGACTTCGTCGCGGCCGAACGATTCCACCGCGGGCGCGAGACGCTTGTCGAACACCTTCCAGTAGCCGTCCCAGGTGTAGAGCCCCGGCATGGCGTCATTCAGGCTCGCGCCGCTCGCGCGCCGGAACACGAGCGCGCCCGAGGGTCCCGCCATCTGCATCACGTTCACGTCGTAGGTCGCGGCGGCGGGACGCAGCGTGCGCGCGAGCTGCGCGTAGAGCCGCTGCGCGAAGGTGAGCTGCTTGAGCTTGTCGCGCGCGGCGGCCACCATCTGCGTGTTCTGCGCGAACGGCGAGACCACCACGCGGCCCGCGAACAGCGCTGCCATGTGCGCGCGCAGGTCGTTGCGCTGCGCGGGCGTCAGTTGCGCGCCGGGCGCCGAGGCAATCTCCAGATCGAGCACGGCCTGCACGAAATCGGGATCGTAATGGGCGCTGTCGTACAGCATCAGGTAGGCCTTGAGCGCCGCGTAGACGTAGGCGGGGTCGTCGGGCGGCGCGTCGCGCACCGCCGTTTCGAGCCGCCGCGCGGCGAGCGGCAGCAGCAGTTCGTCGAGCGAGCGGTGATAGACGTTCTCCGCCGCCGACTGAATCTTGTCGCCCTGAAAGAGCCCCCAGCGGTACGCGAGCGGCGGGTTGGCCGGATCCACGCCCTCCACGTGCGCGATGTTGCGCATCGCGTCGAGCATCGGCAGCACGCGGGTGATGTTGTCTGCATCGGTGATCGTCACGCCTTGCAGCGCGCGGTCGATCTGCGGCACGCGCGCCTCCACCGAAGTGAGGTACGTGCGGTTACGCGCGTAGCTGCCCACCCACGCCACCAGCGCGCCCACCAGCACGAGCGCGAGCGCCGCGTAGCAGACGAGCGCGAGCATGCGCTGGCGCTGGTACCAGCGCAGGTCGGTGCCGGCGAGGCGCGCTTCCTTGAAGATCAGCTCCTGCAACAGGTCCTTGAGGAAGAAGCTGCGCCCGCTCGCCGCCACGTGAGGCGCGGGCGGCACGCCGTCGATCTTGAGGAAGCGCTTGATGCCGCCCATCACGCGGTCGAACACGGTGCCTTCCTGCGTGCCGCTCGTGAAGTAGACGCCGCGCAAGAGCGGCATGGCGTCGAAGCGCGAAGTGGAGAACACCTGCTCGACGAATTGCCCGAGCACCTCCTGCAAGCCGATGAACTGCTGCGGCAGCGAATAGATCAGCTCGCGCCGGCGCGCGTCGGGCTCGGCCGTGAACAGCTCGGGCAGCGCGTCGTTCAGGCGCCGGTGCAGCAGCCGGTATTCGTGGTCGAACACGGTGCGCAGCTTGAAGTCGCGCGCTTCGGTCTGCGCGAGCGGGATCGTGAAGCCCCACACTTGCGCGCGCTCGGTGCGGTTCAGGCGCGCGAAGTAGTCGGTGAAGCCCGAGAGCAGGTCCGCCTTGGTCACGAGCACATACACCGGGAACTGGATGCCGAGCTCGGTGCGCAGTTCCTGCAGGCGCTTGCGCAACGCCATCGCATGCCCGGTGCGCTCGACCTCGGAGGCGCCCAGCAAGTCGGAGACGCTGATCGTCAGGAGCGCGCCGTTCAGCGGCTGGCGCACGCGGTACTTCTTGAGCAGCGCGAGAAAGCCGGACCATTCGTCCTGATCGAGCGCGCGATTGCTCTCGTGCGTGGCGTAGCGGCCCGCCGTGTCGATCAAAACAGCCTCGTTGGTGAACCACCAGTCGCAATGGCGGGTGCCGCCCACGCCGCGAATCGCGGCCTTGCCGAACTGCTCGGCGAGCGGGAACGTCAGGCCCGAGTTGACCAGCGCCGTGGTCTTGCCCGAGCCCGGCGCGCCGATGAACACATACCACGGCAACTGATAGAGATACTGGCGCGTGAGGCCCTCGAACCAGCGCCCGGCGCGCGCGCGCAAGCCCTGGCTGCCCTGCGCGCCACCTGGCCCGGCGCCCTGCGCCGCGCCCAGGCGCGCGCTGCGCAACAGGCGCGCGGCCTCGTCGAAGCGGCTGCGCAGCTCCTGCGCATGCGGCGCTTCTTCCTCGCGCGCGGCGCGGCTCTCCACGGGCTCGCGCAACTGGCTCAGCAACTGCGCGTTCAGTTGCGCGGCGCGCCAGCGCCGATACCCCACGCGCGCGGCCCACACGGCGAAGATCAGCGCGATGAGCAGCACGCGCGCCAGCACGCTGTCGAGCGGCCGGTACGCGCCAATGGCGAGCAACGGCCCGACGAGCCAGATCAGCGCCGCGAGCGCGATCAGGCCGATGACCACCCACACGCGCGCGCTCACGAGCGTGCGCAGCGCGTGCCCTGCAGAACTCCCCAGGCGGCTCATGGTGCGTCTCCCGAGGTGGGCGTCGCGAGCCTGGGCGGCGCGGCGAGCAAGGTGATTTCCACGCGCCGGTTGCGCGCGCGGTTGGCGGCGCTGTCGTTCGGCGCGACGGGGTCGGCCGCGCCGCGCCCTTCGGCGCGCACGCGCGAGGCGTCGCCAAGACGCGCGGCCAGAATGTTGGCCACGGCCTGGGCGCGCTCGACCGAAAGATCCCAGTTCGACGGGAAGCGCGCGCTGTGCACCGGCACGTTGTCCGTGTACCCGGCCACCACGACGGCGCCCGGCACGCGCGCGAGCGCGGCCGCCACGCGCGCGAGCGTCGGCTGGTAGCGGTCGATCACGGTGGCCGAGCCCGATTCGAACAGGCCGTCGCCGCGCAGCACGATCACGCTGCGGTCGGCGCCGTCGCGCACTTCCACGAGCCCCTCGGCGACATCCGGCGCGAGGAAGCCCGCGAGACGCGGAGGCGGCGCGGGATGAACCGCCTGGGGGTCGGC
>JAITTX010000005.1 GCA_031286755.1 Paraburkholderia sp.
GCGACGGCAGCAACCGCGGCACTGCCGGAAGTAGCCAACTTGCTGCGGACAATGATCTGGACGCTTTGCGCGCCTGGCTCTCGAACTACGCGGATACCCAAACCACGTTCGACAACTACCGCAAGGAAGCCGAGCGGCTCTTGCTCTGGGCCGTCGTGCAACTGGGCAAGCCGTTTTCCTCGCTTACGCACGAGGACCTGCTGCTGTACAAGGCGTTCCTGGCCGACCCGCAACCGGCCGGCCGCTGGGTGTCGCTCAGGGACGACGGAACCCGCGGGGGTAAATACCCGCGCAGCGACGCGCGCTGGCGCCCGTTCAACGGTCCGCTTTCTCCTGCCAGCCAGCGCCAGGCGCTCATCATCCTCAATGCGATGTTCACGTGGCTCGTCAATGCGGGCTATCTGCGCGGCAACCCCATGGCGCTCCTGCGGCAGCGCGCGAAGCGCTCGGCGCCGCGCGTCACGCGCTATCTATCCATTGCGCTGTGGGACGACGTCAAGGTTTGGGTGGGGCAGCTTCCCCGGGAGAGCGAAGCCGAGCGCAAGTATCACGCGCGCTGCCGCTGGCTCACGACGCTGTTCTATCTCCAGGGCATGCGCATTTCGGAAGTCGCGGGCGGCCGGATGGGCGATTTCTTCCGGCGCCTCGGCGCGGACGGTCAGGATCAGTGGTGGCTGGAAACGGCGGGCAAGGGCGGCAAGGCGCGCATCGTGCCTGCGTCGCCCGAATTGATGGCCGAGCTACGGCGGTATCGAATCACATGCGGGTTGCCGGCCTTGCCCGCGCGCGCCGAGGAAATGCCGCTCGTTCTCCCATTCAAGGGCGCGGTGCGTTGTTTGTCGCGTTCCGCCGTTCACGACGCCATCAAGGGCATTTTCGGGGGTGCTGCCGTGTGGCTGCGCGCGCGAGGTGCGGAATTCGCCGATCGCGCCGACGAACTCGAGCGGGCCTCCGCGCACTGGTTGAGGCACACCGCCGGCTCTCACCAGGCGGACGGCGGCGTGGACCTGCGCACGATTCGCGACAATCTCGGCCACGTATCGCTCAACACGACCAGCCTCTATCTGCACGCCGAAGACGACGCGCGCCATCGCGAGACGGCCGGCCGTCACCGCATGAACTGGAGCGATCGGGGCGCGAAGTGAATCCGCGCCTTGCGTCGCGCTGGCCGAGCGGTTGGCCGCGCCGAATGGGCTGGCCCGGTGCATATGCACTTAAGAAGGGTAGCGATCCTGACCGGATGATTTCCCGGCGTCCGCGAAAACTTCCGGTTCGTTGAAAACTCAATTGGACGACTGGCTTGCAAGCGTATCGGTTCTGATGAGCGAGGCTAGTTTCGCCCGCTCGTTTGCCACGTCCATTCCGTCCACGGCCGGCCAGTCGAGCACGAAGCCATCGTCGAGCGTTTGACGGACCAGCGACGCGTAGTCCGATTTGCTCAGCTTTCCGGATTCCATTGCGTCCGCAATATCGTGCCTGAGATCGGATGGAAAACTCGCATAGGAGGCGGACAGCGAAGCGTACTGCCGTGCATCGATTTCCACTGAAGTGTGGAGCGAAGACCACATCACAACGGCAACAATTGCAGTAAACGGCACGGCTGTGTAGCGAAGTACGAATTTCAAGGGCGTCACTATGGCTTCCTGCGGCGGGCTCGTGGAGGGCACGAGCTATTCGGGTCTGGTCGGCGCTCTGCGGCACGGAAACCATCGAGGCAAGGGAATGGAGCGAGGGTCCATGCAATGCCACGATCCGCGAGGGCGAAACCGGGCATCGGACACGGCGCGCGACGCCGTACTATACCAGGACTTCCGGCGGCCCGAGTCTCGCTGGCGGGGAGACTGGGGCTGCGGGTGCCTTGTGCGCGTTTCCCGGGCGAACGCCGGGGTCTCCTTGCGCACGCATACGATCCGTTTCCAGGTGTTACGAATTGATGCAGTTATTACCATGGGTTTCAACGAACCCGTGATGCCGCATTTGAGCGCGGCGCTATGCTTCCCACACCAAGAAGAACATTTTCGGAGATAAAAATGAATGCATCGTGGAAAACCCTTGCGGGTGCGGGATTGACGGCGGTCTTGCTTGCCGCGTGCGGCGGAGGGGGCGGAGGCGACAGCGGCACCGCGGCGGCGCAGACCGGGACGCTCAAGGTTTCGATGACCGATGCGCCTTCGTGCGGATACAACAATGTCTATGTGACCGTCACGAAAATCCGCGTGAATGCCAGCGCCAGCGCGGGCGACAACGACGCGGGCTGGTACGACGTCAACGTTGCGAACCCGCAGAAGATCGATCTGCTGTCGCTTTCCAATGGCGTGCTCGCCGATCTCGGGCAGACGGCCCTGCCGGCCGGACAGTATCAGCAAGTGCGGCTGGTGCTGGCGCAGAACACCGGCAATACGCTTTCGAACTCGGTTGTGCCCACAGGCGGCAGCGAACAGGCGCTCGCTACACCGAGCGCCACGCAAAGCGGCTACAAGATCAATGGACCGTTCACGGTTCAGGCGAACACCCTGGTCGATCTCGTGCTCGACTTCAACGCGTGCAAGTCGATCGTGCAGCACGGCAACGGGTCCTATGCGCTCAAGCCGGTGGTGAGCGCCACGCCCATGGTGGTGAGCGGGGCAATCGACGGCTATGTTGCGGCCAACGACGTGGGCGCGACGGTCTACGCCGAGCAGAACGGCCAGGTCGTCAAGGGAACCGTCACGGACAATACCGGCCATTTCGTGCTGTCCCCGCTGGTTCAGAGTTCGACCCAGGGCAATTATGACGTCGTGATCGTCAAGACCGGTGAGACGACGGGAATCGTGCGCGCGGTGCCGGTGAGCGTCAACGCGACCACGGCGCTTTCCACTTCGCAGGCGCCGATCTCGCTCGACGCATCCGCGTCGAACCCGGTCAGCGGCACGGTGACCGCCAGTGCGGACGCCGCGGTGCGCTCGCTGCAAAGCGTCAACTCCGCATCGTATGAGATTGCGGCGACCAACGCGAATCTGGACACCGGCGCTTACTCGATGACACTGTCGACGGCCGCGCCCATGATCGGCACTTACGCGGGCTCGCTGCCGGTGGCGCTCGCCGCCGCGCCGGCCGCGGCGGGGCAATACCAGGTCGAGGCCGATGCCGCGAACGGCGCGACGCAGTCGGCCGCGGTCAACTTGAGCGCTGGCGCGCAGTCGAACGTCAACTTCTCGTTCTAAGTGCGACACTACAACGGTGAAAAGGGGCGCGTTGCCCCTTTCGAACCTGGAGGGCACGAATGAAACGCATGCTGTTGATGGTATCCGTGGTGGCCAGCGTGCTGGGCGGCTGCGCCGTGTACATGCCGGACGCGGGTCCGCAGGGCGGTCCGGGTAATGGATTTTGTCCGCCTGGGCAGGCCAAGAAAGGCAATTGCTGAGTCCGTCAACGCGGCGGCATGACGGGGCGATGGCCGCCGCGCTGACGTGCCTTGCCGCCGGATTCCGTTTCGTGAATCCGGCGGAAAATCAGCGCGGACGCGAGCGTGATGAGGCCGACGCAAACAAAGCTCATGCGGAATCCGAAAAGGGCGGACTCCCCATGGCCCGCGAACAGGCCGACCAGCGCGCCGCCGATCGACACGCCCAGCCCCATCGCCAGCATTTGCACCATCGAGAAGAGACTGTTGCCGCTGCCCGCATCCGCGTGCGAGAGCCCCTTGAGCGTGACGCTGTTCATGGCCGCGAATTGCATCGAGTTGGACGCGCCGAACACGGCTAGCACGGCAATATCGACAACGAGCGGCGTGCCGCGCGAAATCAGTGCGAACGCAACGATCGACCCACCCACGATCAGCGTGTTCACGAGCAGGAAGGTGTCGTAGCCATAGCGGCGGATCAGCGGCGCGATCCAGCGCTTGGCCAAGGCTCCCGCGAGCGCGGCGGGCAGCATCATCAGGCCGGAGCCCAACGGCGTATAGCCGAGTTCGAGTTGCAGCAGCAGCGGAACGAGAAACGGAACCGCGCTTGAGCCGATCCGGCACACCAGATTGCCGAGCAATCCCACGCTGAAATTCGGCTCGCGAAACAGCGCGAGCTTGAACAGAGGATCCGGGCGGCGGCGCGCATACGGCACATAGAGCAGTGCCGTCACGAGCCCGAGCGCGAACAGCGCGCTCGACCAGAGCGCGCGATGCGCCTGCGCCGGC
>JAITTX010000042.1 GCA_031286755.1 Paraburkholderia sp.
GTGAGCATGAAGAAGAACGCCATGTTCAAAATGCCGAGCTTGGCGATCCACGTGTACCAGACATCGGCGCGCAGCGCCTTGCGGTCGCGCCATTGCTCGGCCGGGCGCAGCGCCTCGAGTGGACGCAGCAGCAGATACGACGCGCCGATCTGCAGCACGCCCACGATCACCCAGTAGAGCGCGTCGTAGGTGTCCTCGTCGTAGCCCATCAGGCCAACCTTGTAAAAAACCGGCTGCACCACGTCCACGTAGACGAGCGTCTGCAGCCACGAAACAAGGTTGTCGGCTTGCGTCAGCAGCGTATCAAGCATCGGGGGCCCTCGCTCGTCAATCCGGGTTCGGCGCGTACACCGGCGCGCTGTTCGCGAAGTAAATGCCGTGCGGCGAGCGGCCCACGGCGATCGTGTCGATCAGCTTGCGCGTCGTGAGATCGATGATACCCACATGCCTCGCGAAGCGGAACGTGACCCACAAATAACGCTTGTCGGCGGAAAGCTCCATGTCGTCGGGGCCGGGACGCAGGCCCGTGATGTCGGCGACCTTGGTGAGCGTGGTGTAGTCGAGAATGCTGATGGTGCTTTCCACGCGGTTCGAGACGGCCACGTGCTGGCCGTCGTCGAGATTGCGGAAATTGTGCGCGCCGCGGCCCGTCTGGATGCGCTTCACGACCGCGCGGTTGCGCCAGTCCACCACGGCCACGTCGTCCTCGCCCGTCATGCCGACCAGCAGGTATTTGTCGCCGGGCGTCATCCACAGGCCCGCGGGCGTCTTGCCCACCGGCAGCTTCCAGAGCACGCTCTGCGTGGCCAGATCGATCGCGGCCACTTCGCCGGTGTCCTGCAGCGTCACGAACGCGAGTCTGCTGTCCGAGGTGAAGTTGATGTGGCTCGGCGTCTTCGCAAGCGGAATGCGCTTCACGAGCGTGACGTCGCGGCCGTTGTAGCTATAGATATCCACTCGGTCCAGACGCAGGCCCGCCGTGACGAACCACTTGTGGTCGGGCGAGAAGCCGAGCTGGTACGGGTCCTCGATGCCGTCCACGCGGCGCTGCACCTTGCCCGTGTGCGGGTCGAGGAACATCAGGTCGTTCGAGACCGAGTCGGCCACGATGAGCGAGCGGCCATCGGGCGTGATCATCAGGTGGTGCGGCTCCTTGCCAGTGGGCTGGGTGCCCACCACGCTGCGGCTCGCCTGGTCGATGAGCGAAAGCTGCGCCTCGCCGGAGTCGAGCACGATGACTTTGTCGTTGCTGCTCGCGCCAGGATTTGTGCCGGCATTGATGCCGGGATTTGCGTTGCCGCCCGCGTGAGCGAGTGCGCTAAAAGCGAGCGAGCCAAGGAACACCGCCGCTGCAACGCGGTTCCTGGTGGGGGTAAGGATCGGGAAATGTGGCATTTCGTAAGGAAGTAAGCCGGTGCATTCGGAAAGCCGCAACCGGAGAAAGCACGCGCGGAGCCGGTTTGTGCTGAGATAGAGACTGATGGAGACTGGCGCGCCGCAAACCGGGCGAAAGCCAGACGAAATCTCAGTCGAATCAGCCAAAACCAGCGGGCAGCGAAACCGCGCGCGCGGAACATCCCATTAACGCGCAGGGATGGTTTTACGATGACGCGCGAACAGGCGCGCAGCAGGCTTTTTTAAGCGCGCTTCATGGGCCGCCGGATGGGCAGCCAGATGGGCCGCAGGATGCGCGCCAGACAGACCACCAGGGCCGCGCGCTGCTTTGGCCCTTTGTTATTGCCTCGGGTTTTGGCCCCCGGTGTTGCTCACTGAGCGGCAGCCCTTCCTTCTCGACGAGGCGTTCATGCACCATCGCACCCGCGAAGACAGCCTGCATGAGCCGCCGGGCGGACTCTCCGAGCGCACGGCGCGCAAGGTGCGCGAGGCGCTCGAAGGACGCCGCCGCGGCGCCGCGCTGTTGCTGCCGCTCGCGGGGCCGGCCGTGATCGTCTCCGTGGCCTACATGGACCCCGGCAACTTCGCGACCAATATCCAGGCGGGCGCACGCTACGGCTATACGCTGCTGTGGGTCGTGCTGCTCGCCAACCTCGTCGCCATGCTGTTCCAGGCGCTTTCCGCGAAGCTCGGCATCGTCACCGGCTGCAATCTCGCGCAGCTATGCCGCGTGCGGTTTCCCGCGCCGCTCGTCTGGTTCATGTGGATCGTGAGCGAAATTGCCGCCATGGCCACCGACCTCGCCGAATTCCTCGGCGGCGCGATCGGGCTCGCGCTGCTGTTGCACTTGCCGCTCATCGCCGGCATGGCGGTCACCGCGCTCGTCACCTATGGCCTGCTGTTCTTCGAGCGCGCGGGCTTTCGTCCGCTCGAACTTGTGATCGGCGCGCTCGTGGGCGTGATCGGCCTGTGCTATCTGCTGGAGCTGTTCATCGCGCCCGTCGACTGGGGCGGCGTGGTCGGGCACCTGGCCGCGCCGCACCTGCCCGACGCGCAGGCCGTGACGATCGCCGTGGGCATCGTGGGCGCGACGGTCATGCCCCATGCGTTGTTTCTGCATTCGGGGCTCACCCAGGCGCGCGTGCAGCCCCGCAACGAACCCGAGCGCAAGCGCCTCTTGCGCTTCTCCAACATCGAGGTGGTGGCCGCGCTGTCGTTCGCCGGGCTCATCAACATGGCGATGGTGATCATGGCCGCGGCGGCCTTTCACCTGGGCCACGCCGACGTCGCCGAGATCGGCACCGCCTGGCGCACGCTCGCGCCGCTCTTCGGCATGGCGGCGGCCAGCATCTTTCTCGTTTCGCTGATCGCCTCGGGCCTCTCCAGCTCGGTGGTGGGCACGCTCGCGGGCCAGATGATCATGCAGGGCTTCGTGGGCTTCCAGATTCCGCTGTGGCTGCGCCGCCTCGTGACGATGGCGCCGAGCTTCGTGGTGGTGGGCCTCGGCGTGAACACCACCGAGGCGCTCGTCGTGAGCCAGGTCGTGCTGAGTTTCGCGCTGCCGTTTCCGATGGCCGCGCTCGTCTGGTTCACGAGCCGGCGCGACGTCATGGGCGCCTACCGGAGCGGCCCGGCGCTCGCCTGGCTCGCGGTGCTGGGCGCGCTGGCCGTGCTCGCGCTCAATGCGCTGCTGCTGTTGCAGACATTCGGCGTGAGCGTGCCGGGGCTCGTGTGACGCAGCGCGCGAAGTTCGCGGCGGGCCGGCGCGCGCATCATTCACCGGCGATTCACCGACCGCGCGGTCGGTGTGCGAATGCCCGCGCCCGACGTGCAAACTCGCGCGAAACGATGCAACATTAGCCTTTTTCCCGCGCCCGCCGCATGGGCGGATGCGGTCTTCGCAACCTCGCGCCACTCAATCATCGCCACCACGCGCCACAACCGAGCGACCCGCCATGACGAATCAGCCTGCCCAAGCCGCGCCCGAAATGCCCGTCGACATGATCATCTTCGGCGGCGGAGGCGACCTGGCCGCGCGCAAACTGCTCCCCGCGCTCTACATGGCGCACCTGCACGGCAACCTGCCGCCCGAGACCCGCATCATCGCCGTGGGCCGCAAGAACTGGACCATCGACGACTATCGCGCGTTCATGGAAGAGCAGTCGCGCCCGTTCATCGACGCCAAGGCTTTCGATGAACAGGCATGGGGCCGCTATCTGGACCTGTTCCAGTACGTGATCATCGACGTGAACGCGCCCGGCGATTACGAACGTCTCGCCCAGGCCTCGCGCAAGCACGCGCTGCGCGTGTTCTATCTCTCGACCTCGCCCGAGCTTTTCACGACGATCTGCGACAACCTCTCGGCCGGCCATCTGCTCGACAAGCATGCGCGCGTCGTGCTGGAAAAGCCGCTCGGTCACGATCTGGCTTCGGCCCAGGAGATCAACGCCTCGGTGGGCCGCCACTTCGCGGAGTCGCAGATCTACCGGATCGACCACTATCTCGGCAAGGAGACGGTGCAGAACCTGATGGTGCTGCGCTTCGGCAATCCGATCTTCGGGCCGCTGTGGCAGGCGCCGTATATCCGCAGCGTGCAGATCACGGTGGCGGAAACCGTGGGCGTGGGCAGCCGCGCGGGTTTCTACGACCACACCGGCGCGCTGCGCGACATGGTGCAGAACCACCTGCTGCAACTGCTGTGCATTGTGGCGATGGAGCCGCCCGTCTCGCTCGACCCGGACGCGGTGCGCGACGAAAAGCTCAAGGTGCTGCGCTCGCTGCGGCCGATGTCGGTGGCCGACATCGCGCGCGACACCGTGCGGGGCCAGTACGCGGCGGGCGCCGTGGACGGCCAGCCGGTGAAGGGCTACCTCGAAGAAGACAACGTGCCGGCGAACAGCAAGGCGGAAACCTTCGTGGCGCTGCGCGCGCACATCAACAACTGGCGCTGGGCCAACGTGCCGTTCTTCCTGCGCACGGGCAAGCGCATGCAAAAACGCCAGTCGGAGATCGTGATCGAATTCGCGGACCTGCCCTTCTCGATCTTCCCGAGCGGCCCGCGCCACTACGGCAACCGTCTCGTGATCCAGCTTCAGCCCGAGGAATCGATCCAGTTGCAGATGCTCGCGAAGGAGCCGGGCAGCGGCATGAACATGCTGCCGGTGAACCTCAATCTCGACCTGCAGCAGGCCATTCCGGAGCGCCGCGCGGAAGCCTACGAGCGCCTGCTCGTCGACGTGATTCGCGGGCGCCTCACGCACTTCATGCGCCGCGACGAACTGGAAGCGGCGTGGAGCTGGGTGGAGCCGATTCTCGAAGGCTGGAAGGAGCTCAACGACCGCCCGCGCATTTATACGGCGGGCACCTACGGGCCGGCCGCGTCTTCGGCGCTGCTCGCGCGCGAGAATATGTCGTGGGCTGAGGAGATTTGAGCCGGCGTCTGACTAACGCCTGACGCGCGCCATGCGCTCTGCTGCGCGGCGCGCGCAAAGCGGTTCAGCGAGTCCCGCCAAACCCGGCAAGATGCGCTGCAATCCGGTAAAAAGCGCGGCGCTTCACGAGCGAGCGCCCCGCTTGCCGCCGCCGCGGGCCTGCGCGCCCTCGGCGCTCTCCCGGTCGGGGCGGAACAGATCGAGCCCCGCGAACACCAGCACGCCGCTCAGCGCCATCATCGGCACCGAATGCCGGCCCAGATAGAGAATCGCGGCAGCGAGCCACGTCGAAATAAAGAAAGCAGCCATGCGCCGCATGATGAAACTCCAGAAGCAATGATGCGCGAGGCGACGGCGCGTCTGCCCCGCAGGCTGCCCGTGCGTCCGTGGAGGCGCACCGGGTTGGCGCGCGCGGGCCTGCTTCCGCTGATGGCCGGCCCTAGCCGAGCGTCGCGCGCGCCGTGCGCAGCCGGCTCACGGTATCCACGAACGCCTCGCCGCCCAGCGAGCGCTTGATGCGGCTCGTGACCTGCGCGCTCGCGTGATTGAGCGCCTCGCGTATCGAGGTGGCTTGCGGCGTGGGCACGAACGCCACCTCGCGCTGGTCGCCCGCGGTGCGCTGGCGCGCCACGTAGCCGCGCGCTTCGAGCCCGTCGAGCACGCGCGTGGCCGTGGGCCGCGCGATGGAAAGCAGATCCGCCAGCTCGCGCTGGAGTGAGCCGGGCCGCTCGAGCACCGCGCGCAGCATGAAACCTTGCGGCGGCGTGAGGCCGAAGGGCTCGAACGCCTCGGACCACTCGCGTTCGAGCCGGCGTGCGAGCGCCGACGTGTTGAAGTAGAGACACTGATCGAACATGACCGCAGGATAACCGGTTGTCGTTAGCTATGCAATCAACCCGACACGATAGATCCCGGATTCAGGTGCTTTTCGAACTCTTCCGATCGGCCCAGCCGGCAAAAACGAACGGGCGGACGAATTGCACGCGCATCCGCTATGATTTGAGCAAACCAGCATCGCCTCACCGCTTCACACCACTCCAACGGAGACATCGATGCAGATGCGTTGTTATTGCGTGACCCATCACGGCCAGCCGCTCGAACTCGTCCAGCGCGAGACGCCGCAACCCAAGGGCACCGAAGTGCTCGTGCGCGTGAAGGCCGCGGGACTGTGCCATTCCGACCTGCACATCTGGGAAGGCTACTACGACCTGGGCGGCGGCAAGAAGCTCTCGCTCGCCGACCGCGGCATCAAGCTGCCGCTCACGCTGAGCCATGAAATCTGCGGCGAAGTGGTCGCCGTGGGTCCCGACGCGGGTTCCGCAGCCGGCGACGTGAAGCCCGGCACGATGGCGGTGGTGCATCCGTGGATCGGCTGCGGCGAATGCGCGGCGTGCCTGCGCGGCGAGGAAAACATCTGCACGAAACCGCAATCGCTCGGCGTGATGCGCGACGGCGGCTTTGCCGACTACGTGATCGTGCCGCATCCGCGCTATCTGGTCGATCTCGGCAGCCTCGATCCGGTGAAAGCCGCGCCGCTCGCCTGCGCGGGCGTCACCACGTATTCGGCCATCAAGAAGTTCGGCGCGCGCATTCATGACGATCCGGTCGTGATCATCGGCGCGGGCGGCCTTGGCATGATGGCCATCGAGGTATTGAAGGCGCTGGGCGCGAAAGGCGCCATCGTGGTGGACGTGGACGCCGCCAAGCGCGAGGCCGCGCTCAAGGAAGGCGCGCTCGCCGCCATCGATGCGCGCGCGCCCGACGCCGTCGAGCAGGTCGTCAAGGCCACCGGCGGCGGCGCGCGCGCAGTGCTCGATCTGGTGGGCGCGACGCCCACCGTGAAGCTCGCGCTCGACGCGTGCACGCGCGGCGGGCACGTGGTGATCGTCGGCCTGATGGGCGGCGACATCACGCTCTCGCTGCCGATCATTCCCATGCGGCCGCTGCGGATCGAAGGCAGCTATGTGGGCACGCTGCCCGAATTGCGCGAACTCGTCGCGCTGATGCGCGAGGGCAAGATGCAACCCTCGCCGGTGTCGAGCCGGCCGCTCGGCGAAATCAACGCGGCGCTCGAGGCGCTGGCGCAAGGCAAGGTGGTGGGGCGTCAGGTGATGGTGCCTTGACGCTGCATTGAAAGCGTCCGGGCGTAGGGATCATGCAACAGGGGCGCACGCATTCGCGGCGCCCCTGCTCTGTTCCGGCGATTTATTCCGGATACCTTATCAACCGGCAATCAGCGCGCGGCATCGCCCAGCCGATACGCAGCGCTCGCCTCGTCCAGTTGCGCCTTCAGCGCGGGATCGAGTTCGAGATCGGCGGCGGCGATGGACGCATCGAGCTGCTCGGGCCGGCTCGCGCCAATGAGCGCCGATGTCACGAGCGGATTGGCCAGCACCCACGCAATCGAAGCGGTCGTGAGCGACTGCCCGGCCTGCCCGACGATGCCGCGCAGCGTCTCGATGGTCTCGAACTCGCGCGCGTGCCAGTAGCGCTCGTGATACATCTTTCCGGCCACGCCCACGCTTTGCGTGAAGCGCCCTTCGGCGGGCGTGTTGTCCTGCCGGTACTTGCCGGTCAGCAGGCCGCCCGCGAGCGGGTTGTACGGAATCACGGCAAGCCCTTCCTCGCCCGCGAGCGGCAGCAGCTCGCGCTCGATCTGGCGGAACAGCAGGTTGTAGCGCGGCTGCACCGAAACGAAGCGCGCCAGCCGCAAGACATCGGCGCGGCCGAGCGCGCGCGCGAGCCGGTAAGCCAGAAAATTCGACACGCCGATATAGCGCGCCTTGCCCGCGCGCACGATCGTGTCGAGCGCTTCGAGCGTTTCGTCGAGCGGCGTGTCCGAGTCGTCGGAGTGAAGCTGGTAGAGATCGACGTAGTCGGTGCCGAGGCGGCGCAGCGAGGTGTCGATGGCATCGAGCAGGTGCTTGCGCGAGGCCCCTTGATCCCACGGCGACGGCCCGACCTTGCCCACGGCCTTGGTCGCGAGAATGAAGCGCTCGCGGCGGCCCTTGAGCCAGCGCCCGACGATCTCCTCGGTGCGCCCGGCGTGCGTTTCGCCGCCGCCGAGCGGATAGACGTCGGCGGTGTCGATGAAGTTGATGCCGGCGTCGGCGGCCTTGTCGAGAATCAGGCGGGACACGTCCTCTTCGGTCTGCAAGCCGAAGGTCATCGTACCGAGACACAGACGCGAAACACTAAGGCCGGTGTGGCCAAAACGGCGATATTGCATCGAATGCTCCTCTCTCTGGCGGTGCGGTGCGCTCCTCCGCGCGATCGTGCACGATGAGTGCGCAATGCTGCGAAGCATAGCGCGCTCGCGCCGAATCTGCCGGGCGCGGCGGCAGCGCCTTACGGTATTGAAATGCTGGGCATACGGGGCGCAGCGCGCCACGACGCCGACGACGAAACACCGGGCGGCCGCGTCGTCACGCTTCATCGCGCTTGCCCGCGCTTGCGCGCGATCGCCCGCGATCGCTCGAATAAGCGGCTCCGGCACGCTCTAATCGCGCCGTTGCCCGCGCGCGGTCTGTCGTAAGCTCGTAGCCTCCTCCCTCTCGCCCGCCCCGCCGTGACCTCGACGATCACCGACACGCTCCCCGATGCGCCCACCCACGCCGAGCGCCAGCAGGAAGCGCGCGCGCTCAGCGAGCAAGGCCGCTTCGCCGAGGCGCTCGCCGTGCTCGCGCCGCTCGTCGGCACGCACGCGCGCGCGGACGACGCCGGGCGCGCCGAAACGCTCCATCTGGCCGCGCTCTGCGCGCTGGGCACCGGCAGGACCGGCGAGGCGCAAGCGCTATGGCAGCGTTGCATCGAGGCAAAGCCCGCGCTCGTGGAAGCCTGGCACGGCCTCGCCGCGATGCTCACGGCGCTCGGCCAGTGGCCCGCCGCCGAAACGCTCTGGCGGCGCCTGCTCGCCGTGGCGCCCACGCACGCGGATGCGCACAGCAATCTCGGCATCGTGCTGCACCGCCTCGGGCGCGCGCAGGAAGCGGAGCTCGCGTATCGCATGGCGCTCGCCCACCAGCCCGAGCACGTGGACGCGCATTACAACCTCGGCATCGTCCTGCACGAAGCCGGCCGCCGCGACGAAGCCGAAGCGGCTTACCACGCGGCGCTCGCGGGCAATCCGCGGCATGCTCGCGCGCACAACAATCTCGGCACCCTGCTGCGCGAGCTCGGACGCCTCGAAGCCGCCGAGGAAGCCTGGCGCCAGGCGCTGCTCGCCGAGCCGCAATACCCCGAGGCGCTGAACAATTACGGCGCGCTGCTCAAGTCGCTCGGCAGGCTGATGGAGGCGGAGCTGGCATGCCGCCTCGCCATCCAGATCCGGCCGGATTACGTCGAGGCGCTCAACAACCTCGGCTGCGTGCTCACGGAACTCGGGCGCCAGACCGAAGCCGAGTTGCTCTACCGGCAAGCGCTCGCGCTGCGTCCCGACCATATCGAGGCGCATTACAACCTGGGCGTCGCGCTGTACCAGCTCGAACGCTACCCCGAAGCCGAAACGGCCTGGCGCACGACGCTGCGGCTCGCCCCGGCGCACGCGCAAGCGCTCAACAACCTCGGCTGCATGCTGGGCATGCTCGGCCGCCTGGCGGAAGCGCGCGCGGCGCTGGAACGAGCGCTCGAATGCGATGCTCGACTCGCTCAGGCCCATTTCAACCTGGGCGGCGTATTGAAGGAGCTGGGGGCGCTCGACGAAGCGCAGACCGCCTACCGCCGCGCCATCGCGCTCGCGCCCGATTACGGCGACGCCGTGTTCCGCCTCGCCACGCTGCTCATCACCATGGGCCGCTACGAGGAAGGCTGGCGCCTCTATGAACGGCGCTACGAAAACACCGGCTTCGTGCATTTCGCCTCGCGCGGGATGCTGAGCTGCACGCATTGGCAAGGCGAGCCGCTGGCCGGAAAGTCGCTGCTGCTATGGCAGGAAGACGGCCTCGGCGACATGCTCCAGTTCGCCCGCTACGCGCGCCTCGTCAAAGCCCAGGGCGCGGCGCAGGTGGCGTTCGGCTGCGTCGAGGCCCTGCACCGCGTGCTCGCGGGCGTCGAGGGCATCGACGCCGTGCTCACCCACGCCGAAGCCACCGCGCGCGCCGCGCAGTTCGACTACTGGGCGAGCCCGCTGAGCCTGCCGCTGCGCCTCGCCACCACCCTCGATACGACACCGCCGCCCGCCCGCTTCGAGCCGGACCCGGCGCTCGTTGATAAATGGGCCGCGCGCCTCGCCACGCTGGGCGCGGGCCCGCGCATCGGGCTCGTCTGGAAGGGCAATCCGCAGCATCACAACGACCGCCATCGCTCGATTCCCTCGCTCGCGGTGCTCGCGCCGCTCTGGAGCGTGCCGGGACTGAAGTTCGTGAGCCTGCAAAAAGGCGCGGGAGAAGACGAGGCGAACGAGGCGCAGCGCGCGGGCGCGGACACCGGCGCGGGCACCGGCGCAAAGCAGCCGCTCCTGCACCTGGGCGCCGAAATTGCCGATTTCGTGGACACGGCGGCCATCGTCTCGCAACTCGATCTGCTGATCTGCGTGGACACCTCGACGGCCCACCTGGCCGCCTCGCTCGGCACGCCCTGCTGGGTGATGCTGCCGGGCCGCGACGTGGACTGGCGCTGGCTCCATGAGCGCGAGGATTCGCCGTGGTATCCGCGCACGATGCGGCTTTTCCGGCAAAGCGCCGACGAAACGTGGAGCGCGCCGATCGAGCGCGTGCGGCAGGCGTGTGTGGAGCGGTTCGGCCGGTAAGGCCCGGAGCGCGGGTCCTGACCCGCGTGGGCGCCTGGATCCAGGGCCCCGGCTTCAGTCCCAGATATTGCGGAACGCCACGGCGGCGATCACCGGCACGCAAAGCACGAGCGGAATCGCGAAGTAAGGCATCTCGCGGTCGACGACCCAGCTGCGGATCAGCCAGCCCACGCCCAGCGCGAGCGTGAGCACGCCCACGAGCGCGGTCAGCGTGTTGAGCAGCCAGGTGGGCGGCCGCTTGCGCCTGGTCTTGTCTTCCGTGGGGGATGGTTTCATCGGGAGGTCGAGAGCGTTGCGTGGTGCGCTGGAGCGTCCCGAGCGGGGCGCCGGTCAGGCGATTTTACTCTCGATGCCTGGCCGCCAGCGAATGGGGGCGGATCCAGGCCCACCGCGGACAGGGATTTTTTGCGGCGCCGGAAAAGAAAAAGCCCGCCTGAGAGGGCGGGCTGAATCCATATCGGAGGAGACATGGAGGAGACGAGTTGATTCTAGGGTTTTCCCTAGGAACTTGCAAGCTTTTTTTGCGAGGGGGCGCAAATTTGTTGAAATCTTGCCTTCTCGCGGTCCGGGCTTTACCCCTGAGGTAATCGATCCGCCTCGCGCCCCGCCCTATCCTCGTTCGCAGTTCACGCCCTTTTCCCCACACCCGCGAGGATAACCATGACGACCTACGTCATCGCCCATCTGCACCACACCGAGCTGTGCGCCGATATCGTCGAGTATCTGGAAAGGATCGACGCCACGCTCGCGCCGTTCGGCGGCCGCTTCATCATTCACGGCGGTCCTGTGGAGCGGCTCGAAGGCAAGTTCGGCGGCAACCTGGTCGTCGTCGAGTTCGACGACCGCGAGCGCGCCCGCGCCTGGTATCGCTCGCCGGCCTATCAGGCCATCCTGCCGCTGCGCACCCGGCACGCGAGCGGCGAGGTGTTCCTCATCGACCAGGTCGCGCAACCGCATCGCGCCACCGACGTGCTCGAAGGCATCGCCATGCCGGCGGCAAGAACGGCGTAAGCCGGTGCGCGACACCGCGCAACATCAACGCAACATTGCGCGACGCGCTCATGTAATTGCTTCCGCAACAATTACGCAACGCTTACACGCGTGCCTCACCCAGCCGCACCTCGGCCTGCGCGCGCGCCAGCAATGCCGTGCAACGCGGCGAGAGATTCGCGAACACGAGATGCTTGCCCGCGCGCTCGTAACGCGCCTGCACCGCCTCCAGCGCGGCAATCGCGGAGTGGTCGGCCACCTGCAGATGCGCGCAGTCGAGCCGCACTTGCGCGGGGTCGCGCGCCGGATCGAAAAGCATCTGGAAATGCGCCGCTGAAGCGAAGAACAGCGTGCCGCGCGGGGCATAGACGCGCTCGCCCGAAGCTTCGTCGCGCGTCTCGCAACGGAACTCGCGCGCGTGCTGCCACGCGAAATTCAGCGAAGCGATGACGATGCCGCAGAGCACGGCCGTCGCCAGATCGGTGCACACGGTAATGACCGTCACCGCGACGATCACCACGGCGTCGTTGCGCGGCACCTTGTGCAGCACGCGCAGCGAACCCCATGCGAAGGTCTGCCCCGCGACGATGAACATCACGCCCACCAGCGCCGCGAGCGGAATGCGCTCGATCAGCGGCGAGAGGCACAGGATGAACAGCAGGATCATGACGCCGCTCGTCACGCCCGA
>JAITTX010000099.1 GCA_031286755.1 Paraburkholderia sp.
GCCGCGCATCCGGAACGCGTCGCGGGCCTGCTGCTGATTTCACCCGCAGGCGGCTACGGCGCGGCCGACGCCGCCGTGCGTGAAGAGAAGCGCGCCGCGCGCCTCGCGATGCTGGCCGAGCTTGGGCCGCAAGGTCTGGCGGAAAAGCGCAGTGCCAACATGCTCTGCGCGCACGCCAGCGATGCATCGCGCGCCTGGGTGCGCTGGAACATGTCGCGCATTGTGCCGCATGGCTATGCGCAGGCCACGCATCTGCTCGCGAACGCCGACCTCGCCGACGACCTCGCGCGCTGCGCGGGCAAGGTGCCGATGGCCGTTGCCGTGGGCGCGGAAGACACGATCACGCCGCCGCCGGCCTGCGAGCGGCTTGCGCAGATCGCGCGGGCGCCGTTCCAGACCGTGCCGCGCGCGGGCCACGCGGGCTACATCGAGCAGCCCGACGCGTACAACGCGCTGATCGAAGATTTCTGCCTCGCACATTAAGTACTACGGAGCTTAAGGAATGACACCCGACCTCGCCAGCGCGTCCCCCGACGCCGACGCAGACCGTAACGACACGAGCTATCGCGTGCCGGGTCTGGAGCGGGGCCTGCGCATCCTGACCGAATTCTCGCCGCGCGAGCCGGTGCTCGACGCGCCCGAGTTGTCGCGGCGTCTCGGCATTCCGCGCACCACGGTGTTTCGTCTGCTGCAGACGCTCGAATCGCTCGGCTTTCTCGAGCGCGCCGACCGCGACCGCAACTATCGCCTGGGCGTGGCCGTGCTGCGCCTCGGCTTCGAATATCTGAGCTCGCTCGAACTGACCGATCTCGGCCTGCCGCTGATCGAGGCGCTGCGCGATGCAACCGGCCTGACCTCGCACATCGTGATTCGTGACGGACGCGACATCGTGTTCGTCGCCAAGGCGCAGAGCCACGCGCCCATTTTCAGCTCGGTGAAGGTGAACGTGGGCACGCGTCTGCCCGCGTATGCCACGACGCACGGCCAGGTGCTGATGGGCGATCTCACGCTCGACGACCTGCGCGCGCTGTATCCGGAGCCGCAACTCGAACGCTACACGCCCTCCACGCCGGAAACGATCGAGGCGCTCTACGAGCGCATTCGCGAGGACGCCGAGCGCGGCTACGCCGTGAGCGAGTCGTCGTTCGAGCGCGGCATCTCGGTGGTGTCGGCGCCGGTGCGCAACGACACGGGCCGCATTGCCGCCGTGGTGACGACCACCATTCCGCGCCCCGGCATCGACACGCAACTGCTCGACAGCGGCCTGATCGACAAGGTGCGCCATACCGCCGACGAACTCTCGAAGCGCCTGAACTATCGTCCGCAGGCCGCCCGAAGCAAGAGCTCGCCTTACATGAAGGCATTGGGGATCAAATGATTCAACTCGACTTGACCGGCCAGGTTGCGGTGGTGACGGGCGGTTCGTCCGGCATTGGCCTCGCCACCGCCGAACTCTTTTTGCGCGCGGGCGCAGCGGTCGCGATCTGCGGCCGCGACAACGACCGCCTCGCGCGCGCCGAGCGCGAATTGCGCGAACGCCACCCGCAGGCGCAACTGCTGGCCGCGCGCTGCGACGTGCTCGATGCCGCCGACGTTGCCGCCTTCGCGGGCGCGGTCGAGCAGCGCTTCGGCCGCGCCGACATGCTCGTGAACAACGCGGGCCAGGGCCGCGTCTCCACCTTCGCCAATACCAGCGACGAAGCCTGGCGCGAAGAACTGGACCTCAAGTATTTCAGCATCATCCGCCCGACGCGCGCGTTCCTGCCGATGCTGCGCAACGCCGCAAAGGCGGGTGAAAGCGCTGGCAACGCCTCCATCGTCTGCGTGAACTCGCTGCTCGCGTTGCAGCCCGAGCCGCATATGGTGGCGACTTCCTCGGCGCGTGCGGGCGTGCTCAGCCTGATCAAGTCGCTCGCGGTGGAACTCGCGCCCGAGCACATCCGCGTGAACTCGATCCTGATCGGCATCGTGGAGTCGGGCCAATGGCGCCGCCGCTACGAAGCCGACGGGCAGGCGCAGGCCGCGGGCCAGAGCTGGGAAGACTGGACGCGCGAGCTCGCACGCAAGAAGCACATTCCGCTCGGCCGTTTCGGCCGCCCCGAAGAAGCCGCACAGGCGCTGTTTTATCTGGCCACGTCCCTGTCGTCCTATACGACGGGCAGTCATATCGATGTATCTGGAGGCGTTGCACGTCATGTCTAATCAAACCACCGTCGGCGAACTGATCGCCGCCTTCCTCGAACAGTGCGGAGTCCAAACCGCTTTCGGCGTGATCTCGATCCACAACATGCCGATTCTCGACGCCATTGGCCGTCGCGGTAATATCCGCTACGTGGGCGCACGCGGCGAAGCGGGCGCGGTCAACATGGCGGACGGGCTCGCGCGCGTCTCGGGCGGCCTGGGCGTGGCGTTCACGAGCACGGGCACGGCGGCAGGCAACGCAGCGGGCGCGATGGTCGAAGCGCTCACGGCCGGCACTGCGGTGCTGCACATCACTGGCCAGATCGAAACCGAATACCTCGATCAGGACCTCGCCTATATTCACGAGGCGCCCGATCAACTGTCGATGCTCCAGTCGATCTCGAAGGCCGCGTTCCGCGTGCGCTCGGTCGAAACGGCGCTGCCGACCATCCGCGAAGCCGTGCGCATCGCGCAAACCGCGCCGAGCGGCCCGGTGAGCGTGGAGATTCCCATCGACATTCAGGCCGCGCTGACCGAGTGGCCCGCCGACCTCACCGGCCCGCATCTCACCACGCTCACGCACGACGAAGCGCGCGTGGAGCAACTGGCGAACGAACTCGCGAAGGCAAAGCGCCCGCTGCTGTGGCTCGGCGGCGGCACGCGTCACGCGCGCGCTGCTGTGGAGCGTCTCGTGGCGCTGGGCTTCGGCGTGGTGACGAGCGTGCAGGGCCGTGGCGTGCTGCCCGAAGATCATCCGGCCACGCTGGGCGCGTTCAACGTGAGCCCCTCGGTCGAGCGCTTCTACAAGACGTGCGACGCCATGCTCGTGGTGGGCTCGCGCCTGCGCGGCAACGAAACGCTCAAGTACAAGCTCGGGCTGCCGCAGCCGCTCTATCGTGTCGACGCCGACGCGCTCGCCGATAACCGCGGCTACCGCAACGCGTTGTTCGTGCACGGCGACGCCGCGCGCGTGCTCGATGCACTGGCGACGCGCCTCGAAAACCGCATCAAGGTCGATCCGCAATTCGCCGCCGATCTGGCCGAAGCGCGCGAGGTTGCCGTGTCGGAAACGGCCAAGGGCCTCGGCCCGTACCGCCGCCTCGTGGAAGCGCTGCAACGCTCCGTGGGCCGCGACTACAACTGGGTGCGCGACGTCACGATCTCGAACAGCACGTGGGGCAACCGCCTGCTGAAGATCTTCTCGCCGCGCGCAGGCGTGCACGCGCTCGGCGGCGGCATCGGCCAGGGCATGCAGATGGCGATCGGCGCGGCGCTCGCGAACGCGGCCGCGAAGACCGTGTGCCTCGTGGGCGACGGCGGCCTGATGGTGAACGTGGGCGAGCTCGCGACTGCCGTGCAGGAGAAGGCCAACGTGATGATCGTGCTGATGAACGACCAGTGCTACGGCGTGATCCGCAACATTCAGGACGCGCAGTACGGCGGCCGCCGCATGTACGTCGATCTGCATCAGCCGGAGTTCTCGCAGTTCTGCGCGAGCCTGGGCCTGAAGCACT
>JAITTX010000107.1 GCA_031286755.1 Paraburkholderia sp.
CAGAGCAAGTCACAAACCCCCTACCAGCGCACGTGCCAGCACGACGTGCCGGCACAGCGCCGGCACAGTGACCAGCCCCTCCGCCGCCGCACGCGGCAATGGCGCCCATCCCGGCGCACGCACGCCTGCACCCGCACATGGGCACGGCGCGGCGTGCGGCGCGCTCAGGCGCCGCCTGCGGCGCGCGCGGGGGCCTCGCCCTTGCCGTTCTCGTTGCCGTACTCGACGAGCCGGTTATAGAGCGTCTTCAGGCTGATGCCGAGAATCTCCGCCGCGCGCGTCTTCACGCCGCCGCATTGCTCGAGCGTCGCGAGAATCAACTGGCGATCGGCATCGGCGAGCGAGGTGCCGAACGGGATCGTCACCGCCGTGCCCGCAACGGGCTTCGAAATCGAAATCTGCAACGGCACCGCGGCCGTGAGATCGCCCTCGGCGCCGGCCATGATGTGCGCGCGCTGCACGTAGTTCTTCAGCTCCCGCACGTTGCCCGGCCACGGATAGCCGGCCAGCATCTCGCGCACGGCCGCGGGGAACTGCTTTTTCGTGCCGTGGCGCTCGTTGAGTTCGTCGAGGAACGCCTGGGCGAGCAGCTCCACGTCCTTGCCGCGCTCGCGCAGTGGCGGCAGGCTGATCGGAAACACGTTGAGCCGGTGATAGAGGTCGAGGCGCAGCTTACCCTCCTCGACGGCCTGCTCCGGGTCGCGGTTGGTGGCCGCGATCAGGCGCACGTCGGTCTCGATCTCCTTGGTCGTGCCCACGCGCATGAACATGCCCGTCTCCAGCACGCGCAGCAGCTTCACCTGCAGCTCGATCGGCATTTCGGTGATTTCGTCGAGGAACAGCGTGCCGCCGTTCGCGCGCTCGAAATAGCCTTTGTGCTGCCGGTCCGCGCCGGTAAACGAGCCGCGTTCGTGGCCGAACATCTCCGACTCGATCAGGTTCGGCGAGATCGCGCCGCAGTTCACGGCGAGGAATTCGTGCTTGCGGCGCAGGCTCAATTGATGAATGGTCTGGGCAGCCACTTCCTTGCCCGTGCCCGACTCGCCCACCAGCATGACGGACGCCGGCGTGGGCGCGACGCGGCCGATCTGGTCGTAGACCTCCTGCATGGCCGGCGAATTGCCCATCATGAGGCCGAAGCGCCCCATGCGGCGCAACTCGCCGCGCAGCGTGCCGATTTCGGCCTTGAGATCGCCCGCGCGCGGCAAGCGATTGAGAATCGCCTTCACGCGCTGGAGGTTGATCGGCTTGACCAGATAGTCGATGGCGCCCGACTTGAGCGCGTCGACGGCCGTCTCCACGCTCGCATGACCAGTGATGACGACGAGTTCCACGCCCGAGCGCGGGTCGAGGTCCTGGAAGAGATCCGTGCCACTGCCGTCGGGCAGCTTCAGGTCGGTGAAGACGACGTCCGGCATCTGCCGGATCAGTTGGATGCGCGCCTCGCGCAGGTCGCCTGCCTGCGCGGTGGTGAGCCCGTCTTCCGCCACCACGGCGGCGAGTGCTTCGCGGGTTTGCGCGTCGTCATCGACAATCAATACATGTGGCATCGCGTCTCGTCAGCCCTGAAAGATGAGTGGCTCCCATGCGCGACAGACGCGGCGGCGCGGCAAGCACGGGCCGCGAGGCAACGTGAGCCGGCGCCGCAAGCTTCGCGGTGCATGCTGTCGCGCTGCAGGGGAGTACGAAACGGTCGGGGGCGCTCTAGACGGCGAGTGAGCGGCTTTAGCTGCACTAACGCAACAATACCGCGGCCAGCACGCAACCCAAACCTCGATTGTTGTGGATATGACTATTATAGACTCAATCGAGATAGGCTTGCGCACGTTTCTCGGCGCACGGCCGCGCCGCGCGGCTGCTCTCGCCGCGTGTGGGATTGCGAGACGAGGAACGGCCTCGCTCGCGCGGACGCGTTGCCTCAGTGCCGCGTTGCCGGGTCACCGCTCCCATGCGGAAACGGCCAGGCGCCGCTCGAACTCTCGCTCGACGGGCCGTTGACCGGTACGCGCGCCGCCTTGCTCACTGAGCGTGTGACGCCCATTGTGTCGGCCATGCCCGCGGTGCTGTCTGCGGCGGCCACATCCGGGGCGCCGGCACCGTTCTCCACCAGCGCGCCGCCCTCGCCTTCCCAGCGGCTCAGATCACGATAGAAACTCTGCCGCTGCATGCGATGCCGCTGCGACCAGCGCCACGCCAGCATGCCGGCCGTCGCGCCAAGCGCCCCCACCGCAAACAGGGTCCCAATCAAGCCAGGCTTATTCCTCGCCATGTCGCACTCTCCCAAATTCGTCGCCAGTGAAGGGGTTTGGAGCATTTCGATCCGGCGGCGTCCGGTTCGCGCGCCGCCAGCGAGCGCCGGGAGCCAGTTGCGGCCCGGCCTGCCGCCCCCCGTCCGCTATAGCGTAGACGCCCCGCGAAGGTAGATGTTGCGTAGCATTAGACATGCCAGACGAAGGCACCCCGGGGCCGCGAATGCCGTTCAACGGCACACCAGGGCACGCGCAACACGGCCATGTCCATTGCCCTGCAAGGCGCGGCAGTGGTTAAATGTTTACGAGATGAAGATTCCGAGGCCGTCGGCGCGGGATGCTCCGCGCGAGTCCAGGACGGCCTGTAAGGACGGCCTGCCGGGGTGCCCCGCAAGGTCCGCCGGCAAAGGCTGCTTGTCAGGCGAGCCGGCAAGGCCGCCTGCTGCAGCGGCGCGGCCGGTCCGACGGCTTGGGCTCCGGGGGCCTTGCCCACGCGCCGCGCCAGCCCGACACGGGCCGCGAGCGCTTTCCGGCTTCTGGCCACACACCCCAAATTTGCAGGACGAATACGCCATGGCGTCAATCGAGCCGGGCTTGCCCGCCGTCGAACGAGACGAACAGCGCGCCGAACGGCGCAACGAGAAAGGCAGCGAAACGCGCCGCAGCGACCCGCCCGGCCCGCGTGTTGCGGGCTTGCAGTCGTATGGCTTGCTGTACGGCTCTTCGGCAATCATGCAGGAGCTCTACGAACAGATCGAGCGCGTGGCGCTCACCGACGCCACCGCGCTGATCGTGGGCGAATCGGGCACCGGCAAGGAGCTCGTGGCGCGCACGATCCACGCGCAGAGCAACCGCCGTGACGGCCCGTTCATCGCCGTGAACTGCGGCGCGATTCCCGACGACCTGATCGAGGCCGAGCTGTTCGGCCACGAGAAAGGCAGCTTCACGGGCGCCTTGCAGGCGCGCGACGGCCACTTCGAGCACGCGCGCGGCGGCACGCTCTTTCTCGACGAGGTGACCGAGATGTCGCTGCTGCATCAGGTGAAGCTGCTGCGCGCGCTCGAAACCGGCGAGTACTATCCGGTCGGCAGCAACGGGGCGATCCAGGGCGACGTGCGCATCATCGCGGCCACCAATCGCGATCCCGTGGCGGCCGTGAAAGAGAATGCGCTGCGCGAGGATCTGATGTATCGCCTCGCCGTGTTTCCGCTGCGCGCGCCGCCGTTGCGCGAGCGCGAGCGCGACCGCGAACTGCTCGCCCAGTTCTTTCTCAACGAGCTCAACGAGGAAGGCGGCACGCAGAAGGTCTTCAGCAAGCGCGCGCTCGAGACCGTGCGCAACTGGTCGTGGCCCGGCAACGTGCGCGAACTCAAGAACGCCGTGTACCGCGCGTTCATCCTCGCGGAGAAGACGGTCGAGATCGCCCATCCGCAGCTCGTGCCGCGCGTGAAAAAGCCCGTCACGCAGGGCGACGCGATGAGCGTGTGGATCGGCACGCCGCTCGCCGACGCCCAAAAGCAGATCATTCTCGGCACGCTCAAGTACTGCGGCGGCGACAAGCGGCTCGCGGCGCGCACGCTGGGCGTGAGCCTGAAGACGCTCTACAACCGGCTCGGCAGCTACGGCGCCGACGACAGCGACGCGAACACGCCGGACGAAGACGAGAGCGGCGCCAACGCAGGCTGAACGCGCATATCGGCATGGGTGCGCCAGCAACGATGCGCCAGCCGGATACGCCGACTCAAAACGCATGCAAAGACGGCGCCCTCAAGCACGTAACTGCCAACGGCGCACGACGTTTTTCAATTTTTTGCATTTTCCCTATCCCTTTTATATAGGCCATCCTGCACAATCCGCAGCACCAAAACGTGCTGGAGGCCCGCGCAGGGCGGCTTCCAGCCGCAAGCGGCAGGGAAATAACATGCAAGAACGAAGTGCACTGGCGTGCAATGCGCCAACGCCGGCTCCGCGAATCGCGCCTTCGGCCGCCGCGGCGCTCTCCCGACCTCTCGCTTCGAGCCTGCGCTGGCGACGCGCAGCGTCGCTCACGCTGCTCGCCGCCGTCGCGAGTCTCGCCTGCTCCGCATGCAGCTCGCTCTACTCCGAAGGTGCCCAAACGGGCGCCGGCGTGGCTGGAGCTGCACTCGCCTCGAAAGTGACGAACAACGCGGCGGTCGCCACCGGCATCGGTCTCGCCGCTGTAGCCGCCGCGAAGACCGGCGTGCAGTATTCGGAGCGCGTGGTCCACCGCAACACCCAGGACAGCATCGCGCAGGCCGCCGGCCCGCTCGACGTGGGCGGCGTGGCGCCCTGGTCCATCGTCCATTCGTTTCCCATCGAGGACGACGCGCATGGCCGCGTCACCGTGAGCCGCACGATCAGCAGCGGCGAGCTCGATTGCAAGGAGATCGTGTTCTCCGTCGATCAGGACGCGACCAAGGACGCCCCGGCCTCCAGCGCGTTCTACGTGGCCTCGGTCTGCCGCGACGGCGAGGCGTGGAAGTGGGCGTCCGCGGAACCGGCAACCGACCGCTGGGGCGCGCTGCAATGAGCGGCACGAACGGCTACGCCGCGCTCGACGGGCTCGACGCCCTCGATACATCGAACCCGCCCGGCGCGCTCGCCAGGCCCATGGCGCGCCTGCGCGCCGCGCAAAAACAACCCGCTCCACGCATGGCCGCGCGCGCCGTCGCGCTCGCCGCGCTCTGCGTGGGTGTCGCGCTCGCGTCGAGCGGCTGCTCGTCGATCGGCGCGGCCAGCGGTGCGGCGGCGGCCGCCGCCACCGGCATCGTGACGGCGAATCCGGCGGTGGGCGTGGGCGTGGGTATCGCGGTGCAGGCCGCCACCGACGAGGCGGTCAACCGCTTCATGAAGAGCATGCACGCCGACCAGCAGGAAATGCTGGCCGAGACGGCCGGACGCCTGCCCGTGGGCGGCATGGACATCTGGCGCATCAAGCACCAGTTGCCGGTGGAAAACGGTCACGGCCAGGTGCGCGTGACGCGCGCGTTTGCTTCGGCGCTCGCGCTATGCAAGGAATTCGTGTTCTCGGTGCAGGACGGCGATGCCGGCAACGCACCCGAGCAGTGGTACACGGCCAGCACCTGCCGCGACGAGAGCGGCTGGAAATGGGCGACGGCCGAGCCGGCGGTGGAGCGCTGGGGCACGCTGCAATAGCGCCCGATCAGGGCTTGCCGGGCGCTGGGGCGCCCGTCTCGAGCCCCTTCAAGCGTTCACGAAGCACGCAAAAAAGGTCGCCGAGGCGACCTTTTTGCATTGCCATGACAAGGCGTGAAGCGGCACATGATCACGCGCCGCCCGAACCACCGGACGATCAGGACTCCACGTCTTCGAGGCTGAAGATTTCCGACTGGTCGTTGTACGAAAAGATCTCGCCGTAACGGCCCCAGTCGATGACGGTGTCGAGCGTCTCTTCCGCGGCGCCGTCCGAGAGAAAGTCTTCGAGCTCCTGCTCGAAGCGCACGCGCGGCGCGCGGTGACCCGGGCGCTCGTTGAGCACTTTCTTGATGCGCGCCGCGAGCGGCACGTGACGCAATAGATGCTCGGCGAACATCATCTTGCGCTCCTGCGTGCCGAATTCCGCGAACACGCGCGCGGGCGGCGTGAGCAGCACGTCGCCTTCGCGCACGTCGGCGAACCCGAGGTACTGGAGCACTTCGGCGATCGGGAACAGGTCGTCCACTTCGAGATGCAGCGAGCGCGCGATCTCCGGCATGTCGGCGCGGCCGTGATACGGCGCCGCCGCCAGCGTCTCGATCAGACCGGCCATCAGGTTGGTCGACACGCGCGGCAGCCAGCTGCCGAGCTCGAGCCCCTTCTTCGTGGTCTCGCCCACCTGGCGGGCGGTCATCTTCGCGTAGATGTCGTCCACGAGCTTGCGGAACGCCGGGTCCAGACGGTTGCGCGGGTGCTTGAACGGCACCTTGATCTCGGCCACCACGCGCCCCGGATTCGACGACAAAACGAGAATGCGGTCGCACATGAACACCGCTTCCTCGATGTTGTGCGTGACGATCAGCACCGACTTGATCGGCAGGCGCCCTTGCGTCCAGAGATCGAGCAA
>JAITTX010000109.1 GCA_031286755.1 Paraburkholderia sp.
TCGACGAGCGCGTAGTCGATCTCCGGATGCACGTTGAGCGCCTGGTTCGACGGGATGGTCCACGGCGTAGTGGTCCAGATCACGATGCCGCCTTCCTCGCGCGGCAGGGCGGCGAGGCCGAACGCCTTCGCCGTCTGCTCGGGCTGCGCGAACGTGAACAGCACGTCGATGGTCGGATCGGTCTTGTCCTTGTACTCGACCTCGGCCTCGGCCAGCGCCGAGCCGCAGTCGAAGCACCAGTTCACGGGCTTCAGGCCCCGGAACACGTAGCCCTTCTCGATGATCTTCGCGAGCGCGCGGATTTCGTTCGCCTCGTTCACGAAGTTCATGGTCTTGTACGGATTGTCCCAGTCGCCGAGCACGCCGAGGCGCTTGAAGCCGGCCTTCTGCGTCTCGATCTGGCCGGCCGCGTACTCGCGCGCCTTCTTCATTACTTCCTGGGCCGGCAGCGACTTGCCGAACTGCTTTTCGATCTGGATTTCGATCGGCATGCCGTGGCAGTCCCAGCCCGGCACGTAGACCGCGTCGTAGCCGGCGAGATTGCGCGCCTTGACGATCATGTCCTTGAGGATCTTGTTGACCGCGTGGCCGAGGTGGATGTCACCGTTCGCATACGGCGGGCCGTCGTGCAGGATGAACTTCTTGCGGCCCTTCGAGGCCGCGCGAATCTGCTTGTAGATGCCTTTCTCTTCCCACTCCTTGACCCATTGCGGCTCGCGCCTGGGCAGGTCGCCGCGCATCGGGAACGGGGTGTCCAGAAGATTGACGGGGTATTTCGATTCGGACTTCTGCGGCTTGCCGGAGGATGCTTTCTTGTCGCTCATGGTGAGATCACTTGGAATTCGGGGGATGCTCGGCGTCAGCTTTGCGGCCATGCCGCGCAACCGTCGTCTCGGGCGCCGCATACTGCATTCGCTCGCGGCGCCTTGGGGGCGAGGCAGCCCGTGCGTGCCGTGGTCTTGCCTTTGCGGGACAAGACACGCACACGGGCCGCGGCTCACCTAATTCGGTCGGTGGCCGAGGTGGCGAAGCCGGTGGAGCGGCTGCCGGTTACGTCGATGCCCGCTGCGGCGAACCACGCGCGGGTGTTCGCCACGTCGCGCGCAATCGCGGCGGTGAGCGTTTCGAGGTCGGCGAACTTCTCCTCGTCGCGCAGTTTCTTGAGGAACTCGACGCGCACGAGCTTGCCGTAGGCGTCGCCGTGCCAGTCGAGCAGATGCACTTCGAGCAGCACGCGGCCCGAGTCGTCCACCGTCGGGCGCACGCCGAGGCTCGCGACGCCGGGCAGCGGATGGTCGGCGATGCCGTGCACCTGCACGACGAAGACGCCCTTGAGCGCCGGCCGCTTGTGGCCGATCGGCAGGTTCAGCGTGGGAAAGCCCAGATCGCGGCCGAGCTTCAGGCCGTGCGTGACGTGCCCGCTGATCGCATAGCCGCGCCCGAGCGCGGCGCGCGCGGCGTCCAGGTCGCCGGCCTGCAACTGGGCGCGCACGGCGGAGCTGGAGATGCGCACGCCCGAAGGGTCGGCCACGGTGGCCATCTGCTCGACTTCGAAGCCGTGCTCGAGACCGGCGGCCTTTAGCGAGGCGAAGTCGCCGGCGCGTTTGGCGCCGTAGCGGAAGTCGTCGCCGATCATCATCCAGCGCGCGTGCAGGCCGCCCACGATGATGCGCTCGACGAACGTGTCGGGCGACTGGCTCGCGAACGTCTGGTTGAAGTGCTCGACCACGACGCGGTCCACGCCGTTCTCGCGCAGCGCCTCCAGCTTGTCGCGCAGCATGGCGATGCGCGGCGGGGCGCTGGCCGGATTGAAGAACTCGCGCGGATGCGGCTCGAAGGTCATCACGCAGACGGGCAGGCCGCGCGCGTCTGCGGCTTCGCGCACACGCGCGAGCAATGCCTGATGCCCGCGGTGGACACCGTCGAAATTGCCGATGGTGAGCGCGCAGGGCGCGCGACTTTCGGCGTTGGGAAGACCGCGGAAGACTCTCACGATAGCGGAACCTGGAGGAACCTGAGGGAACCTGGAAAAGTGCGCGCGGGCCATGCGCGCCGATCAAGACCGGTCATGCGGCCATGGCCGCGACTAAACAGGAGATTATAAACGCACGGGGCGACGATCGCCGTCGCGCGAGCGTCGGAGGCCTTCCCCGATGATAAAATCCGCGGATGAAAAATCTCGTCATTCTGATTTCCGGGCGGGGCAGCAACATGGAGGCCATCGTGCGCGCGTGCGCGCACGAAGCCTGGCCGGCGCGCGTCGCCGCCGTGATTGCCAACCGCCCCGACGCCGCGGGCCTCGCGTTCGCGGCGTCGCACGGCATTGCCACGGCGGTCGTCGACCACCGCCAGTATCCCGAGCGCGCCGCCTTCGACGCGGCGCTCGCCCAGGTGATCGACGGCTACGCGCCGGACCTCGTCGTGCTCGCGGGCTTCATGCGCGTGCTGACCGAGGGCTTCGTGCAGCATTATTCGGGTCGTATGCTCAATGTCCACCCCTCGCTGCTGCCGAGCTTTCCCGGCTTGAAGACGCACGAGAAGGCCATCAACGCGGGCTGCCGCGTGCATGGCGCCACGGTCCATTTTGTCACGCCCACACTGGATCATGGTCCGATCGTCGTGCAGTCGGTCGTGCCCGTGCGCACCGGCGACGACGCCGCGGCGCTCGCCGCGCGCGTGCTCGAGACGGAACATGTGATTTACCCGCGCGCGGTGCGCTGGTTCGTCGAAGGGCGCCTCGCGCTCGACGGCGAGCGCGTGACGCTCACGCCGCCCGAGGCGCAGTGGCTCTTCCTCGACGAGGCCGATGCGCAAGAAAACGCAAAAACAGGCGCACAAGCCAACACACACGCCGGGGAGGGCGCATGAGATTGCATGGTTTCCTGATTGGACAGACCGAGACGTTGCTTGCCGACGTCCTCAAGTTCACCGGCCCCGCCGACGCGGTGACGAGCCGCTTTTTCCGCGAGCATCCGAAGCTCGGCCATGCCGAGCGCGGCGTGATCGCCGAGGCGGTGTTCGCCGTGCTGCGCCGGCGCATGGAGTTCGCGCACCTGGCCGAGAGCGGCACGGGCAGCCCGACGCGGCGTCTCACGCTGCTCGGCCTGATGGCGACGGCCGGGCGCTCGGCTATCCGTCCGTTCGTCTCGGACGCCGAGGCCACCTGGCTCGAGCACGTCGCGAAGATCGATCCCGCGAGCCTGCCGCAGCGCGTGCAGCTCAATTTGCCCGAGTGGATCGTGAAGGCGCTGGAAACGCGCTTCGAGGCCGCCGAGCTCGCCCAACTGGCCGCCGCGCTGAACTACCCGGCGCCGCTCGACCTGCGGGCGAATCCGGTCAAGGCGAACCGCGACGAGTTGCTGCGCGCGCTGGCCGAGGCCGGCATCGAAGCCGGCGAGACGCCGTTCGCGCCGTTCGGCGTGCGCGTCACGGGCAAGCCCGCGCTCGCGAAGCTCGACGCGTTCAAGCAAGGCTGGTTCGAGGTGCAGGACGAGGGCAGCCA
>JAITTX010000131.1 GCA_031286755.1 Paraburkholderia sp.
GGCGAGCTGCTCGCGCGCACGCTCAACAACGAGACCATCGACAACACGCTCATCGAGCATCTGCTGTTTGGCAAGACTCAGGCGGGCGAGGCGGTGTGATACGGCTCGCCGCTTCAGCGCGGCAAGGACGGTAAGCGGCGAAACAGCGTGGGATAGTCGATCACGAGGCCGTCCTCGTCCACGCGCAGGTTCGCGGTGAAGTCGCGGAAGATGCCTTCGTAGCGGTACTCGCGATCCGGCTCGATACAGACATAGGCCTGCTCGACGCGCTTGGGCTCGAGCCCGGGCGCCGCGATATAGGCGACCTCGATCGGCCGCCGCTCGCCGCGCGCGAGGTTCAGGCGCCGGATCGGCAGCGTGTTCGTGAAGGGCGTGGCCGCGATATCGATGTCGATGCAGCCTTCGATCGCCGCGAGCGCGCGACCCTCGCCGTCGCGCCAGTGGCCGTGGCCGTCGCCATGCATCGCGAAAGCCTTGCCGCCCATCACGCGGAACGCCGCATAGGTCACGCGCCAGCGCGCGTCGCAATGCACCGTATAGCAAAGGCCATAGGCCTTGCCGTAGCGCTGGCCGACCACCACGCTCTCCACGCGGATCGTGCCGCCGCTCGCATCGAAGGCCAGATGCTCGATGCCTTCGCCTTCCTCCGAAGCCCAACGTACCTCGCGCATGACTCGCCTCCTTGCCGGCCGGAGCGGGCGCTCCCGCCCTGCTCCGGCTCCGTGAAAGACCGCTGCTCGACCATCGCCCGGCCGTTGCCCGAGCGCAGCGGCCATCGTAGCGCAGACGGCGGCGCAAACGTCCACGGAGACGCCGTTTCCGGGAGCGGCGCCGTGCGGCACGCCCGCATTTCCCGAAGCTTCCCCAGCGCGGCTGGGCAATCGAATACACTCGCCCTTCATCGGCAAATATTGACTATCAACGCCGGCGCATGCGCAAAATGTGCCGCTTCGCCTATTCTCGCGATGCAGGTCGACCGGGCGCGGTTTCGACCCGCCGATTTTGGTCCGCGTCGATGGTCAACCTTGGCCCTTACCCGCTCGAATCCGCATTTCCCAGGCCGCGCCTACCTCGCTCCCGTTCGCCCATCATGTCCACCCCTGCGCCCGCTCAAGCCAATCCGGACGCCGCTTTCGCCAGCCTCCCCGCCGACGCCCCCCCCACGGACACCCCGCCAGGACCCGCTGAAACGCTGCGCACGCTCCTGCGCAGCCTCGGCCAGATCGTCCTGCAACGGCATGCCGGCACCGGCATCTGCCTGCTCGCGGCGCTCGCGCTATGTGACGTGTGGCTCGCATGCGCGGCCTTGATCGGCGCGACGACGGCCAATCTCTGCGCGCGGCGGGCCGGCCACTCGCGCGCGACGGTCCGCGACGGCCTCGTGGGCTTCAACGGCGCGCTCGCCGCACTGGCGGCGTTCACCTTCGCGGGCAACATCGTCGTGGCCACCCTCCTCGCGGTGCTCGCGGCGGCGGCCACCGCATGGATAGGCGCACCGCTCGCGCGGTGGCTGCGCCGCACGGGCCTCTCCGTCTATTCGGCGCCCTGCCTCCTCGCGACCTGGCCGTGGCTCGCGCTGGGCCCCGGCGGCAATCGCGCCGCCACGGCCAGCGCGCTGGCATCGACCCACCTTGCACGGCCCTGGCTGGACGCGGTGACGGGCGTATTGAGCGGCGTCGCGCAAACCACGTTCGCCACGGGCGCGCTCTCCGGTCTCGTGCTGCTCGCGGGCCTCGCCTGGTCGTCGCGCGAGGCCGCGGCCTATGCGCTTGGCGGCGCGGCGCTCGCCAGCGTCGTCGAAGTGATTTTCGGCGCGCCGCCCGGCAGTTTCGTGACGGGCCTCTGCGGTTTCAACGGCGCGCTCGCGGCGCTCGCCGCCAGCGCGCTCGGGCCGCGCGCCGCAATCTGTGCGACCATGCTTGCCGCGGCGCTGCATCTGGCCGCCACGCGCCTGGGCCTGCCCGGCATGACCGCGCCGTTCGCGCTCGCCGGGTGGACCGTGCACAGCGCCTGGCGTCTGGTCGTGCCAGGCTGGCACCGGCTGCACCAGATGAACGCGATCGGCGCAGCGCCCGAAACGGGCGCCAACGCCGCGCGCGGCTTGCTGCCCGACGAAACGGGCCGGCTCGCCGCGCCGCAAATCGGATCGCTCACTGGAGCATTAACCGGGGCGCAAACGGGAGTGCCGATCGAAATTCCCGTCGGCGCGCATCCCGGAGCATCCGTTGGAACACCCATTGGAACGCCAGGCGGCGCGCCCATCGAATCGCACTCCGGACCGCAAACCGGGCTGCAGGCCGAGCCGCGCGCCCGCCCCGACATTCACTGATATTCATTGAAGTTCGCTGAAGGAGAGCCGCCCATGTCATTCGCCCATCGTCCGGCCGGCATCGCCACCGACGCCGCACCGCCCTCCGCCGCGGAGCAGCAGTTGCGCGTGGACCTTGCCGCCGCCTATCGGCTCATCGCGCTCTACGGCTGGGACGACCTGATCTACACGCACGTCTCCGCCGCCGTGCCCGGCGAGCCCGGCCGCTTCCTGATCAACCCGTTCGGTCTCGCTTTCGACGAGGTGTGCGCCTCGAATCTCGTGAAGATCGACACCGAAGGCCGCATCGTCGGCAAGAGCGAGCATCCGGTCAACGCCACCGGCTTCGCGCTGCACGCGGCCGTGCACCTCGCGCGCCCCGACGCCGTGTGCGTGATGCATCTGCACAACACGGCGGGCATCGCCGTCTCGATCCAGCGCGACGGCCTGCTGCCCGCCTCGCAGCACGCGCTGCGCTTCTACGGCCAGCTCGGCTGGCACGACTACGAGGGGCTCGCGTTCTCGCCCGCCGAAGGCGCGCGACTCACCGAGAGCCTGGGCGCGCATCCCGCGATGCTGTTGCGCAACCACGGCACGCTCACCACGGGCCGCACCATCGCTGAAGCATGGGTGCTCATGGCAACGCTCATCAAGGCCTGCGAAATCCAGTTGCAGGCCCAGGCGGGCGGCGTGCCGCTCGTGATGCCGACGCCCGAGGTCTGCGCGCACACGGCCGAGCAACTGCGCGACGGCGGCGCGATCGAGGGCGTGCTCGAATGGCCCGCGCTGTTGCGCAAGCTCGACCGCATCGACACGTCGTATCGTGACTAAACCCGGCGACTGAACCTGGCGACTGAGCCCGACAACCGAATCTGTTTCACTACCCCTGCAAACAAGGAGATCCCCATGCCGACTTTCCACATCGAAATGTTCGAAGGCCGCAGCGTCGAGAAAAAGCGCGAACTGGCCGCCGCGCTCACCGAGACCACCTGCAAGGTGCTGGGCGTGGACGCCCAGTCCGTCGACATCATCTTCACCGACGTGAAGACCGAAGACTGGGCCACGGGCGGCAAGCTGTGGAGCGATCCGCGCTGAGACCCCACGCCATTAATTAGATCGTCATCCTGACGATTTATCGCGAGGCCGTTCCGCGCCTTCGACTGTCCGTTCCGCAAGACACCGCACGGCCTCGCACCCGCCCCGCCAATCCGGGTCTCACGCCGCGCATTTCCGCACCTGGGCGGATTGACGCACCGCACGCGTCAGCACCACGAATCGCACTCGATTTGACGCAAATTGACGCAGCGCGCACACCAATGCGCCCAATCAATCTCCAGTGAATCCTTAATCTAAACTGATCTCCATCAACGATTTAGCGCACAATTTAGTCGCTTAACGATTGACTGCTGCGACATGCTGGCGCACGTCGCAGTGCAGCACAACGCGCCCTGTTCCCCTACGCTTACGTCCATTCGCACGACGCATCACGCGCGAAAACGCTTTCCGCCACGCAAGCACACAGCAGGCCCGCACATGCAATCGTCCATCCCCGCATTACAGGCGCTATCGTCCCTCTCGGCATTCGATCTCGCCCGGCTGCAATTCGCCTTCACCGTCTCCTTCCACATCGTTTTTCCGGCGCTCTCCATCGGCCTCGCGAGCTTCATCGCGGTGCTCGAAGCCTGCTGGCTCAAGACGCGCAAACCGTTCTACAAAGACCTGTGCCTGTTCTGGTCGAAGATCTTCGCCGTGGCCTTCGGCATGGGCGTGGTCTCGGGCGTGGTCATGAGCTACGAGTTCGGCACCAACTGGGCCGGCTTCTCCTCGTTCGCGGGCCCCATCACCGGGCCGCTGCTGATGTACGAAGTGATGACCGCGTTCTTCCTTGAAGCGGGCTTCCTCGGCATCATGCTGTTCGGCTGGAACCGCGTGAGCCCGCGCGCGCACTTCGGCGCAACGCTGATGGTGGCCATCGGCACGCTCATCTCCACCTTCTGGATTCTCGCTTCGAATAGCTGGATGCAGACGCCGCAAGGCTTCAAGGTGGTGGACGGCCATGTCGTGCCCACCGACTGGTTCAAGATCATCTTCAACCCCTCGTTCCCGTACCGTCTCGCGCACATGGCGATTGCCGCGTTCATCGTGGCCGCGCTCGTGGTGGCCGCGACCGGCGCGTGGCACCTGCTCAAGGGCCGGCGCGACGCGGCCGTGAAAAAGATGTTCGCAATGGCGCTCGGCCTGCTGCTCGTGCTCGCGCCCGTGCAGGCCATCGTGGGCGACGCGCACGGCCTGAACACGCGCGAATACCAGCCGGCCAAGATCGCCGCGATCGAAGGCATCTGGGACACCGAGCAGGGCGGCACCGCGCTCAACTTGTTCGGCATTCCCGACATGCAGGCGGAAACCACGCGCTACGCCGTGAAGATTCCGCATCTGGGCAGCCTGATCCTCACGCATAGCTGGGACGGCGAAATCCAGGGCCTCAAGTCGTTCCCGCGCGAAGAACGCCCGAACTCGACGCTGCTGTTCTGGACCTTCCGCGTGATGGTGGGGCTGGGCATGCTGATGATCGTGCTGGGCGTGGCGGGCTGGTGGCTGCGCCGGCGCGGCACGCTCTACGAGTCGCGCGCGTTCCAGCGCTTCGCATTGGCCATGGGCCCCACGGGTTTCATCACGCTGCTCGCGGGCTGGATCACGACCGAGGCGGGCCGCCAGCCGTGGGTGGTCTACGGCGTGATGCGGACCTCGCAAGCCGTCTCGCCGCTCACGGCGCAGCAGGTGGGCGTCTCGCTGATGGCGTTTATCGTCGTGTACTTCCTCGTGTTCGGCACGGGCATCTATTACCTGCTCAAGCTCATGCGCACCGGCCCCGCGCTGCCCGGCGCCATGCCAGGCTCCCAGCCGCCCGCCACCCGGCCGCTCGGGCAACCCGATCCGCAACGCGGCGTGCCTGGCGAGCGGGCGCGGTTCGCGCCCGCAGCGCCTGCCGCGCTCACGGTGAACCAACCCGCGCGCCGTGCGCCTGCCGCCGCCGATCAGTTGATCGACGCCTGACGCGACGAACCGCAAAGAACCACCCGACCCGCACGAACCGCATTCGAAACGAGGCAACGCAAACATGGACGTCACCGTCATCTGGGCCGCGATCATCGCGCTCGGTCTTTTACTCTACGTGGTGCTGGACGGCTTCGATCTGGGCATCGGCATCGTGTTTCCGCTCTTTCCCGACGAAGAAGAGCGCGATCTCATGATGAACACGGTCGCGCCGGTCTGGGACGGCAACGAGACCTGGCTCGTGCTCGGTGGCGCGGGGCTTTTTGCCGTGTTTCCCATCGTCTATTCGACGGTGCTCTCGGCGCTCTATCTGCCGCTCGTGTTCATGCTCGTGTGCCTGATCTTCCGCGGCGTGGCCTTCGAGATTCGCGCGAAGGCCAACCGCACGAAGCATCTGTGGGATCTCGCGTTCATTGGCGGATCGACGGGCGCGGCGTTCTTCCAGGGCATCGCGCTGGGCGCCTTCCTGCAAGGCATTCCGATGGCCGACGGGCGCTTCGCCGGCGACGCCTTCGGCTGGCTCACGCCGTTCAGCCTGCTCACGGGCTTCGGGCTCGTGGCCACCTATGCGCTGCTCGGCAGTTGCTGGCTCGTCGCCAAGACCGAAGGCGATCTGCAGCGCCGCCTGCACAAGCTCGTGTGGCCGCTCACGGTCATGCTGCTCGGCTTCATCGCGCTCGTGAGCGTGTGGACGCCGCTGCAAGACCCGGCCATTGCGCAACGCTGGTTCGGCTCGGGGCTGTTCTGGCGGCTCGCGCCGGTGCCGCTGCTCGTGCTCGCATGCGCCGTGTGGATGCGCTGGGCCGTGCTATCGCGTCATCACAAAACGCCGTTCGCCGCCGCGCTCGCGCTCGTGCTGCTCGGCTACGTTGGGCTGCTCGTGAGCCTGTGGCCGTATGCGATCCCGCAGCATCTCACGCTCTGGCAAGCGGCCGCGCCACACGAAAGCCAGACCTTCACGCTGGTTGGCGCGTCATTCATTTTGCCCGTCATCGTCGCGTACACGGCGATGAGCTACTGGGTCTTCCGAGGCAAGCTCCGTCATGGCGACACCCATCACTACCACTAAGGCAAACGAGCCCGCAATGATCGTCCCGCGCGCCAGGCATGTCCTGCCCGGCTGGCTCTGGTTCGCGCTGCTCTGGTGCGGCGGCGTGGGCGCGGCGGTCTCGCTGGGCTTCGCGTTCAAGGTCTTCATGAACCTCACGCTCTTCGCCGTCAAATAAAGCGCGCATCCACGCGAGCGCTACCCGCGCCGCGTTAGACTGTAGGCCGTCTGTAACTTCAACGATGAGAGCCATGCAGCAGATGACCTTCATGGAATGCGTGAAACGCGCTTGGGCAAGCGCGTGGGAAGCGCTCACACGCATGCCGGCGCTCGTGCTCGGCACCTTCGTGGCCTACGCCGCGCTCGGCTGGCTCGGGCTGGCCGGCCGGCCCATCCCGGGAGAGGGCGAGGCGCCGTCGGCCGGCCTCGTGCTGGCCGCCAACCTGGCCTCGCTGCTCAATGCGCTTGTTTATGTCTGGTTCATGCTGAAGGTTTACCGCTTCGTGCTGCTCGGCGAGCGCGCGACGCCGCTCATGGCGTCCGGCGCGAAGCCCTTCGCGCGCATCGTGGGGCTGGGCTTCGTCATGATGCTCGCGCTGCTGGGTATCGCGGCCGCCTTCTGGCTGGTGCTGCGCCCGCAACACGAAGGCGGCGTGGCCTTTCTTTCGCTGATCGTCGGCGCGATCTGGGTGTTCGTCGGCGTGCGGCTCAGCCTGCTCTATCCGTCTCTCGCAATCGGCGGGCGCTTCGCGCTCGGCGCCGCGTGGCGGGACAGCCGCGGACACTTCTGGAGCGTGCTGGGCGTCTCGTGCGTCGCGGCGCTGCCGCTGCTCGCATGCGGCGTGGTCGCGCTGATCGGCCTCGGCATCGCGGGCGTCACGCCCGAAAGCGTGCAGACGCCCGCGTGGGTCACCGTGCTCGCCATCGGGCAGAGTGCCGTCAATGTGGTCTTCGCGCTGCTCACGAGCGCGGCGCTCGCCTGGCTTTATCGGCGCTATGCAAATGAACTGGCGGGCACCGGCGGCGCGGGTGCCGCCAGCGTCCGCTGAGCGCGCCGGGCACGGGGGACGCCCACGCGCCCGGCCCTCGCGCGCTTCGCACGATCCACGCGATCCACGCGATCCAAGCAATTCACACGATTCACCCGGCTCACCAGACGCCAGGCACGAACCGATACTTCACCCGCTCCAGATACGCGCTATAGCCCGGCAGTTCCGCGGCTAGCGCGCGCTCTTCCCGCACGGCGCGCCAGCCGATGCCCGCCACCATGAACGGCACGCACGCGAGGCCCCACCACGAGCCGAGCATGAGCGGCGTGCCCGCCAGCAGCGGGATCGCGAACGCATACATGGGATGGCGCACGTAGGCATACGGGCCGCTATCGGTCACGGTGTGGCCGCGTTCGCGCTGGATCTTCACGACAGGCGCCGCATAGCGATTGGCCGCGAACACCGCGCGCGTGGCGTACAGGCCAATGAAGATCCCCAGCGCGCCGCACACGCCGAGCCAGAACGGCACGTGCGACCAGCGAAAGCGCATGGCGTCGATGCCCATGAAAACCAGCCACGCGCACCAGCACACCGCGACCGCCATCATGAAGATGCGGTCCCAGCCCGCCTGCCCGCGCTGCGCGAATGGCGCGAGACGTTCGGCGAGCAGGCCCGGGTCGGTGCGCGCGAGCCACAGGCCGATCCATGTGCCCAGCACCGCCCATTCGAGCAGCCAGAGCCATGCCGCGGCCCACGCCAGCGTGCCCGCCCCGGCGAACACCAGCGCGCCCTGGAACACCAGCCAGATGAACGTCTGCGTGAACAGGCGCTTGACGAGAGATTGGTCCACCATGTCCTCCTGTGTCGGCCGGAGTGAGCGCTTCGAGTGGGTGCGTCGAGCGGGTGCTTCGAGCGGGTGCGTCGAGCGGGTGCTTCGAGCGGGTGCTTCGAGCGAGTGCTTCAGCGACTGGCGCCCCGCCCTTGCACGCGCGCGAACAGCGCATCCATGTCGAAGCCCACCGTATCCAGATCGAAGCGCTCGTTCAGGCAGCGCGCGAGTTCGCCCGCATTCCCGATCATGCGCTCCGTCGTGCGCTGGCCCGTGGCGTCGCGCTCCGTATAGCGGTCGTTGAACAGAATCGCGCGGCTGTCTTCGCGCGCGATGCAGGCAATCAGGCTCTCCCTGAAGAACGATTGCGGCGATGCCGACGTGTACCAGTTCGCCATTTCGTAGTCGACCCATTGCGCGGGCGCGTCGTCGAAGCGATAGACGTCGATCCACTCATTGCCGTCGAACTGCTCGAGTTTCCACTCGCGCTCGCCAAGCGGCGTGAGCCGCGCGGGCTCGAGCAGCGTCTCCTGCGCGCCGCGCTCGGCGAACGCCAGCGGCGCGCACAGCGAGGCGCTGCCAAAACCCACGTCGGCGAGCCAGGCCGCGCCGTCCGCCTGCACGCGCAGCAGCATGTGCGTGCGCGACGTGATCGTGCCTTGCGGGCGGCCGAAGAGCACGCGCGCGGCCAGCGGCTCGATGCGAAAGCCCAGTTGCATGAGCGCATGCGCAAGCACCGTGTTGTGCTCGAAACAATAGCCGCCGCGCCGCGATGCCACGAGCTTGGCGAACACATCCGGCGGCGCGACCGACACGCCGCGCGCGGCAAACGGATCGAGATTCTCGAAAGCGATCGCACGCGGATGCAGGCGATGCAGTGCGCGCAGCACGTCGAGCGACGCTTTGCGCTCGCCGCTGTAACCGATGCGCGCGAAATAACGATCGAGGTCGAAACGGAAATCGAGGTCGGACATGGAGGCGGCTCGCTATGCGAAGGAATCGAAAAGACCCGGAAACAGCCTGACGCTCCGATGATGTTCGCGCTCTTTGCGCCTGCCGGACACCTTCGAAGCGGACTGGCTCCAATTATATGGCTCGCCGACAACCAGCGTTTGCAACGCACTCGCCTCTCGCGCCACGTTCGCCACGTGCGCCGCCTACGCGCGCTGACGCCGCACCGAAAGATCCTGAACCATCTGCTGTACGAAATAATCGCAGGTCGCCCGATTCGATTTCACGCTGCGTGCAACGATGATGTCGAGCGGCTCGATCTTCGGCAGCCCCTGCGCCTCGCCGAGGACCTCGAAGCGCGGCGGCACGCTGCAGCGCGTGAGCGCCACCACCGCAATGCCCGCCTCCACCGTCGCCATCAGCCCCATCAGGCTCGCGCTGCTATAGGCCGCGCGATAGCGGATGCGCGCCGCGTCGAGCGCCGCCACCGTATGCGCGCGCGCCACGCTGCCGTGCTCGTAAAGGCCCACCGGCAGCGGCGAGATCGAGAGCGGCGCCGGATCGTCGGGCGAGCCCACCCAGACCATGTCTTCGCTGCGCACGAATTCGCCGCGCAATTTTTTGTCGCGCGTGACGAAGGCCACGTCGATCTTGTTGTCGGCCAGCATCGGCCCGAGCGCCACGCTCTGCGCGCACACGATCTCGATCTCCACATGCGGATAAAGCGTCGAAAAGCGCCTGAGCACTGGAGAGAGCAGCGCGGCCATATAGTCGTCGGGCGCGCCCAGCACCACGCGCCCCGTCACCTCGGGCCGCACCAGCGCCGACCACGCCTCTTCCTGCAAATCGAGCGCGCGCCGCGCATATTCCAGCAGCGTGCTGCCGGGCCGCGTGAGCGCGAGATTGCGCGTGTCGCGCGTGAACAGCGTGGTGCCGAGCATCTGCTCCAGCCGCTTGATCTGCATGCTCACCGCCGCCTGGGAGCGATGCACGGTCACGGCCGCCTTCGTGAAGCTGCCCGCGTCCGCGACGGCCGCGAAGGTGCGCAACAGGTCGATATCGAACTCGGGGTTCATGATTCATAAGTCACGCTGATGGAATTCTTCAATTTAATTCGTTTGCTGACACCCCGCAACTGACGAATACTGGGCCGGTTTTCAACCGGCTTTCTATCCACGCACTCCATCCATGCAATCCGGACTCCACACCGGCCGCCGCGAAGGCGTCTTCATGCTCGCGGGCGGCGGGCTCCTGATGGGCACGATCGGCATCTTCGTCGAGGAGGCGCGCCTTGGCGCGCTCACGCTCGTGTTCTTCCGCTGCTTCTTCGGCATGCTCGCGCTCGCCGGGTATTGCGCATGGAGGGGCTGGCTCACTCCGGGCCAGATCAAGCGCCAGTTCACGCGCCGCACGTTCGCGCTCGCGTTCGTCTCGGGCGTGCTGATGGTCACACAGTGGGTGGGATTTTTCGATTCGATTCATCGCACGAGCATCGCGGTGGCGACGGTCGTGTTTCATGTGCAGCCGTTCTGGGTCGTGTTGATGGGCGCGGCGCTCTTTCACGAGCGGCTGGGCGCGGACCGGCTCGGCTGGATCGCGATTGCCTTCGCGGGCCTCGTGCTGGCCTCGGGCGTGCTCGCGGAAAGTCATGTCGCCGACCATCCGCGCTATCTGATCGGCCTCGCCGAGGCGCTGGGCGGCTCCGTGCTCTACGCGAGCGTCACGCTGATCGCGAAGAGCCTGCGCGACTTCCGCCCGCATCTGCTCACGCTCATCCAGTGCGCGGTGGGGTCGATCTGCCTGCCGCTCATCGCGCCCTTCGTCGCGCCGCTCGAGCTCGCGCATATCGCGCCCGCGCAGTGGGGCTGGCTCATCGGCATGGGGGTGCTGCACACGGGGCTGTCCTATGTGCTGATCTACGGCGCGCTGCCCAAGCTCACCACGCCCGTGATCGCGGTGCTGCTGTTCGTCTATCCGCTCACGGCCATCGCCGTCGATGCCATCGTCTACGGCCGCGCGCTCAGCGTGCCGCAACTCGCGGGCATGGTGCTGATCGTGCTGGCGAGCCTCGGCGTGAATCTCGGCTGGCGCCTCCTGCCGCCGGGGCTCGTGCTCAGGCGGCGCTAGCGCGCGCCGCCCGGGGTCAGGGCCTGTTCATGCAGCAACGGGCCCTGGTGGAGCAACGCCTGAAACAACGCTTCGAAGCGCGCCTTACGAAGGCAGCGTCTCGCCCTTGGTCTCCGGTGCGAACGGGATGATGAGCAGCCCGAGCACGAACGCGATCGCCGTGAGCGCGACCGGCACGCCCAGCGTGTGCATGCGCAGCACGGCCGCGCCCAGCAGGAAGTTCACGCCCGCGCCCACGAAACGCCCGAACGAGGTGCAGAACGCGAACGCCGTGGCCCGCACGCGCGTCTCGAACTGCTCGGGCAGCCACAGGCTGAAGAGCGCGAAGTTGCCGCCGAAGAAACCCAGCACGAACAGAATCGCGATGAACGGCACGAGCCCGTTCTCGAGATAGAAGGCCCAGCCGAAGCTCGCCGCGATCGTGACGGCCATGCCCGCGAAATAAACCGCGAGCGTCCATTTGCGGCCGATGCGCTCGGCCATCGGCGGCAGCGCGAGGCAGCCGAGAATCGTGCCGATGGAGAGAATGCCGGTTGCGATGGAAGCCGTGCGGATGGCCTCGGCCTTGCTGGCGCCCGCGCGCGTCGCGAGCTGGATCACGGCGGAAGGCTCGTACACGGCGCCCGCCCACAGGCCGATGATGGCAATGGTCAGGAGCGCGCACGCCACCACGGTGCGCACACGGTAAGCGCTGCTGAAGATCTCGCGCAGCGGGTGGCCGCGATGCACGTGGCTGGCTTCGGAGCGCTTCCATGTCTGCGGCTCCTCCACGCGCGTGAGCACGAGAATGGCGATGACCACCGGCACGGCGCCCATGAGGAACATCGCGCGCCAGCCGAAGTGCACGCCCACCGTGTAGTTGAGCGCCGCGGCGATGAAGAAGCCCGCGTAATAGCCGGTCTGCAGATAACCCGCGCCCATCTTGCGACGATCCTCGGGCCACGACTCGGCCACGTAGGTGCCCGCGAGCGCCCATTCGCCGCCAATGCCCACGCCCGCCAGAAAGCGGTAGATGCCGAGCGCCCATACGCTTTGCGCGGTGGCCGAGAGGCCGGTGAAGATCGCGAACATGAAAATCGTGCCGGCCAGCACGCGCGTGCGGCCGAAGCGGTCCGCCATCGGCCCCCAGATGAACGAGAGGCCCCAACCCACCAGAAAGAGCGCGAACAGGATCGAGCCCGCGAGCCCGATGTTCGCGGGCGTGGCCGCATAACCCGAGCGTGGCAGCAACTCGGTGAGCGCCGGCGTGAGCACGAGCGCGTAGATGAACGAGTCCATGCCGTCGAGCGTCCAGCCCGCCCATGCACCCCAGAAGCCCACGATCTGCGAGCGGTTGAGCGGTGTCTTCTGGGCACGCCGTGCGGCCCCGGTTATCGAATTCATAAGCGTCTCTCTCCATGAATTTCCTGCACGCGCCGCACTACCATGACGTATGTGCTGGCGTCCCGCCTGGCCGCGGTTTTCGGGTTTCCGAGACTTTCAAAGTCATCGTTTTATATATAATATTTGATCTTATGAGCCACGCAACGGATGGTTTTCCCCTGGAAGGCAGCGCCCAAGCCGCCTCGCAGCCGGCCCCCGAACCGGTCTCGCAACCCGCGCCACAAGGGTTGCCGGGTCTGCCGGGCGCCGCGGCGCCGCGCACCAGCACCTCGCGCATGATCGCGGACGCCCTGCGCACCGCCATCGTCGAGGGCACGCTCGCGCCCGACGCGCCGCTGCGCCAGGACGCGATCGCGCGCCACTTTTCGGTAAGCGCCATTCCCGTGCGCGAGGCCCTGCGCCAGCTCGCGAGTGAGGGCTGGGCGAGGATCGAGGTCAACAAGGGCGCCTGCGTCGCCTCGCTCTCGCGCGACGAAGCGCGTGAGATCTACGAGATCCGCTCGGCGCTCGAAAGCCTCGCGCTTGGCCTCGCGATTCCGCATCACACGCCCGAGACACTGCGCGAAGTGAGCGCGCTGGCCGCCGCCGCGTCGCGCGAGCGCGACCCGTCGCTCTATGTGGCGCGCAACGAGGCCTTCCATATGAGCCTCTATGCGCCCGCTGGCCGCCCGCAATTAATGGAGATGCTCGCCACCCTGCATCGCCGTGGCGAGCGCTATCTGCGCCTGAAATTCGGCTTTCCCGCCTACAAGGGCGAATCGGATGCCGAGCACACCGAGATCCTCGCCGCCGTGAAGCGCCGCGACATCCCGGCCGCGCAAGCGCTCGTGGCCGCGCACCTGCTGGGCACCGGCGAATTGATCTACCGTTTTCTGACCGAGCGCGCAGCGGCCCAACCCGCCGCCAAAAAACGACGCGCCGGCGCTGCTTCGCCTACTTCCTCCGCCTCTCCCGCAACACCCCGCTCACGGAGCCGAACTCCCGATGAAGCCTCAAGCTGAAACGCCCACTTCGCCCGACCTCGCCAACCCGGCGCAGCGCTCGTGGACCACGCGCCGCGACGAAAAGGCCCGCCGCCTCGCCGCCATTGCCGGCTGGCTCGAAGACGGCATCCTGCCCGCCGCGCGCACGACCGAAGCGCTGGAGTTGCTGATCCGCCCAGGCGACCGCGTCGCCCTCGAAGGCGACAACCAGAAGCAGGCCGACTTTCTCTCGCGCTCGCTCGCCAGGGCCGATCCCGCGAAGCTCAACAACGTTCATCTGCTGATTTCGAGCATCAGCCGCCCCGAGCACCTCACGCTGTTCGAGCGCGGCATCGCGCACCGCGTGGACTTTTCGTTCGCGGGACCGCAGAGCCTGCGCGTCGCCCAACTGCTCGAAGACGGCCGGCTCGAAGTAGGCGCGATCCACACCTACGTGGAGCTTTACGCGCGCATGTTCGTCGACCTGATTCCGCAAGTCGCGCTGCTGTGCGCAGAAAAGGCCGACCGTCACGGCAATCTCTACACGGGCGCGAACACCGAGGACACGCCCACCATCGCCGAAGCCGCGGCCTTCAGCCAGGGCATCGTGATCGTTCAGGTGAACGAAATCGTCGACGAGCTGCCGCGTGTGGACATTCCGGGCTCGTGGGTGGACGTGGTCGTGCAGGCCGACCGGCCTTTCGCGGTCGAGCCGCTGTTCACGCGCGACCCGCGCCATATCGGCGACTTGCAAGTGCTCACCGCGATGATGACCATCAAGGGCATCTACGCGCCGTACAACATCACCTCGCTCAATCACGGCATTGGCTTCGATACCGCGGCCATCGAATTGCTGCTGCCCACCTATGGCGCATCGCTCGGCCTCAAGGGCAAGATCTGCCGCAACTGGACGCTCAATCCGCATCCCACGCTGATTCCCGCCATCGAATCGGGCTGGGTCGAAAGCGTGCATTGCTTCGGCAGCGAAGTGGGCATGGAAGCGTATATCGCCGCGCGGCCCGACGTGTTCTTCACCGGCAGCGACGGCAGCCTGCGCTCGAACCGCGTGCTGTGCCAGCTTGCGGGCCAGTATGGAGTCGACCTTTTCATCGGCTCGACGCTGCAGATCGACCCCGACGCGAATTCGTCCACCGTCACGCGCGGGCGGCTGGCGGGCTTCGGCGGCGCGCCGAACATGGGCCACGATCCGCGCGGGCGCCGTCATGCGAGCGACGCGTGGCTCAAGCTGCTCAAGGCCAGCGGCCCGCAAGCGTCGATCGGGCGCGGCCACAAGCTCGTCGTGCAGCTCGTGGAAACGTGGAAGAAAGGCGGCGAGCCGACTTTCGTGGATGAGCTCGACGCCATCGCCGTGGGCGAGAAGAGCGGCATGCCCATCGCGCCCGTGATGATCTACGGCGACGACGTGAGCCACGTGGTGACCGAGGAAGGCATCGCGCACCTGCATCGCGCGGAAGGCGTCGACGAACGGCGGGCCGCGCTCGCGGCGGTCGCGGGCGTGACGCCCATCGGTTTGCGCGCGCAGCCGCAGAAGACCGCAGAACTGCGCCAGCGCGGCATCGTTCAATTTCCCGAAGATCTCGGCATCCGCCGCGGCGACGCGAAACGCTCGCTGCTCGCTGCGCGCAGCATCGACGATCTCGTGACGTGGTCGGGCGGGCTCTATACGCCGCCCGCACGCTTCCGTAGCTGGTAAGCGCGATGCGCACGTTCTCACTGGACACGCCGGCCGAAGGCGCGGCGGCCTCCTGGACAACGACCGCGTCGACGCGTAATGCGCGCGCCGGCCGCGAAGCCGCGCTCGGCCCCGACGCGCAACTCGCGCGCTTCGCTCGCGACGCGCTGATCGAGGAAGCGCGCCTCACGCCCAAGCCCGGGCTCGTGGACACACGCGGCAGCGGCGCGCACGTCGATCTCGATCTCGCGACGATGCTGCGCTCCGCGCACGCGCTCGAACCCACCTTCGAAGCGCTCGCACGGGCTTCGCGCGGCGCGACGCCGGGCAGCGCGCTGCGCACCGACCTCGCGCGCATCGGCCGTGCCGGCGAAGCCGCGATGATGCGCGCGACGGGCGGCAGCAATGCGCATCGCGGCGCGATCTGGATCGTTGGCCTTCTGGTTGCGGGCGCAACCATCGTGCACGTGCCATCGGACGACGCGGGCGGCCATCCGCATGCCATGGCGATCGCCGAAACGGCGGCGCGGATCGCGCGCTTCGACGACCTGCTGGCACCCACTGCACAGCCCGCGCAAAGCAACGGCGAACGCATGCGGCAGCGCCACAACGTGGGCGGCGCGCGGCGCGAGGCACAAGACGGTTTTCCGCACGTGATACGCGTGGGCCTGCCCGCGCTGCATGCGGCGCGCGCGCAAGGGCACGGCGAAGCGGCCGCGCGCGTGGACGCCCTGCTCGCCATCATGGCCTCGCTCGACGATACCTGCGTGCTGCACCGCGCGGGCCTGGCGGGCCGCGACGCCGCGCAAGCGGGCGCGCAGCGCGTGCGCGACGCGGGCGGCATCGCCACGCGCGCGGGCCGCGCCGCGTTCGACGCGCTCGAACGCGCGCTCCTCGCGCTCAACGCATCGCCGGGCGGCGCGGCCGATCTGCTCGCCGCGACGCTTTTCATCGACAGACTGGTTCACCATCACCACCGCATCGGTGGGAGGACGGTTTCATGGAACAACTGACATTCGACTATCCGGCGCAACGCGCCGTGACGACGCGCGCCCACGTGGGCGTGGTGGGCTCGGGCGATCTCGAAGTGCTGTTGCAGCCCGCCAGCGCCATGCAGGCGCGCGTGGTCGTGCACACGAGCGTGGACGGCTACGGCCATATCTGGAAGAGCGTGCTCGACCGCTTCTTCACGCGCTACGACGGCGCGGCGCTCATCGAGATCAACGACTTCGGCGCAACGCCCGGCGTCGTGGCACTGCGCCTGGCCGAAGCCGTGGAAGCGGCGCAGGACGACGCGCAAGGAGGCACGGCATGAGCGCGGGTACGAATACGCAAACCCTGCTGCGCGAAAGCTTCATCGAGCTCTCCGCGCGCGAGCGCGCCACTGCCGTGCTGGACAAGGGCAGCTTCCGCGAGCTGCTCGGCCCGTTCGATCGCATCGAGTCGCCGTGGCTGCCGTTGCAGGGCATCGTCTGCCAGGCCGATGATGGCGCCGTGATCGCACGCGGCACGCTCGACGGCGAGCCAGCCGTCGTGTGCGCGATCGAATCCGCGTTCCAGGGCGGCAGCATCGGCGAGGTGTCGGGCAGCAAGATCGCCGCCGCGCTCGAACTCGCGCTTGCCGACTGCGAGCGCGGCAAGATCGTGCGCCCCATCGTGCTGTTCGAGACTGGTGGCGTGCGTCTGCAAGAAGCCAATCTCGGCCTTGCCGTGATCGCGGAGATCCAGTCGGCCATCGTCGCGCTGCGCCGCCACGTGCCCGTGGTGGGCGTGATCGCGGGCATGGTGGGCTGCTTCGGCGGCATGTCGCTCGCGGCGGGGCTGTGCTCGTATCTGGTGATGACGAAACAAGCACGTCTCGGCATGAACGGCCCCGAAGTGATCGAGCAGGAAGCCGGCATCGAGGAACTCGATTCGAGCGACCGCCGCCAGGTGTGGCAGCTGATCGGCGGCGAGCAGCGCGCGCGCACCGGTTATGCCGATGCGCTCGTGGAAGACGCCGTCGACGACGTGCGCGCGGCCGTGCGCGCCGCGTTCGCGCGCGGCGTGCCGCAGGCGCATCGCACCGAACAAGTGGACGCCACGCTCGCGAGGCTCGCCCAGATCGATCCCGCCAGCGTCGCCCCCGCAACGATGGGCGCGATGTTCGACACACCATCGTCCTCATCTTCCCATGCACACGGAGAGCCCGCATGAGCGATACGAATTTGAGCCGGGGCGCGGTGTGGCTGCGCGCACTCGCGGGCACACCGAGCGATGCATGCGCGCCGTGCGTGCAATATGCCGATGCATCGCTCGACGGAGAAACCGCGCGCTTCATCACGGTCGCCCCCGATCCCGATAACCGGTTTCCGCGCGCACGCGAAAATGTAGTGGGCCTCGAACAGGGCTGGCATCTCGCACAAGCGGTGCGCGGCGCGATTGCCGAAGACGCCGCCAGCGGCACGCGCCGCCCGATCGTCGCCATCGTCGACGTGAAGAGCCAGGCGTACGGTTATCGCGAGGAAATGCTCGGCATCCACCTCGCCTGCGCGGCCGCCGTCGACGCCTACGCGAGCGCGCGCCTCGCAGGGCATCCCGTCGTGGCGCTGATCGTCGGCCCCGCCATGTCGGGCGCATTCCTCGCGCACGGCTATCAGGCGAACCGCATCGTCGCGCTCGATGCGCCCGGTACGATGGTGCACGCGATGGGCAAGGAAGCGGCGGCGCGCGTCACGCGGCGCAGCGTTGAAGATCTCGACGAACTCGGCGAGAAGATCGTGCCGATGTCGTATTCGATGGCCTCGTTCGCAAAGCTCGGGCTGCTCGACGAATTGATCGCGGGCGTTAATGCCGATGCGCCCGACGACGCGCAAATCGCGCGCGTGCGCGAGGTGCTGGCGCGCAGGGTGCGCGAAGCGCGCGCCGACCCGAGCGGCCTCGCACATCGTCTCGCGGGCGAAGCGGCACAACGCACGCGCGCGGCGTCGATCGAGGTCCGCAAGCGGCTGGCTCAACAGTGGAACGCGAATTGATGCGCGTGTGCGCCGCCCCGCCGTTCGCCCCCGACGCGCCGCGCGCAAGCGACGCGCGCTGGCGCCCGCACGACCTGCTTCGGCTCGCCCGCCTCACGCCCTTGGAAAGCGAACCCGGCTGGGTGCGCGCGGCATTCGCCCGCGCGCCGTTTGCGGTCGTGCGTCGTGCCGAGGCCGCGCCGGGCTTCGTGGCAGCAGGCATGCGCGGCACCGCGCGAGCAGAGCGCTTCGGTACGTGGATAGATGTTCAGGATATCGAATCGTCTGCATCACCCGAATCGCTGCTTGCGGTAACGCCCTCGCCCGGACGCGCCGCGCTCGGGGCGTTCGTGGCCCTCGCGGCATTGCGCGAAAACCAGGGCCCGCTGCGCGATTTCGTCTGGGGGCCAACGGGCAGCGCAGGCTTCGAACTCGCCGCGCAAGTCCCCGCGCTCACCGGGTCCAGCGATCTCGACGTGCTGATCCGCATGCCCCAGCGCACCGACCCGGCCACGATCCAGGCGCTCGCGGCCACGCTCGCACAGGCCGCGCAACATGCCGGCACGTGCGTGGACGTCCAGGTGGAGACACCCGCGGGCGGCGTCGCGCTCGCCGAACTCGTGCTGCGGGCGCAAGGCAAGGCACGCGTGCTCGCGCGCGCGAGCGACGGTGCCCGCCTCGTCTCTGATCCATGGCAACCATCATGAGCCTCGCCTGTCTCTTTCCCGGCCAGGGCGCGCAAAGCCCCGGCTTCCAGCACCGGCTGCCCGAGCACGAGATCGTGCGCGCCACGCTCGCCGAGGCCTCGGACACGCTTGGCATCGACGTGCTCGCGTTCGATAGCGCGGAGGCGCTGCAATCGACCATCGCGGTGCAAATCGGCCTCGTGGCAGCCGGCGTGGCGCACGCCCGCCTGCTCGCACAGGCGGGGCTCACGCCGCAATTCAGTGCCGGCCTTTCGGTGGGCGCTTATCCGGCCGCCGTGTGCTGCGGCGCGCTCGCCTTCCCCGACGCCCTGCGCATGGTGAAAAAGCGCGCCGAGCTGATGGAGCTGGCGTGGCCATCGGGCTATGGCCTCACGGCCGTCGCGGGGCTCAGCGAGACGCAGGTCGAAGCGCTCGCAAACGCGCAGGCGGAAGATAGCGACGCGCGCGTCTATGTCGCCAATGTCAACGCGCCTCGCCAGATCGTCGTGGCCGGCGCCGACCCGGCGCTCGAAGCTTTCGCCGTGCGCGCGCTCGCGGCGGGCGCGCGCAAGGCACAACGGCTGGCGGTTTCCGTTCCTTCGCATTGCGAATTATTGGCCGATGCAACCGATCAACTCGTGGCATGGTCGCGCGACATTCCGTTTCGCTCGCCCGAAGGTGTCTATGTCGACAATCGCGGCGGACGCCCGCTCTATGACGGCGATGCGATTCGCGCCGACCTTGCCACCAACATGCGCTACACGGTGCGCTGGTTCGATGCCCTCACCGTCATGATCGAGGCGGGCGCGACCGTGCTGGTCGAAGCACCGCCCGGCCAGGTGCTCACCGACATCGCACGCGAGCATTACCCCGAAGTGACGGCATTGAGCGCGGCCACGCTGCCGCCCGAGCGGCTCGCGGCCACCGTGCGGCGGCGCCTGGGCATGGATTGACGGCGCACCAGTTATCGGCGTAAATCCGCGAATAAAATATTTATGCGCATAAAGTCAAATTGAATATATAGCGCAACATTCTTCGATAACGCGGAATTTCGGCGAAATCACACGCAACTTCCGCCAAAATCACGCCAACACGCTTATTTTTTGCGCAACTCGGGCATCACCACGCGAAACGTGAGATTCACCCGCTCGCCGTTTACCGCAGGCTCCTTGGGCACGCGGTGGCGCCATTGCGCCTGGGTCTTGCCGTGCATCACCAGCAGGCTGCCGCTCGAAAGCGGGAATGAGCGCGTCACGCCGGTCGCGTTGTGGCGCAAGTCGAAGCGTCGCGTTGCGCCGAGGCTCAGCGAGGCAATCACGGGCTCCAGGCCGAGTTCGGGTTCGTGGTCGGCGTGCCAGCCCATGCTGTCCGTGCCGCTGCGGTAGCGGTTGAGCAGCACGCTGTTGAAGCGCACGCCGCAGAGCGCGGCAATGGCATCGCGCAGCTCGGCCACGGCCGGCGTCCACGGCTGCGGCACGTTGCGGATTCCCGAATAGATATAGACGGCGCCGGGGTCGCCCTGCCATGCGGTCAGGCGCGGCTGGTCGACCCAGCCGCCAGGTGTGCGGATGCGCTCCTGGCGCCAGCCCGTTTCGGCGACGATGCGCGCAAGCCATTCGGCCGCCGCTGCGGGCGCGAGCCACGCGGGATGCCAGTCGACGTCGGGTTGCGGGGTATCGTCGAAGAGATCGAACATCGGAAGTGCTTGAAGCGATTTGAACCGGTGAGACAGACGTGCAGTGTCGCACGAGAGCGGATTGCGCGACGTGGCTTGCCACGCTTACCTCGGCGCGCGTCGTTGCATTTCGTTGCCCCCATCGCGCTCCGGCGCGAACCGAACCCGCTCGCCGCCTCAGGCCAGCAGTGCGATGTAGAACACCACCGCGCCGATGAGCGCGCCAACGAAACAAAAACCCTCGGGTGGCTCGTCGGTCGTGCGCGAACGCAGCCACGCCCCCGCCACGCCAAAGAAACCCGCTATGCCGAGCGCCACGAACACCATCACGACATCGAATAGCGCGCTGCGGCCAATCTCGAGAATGTCGACGTGCCTGATAGCGAAATACAGCACCACGGCCATGATCGAAAGCACGACCATCGGCAGCATGACATGACTACCTTCTCGACCCACATGACGACCATGAAGCCCTTGCACATCCGGCCTGGTGATTTTCATGACCCGTCTCCCCCAGAGCGCCCGAAACCGCACGGGCCTCGATTCGAGCATAGTCCATCGACGGGGCCGATTCAATGAACGTTTAATAGCGCACACGGGCCCGCAAGAAAATAGTGCGACGGCGGCCCAGGATTGGCAATCCAGGGTTATGCCGCAACGCCGCACCCGGCTCGCCGTGTTGCCGCTCGCGGTTTAGTTGCCCCTTCGTCGCCGCTCCGCGAGGCGCCCTTGCACGCCTGCCACAAGCTCGTTGCAGGCCGCAAGCGGCACGCGCACTGCATGCCGCCATGCAGTGCTGCAATGCGCCGAAACAACCTCCGCCGCGCCCGGGCACGAACACCGCGCTGCCGGTAAAATGCGACGGATGCACGAGCAGTGCATCGGCACAAACCGCGTCGCAGGCCACCGGCCTCGCGTGATCCGGCCACACGCTGCGCGGTGCGCCGGGCTTCGGGCAGCGGGTGCCGATGCCCGCGCTTTCCACTCCATAGCCTGAGTTGTCCGAGCTCACCATCGGCCCGACATGCCCCGACTTTCGTTTCTGCTTCGCTTCATTTCCATAGGTGTGCTATTGCACATCTATGTCGGCTTCCGGCTGATTCCCGACCTGCCCGTGCCCGCCACGGGCAAGTGGCTCGCCGCGCTGTGGCTCGTGCTTTCCGTGCTGGCGATTCCGCCCGGCATGATGGCGCGCCGCTTCAAGCGCCAGCCGCTCGGCGACCGTCTCGCATGGACCGGCATGCTCGCGATGGGATTTTTCTCGTCGCTGCTCATGCTCACGATCGTGCGCGATCTCGTGCTCGCTTCGCTCATGACGGTCGCCTCGATCTGGCCGCACCGCATCGATCTCGCGAGCTGGCGCACCGGCAGCGCCGCCGCCGTGGTCGCGCTCGCCTTCTGCTCGAGCGCATTCGGCTTTTTCAACGCGCGGCGGCGCGCGCGCGTGCGCAGCGTCGACGTGCCGATCCGCGGGCTGCCCGCCGCGCTCGACGGCTTCACGATCGTGCAGTTGAGCGACATTCACGTCGGCCCCACCATCAAGCACGATTACGTGGATGCCATCGTGCGCGCCGTGAACCAGCTCGACGCCGACGTGGTGGCGATCACCGGCGACGTCGTGGACGGCAGCGTGCAGCATCTCTCGAATCACACCGCGCCGCTCGGGCGGCTCGCGGCGCATCACGGCGTCTATCTCGTCACCGGCAATCACGAGTACTACTCGGGCGCCGACGCGTGGGTTGCCGAGTTCCGGCGCATCGGCCTCACGGTGCTGATGAACCAGCACGTGGTGATCGAGCACGGCGGCGCGCGGCTCGTGCTCGCGGGCGTGACCGATTACACGGGCGGCCACTTCGATCCCGCGCATCGCAGCGACCCGCAGGGCGCATTGCGCGGCGCGCCCGCCGACGTGGACACGCGCGTCCTGCTCGCCCATCAGCCGCGCACCGCGCACGCCGCCGCCGACGCGGGCTACACGCTGCAGCTATCGGGCCACACGCACGGCGGACAGATCTTCCCGTGGAATTTCCTCGTGCGGCTGCAGCAGCCGTTCACGGCGGGCCTCGAAAAGCTCGGCAGCCTGTGGGTCTACACGAGCCGCGGCACGGGTTATTGGGGGCCGCCCAAGCGGCTCGGCGCGCCGTCGGAAATCACGCGCGTGCGGCTCGTCGGCGCGCGCTGAGTCGGCTGGGGCGGTCTCCGCAAACCGTTGTGCGCGCATCCAACCCACACCGGCCGCGCGCCCTGCCGCCCCTGCCGCCCCTGCCGCCCCTGCCGCCCCTGCCGCCAGCTTCGCGCGAAATGCCGCAGGGCCGCCCATCCAGACGGTGCGCAAGCTGCCGCCAGCGGCCCGCGCGAGGCCGTATCATGATTGACCACGCCACTCGTTCGCACGGGTTGGCGCTCGCCCGGCATCCACAGGAATTCATCGCTCATGGACGGCAACAAGCACCTCCACCAGGCCGCGTTCTATCTGCTGCTCTTCGTCGTCTCCATCGCGCTGTGCTTCGTGCTTGCGCCGTTCTTCAGCACCGTGCTTTGGGGCGCGATCCTCGCGCTGATCTTCCAGCCCGTGCAGCGCCGCATCGTCGCGCGCCTCGGGCGGCGGCGCAATCTGGCCGCGTTCATCTCGCTGGCGATCTGTCTCGTCATCGTGATCTTCCCGCTCACGCTCGTGGCGGGCACGCTGATCCAGCAAGTGAGCTACGCCTATGCGGAAGTGCGCTCGGGCAGTCTCGACTTCGGGGCCTACTTCAGCCAGATCGTGCATGCGCTGCCGCAGTCGCTGCAAAACCTGCTCGCGCGCTACGACCTGATGGATCTGCCCGGCCTCCAGCAGCGTCTTTCCGCCGGCGCCGCGCAGATCAGCCAGTTCCTCGCCACGCGCGCGCTGAGCGTCGGGCAGATCACGGTGCAGGTCATGGTGAGCTTCTGCGTGATGCTCTACATGTTCTTCTTCCTCGTGCGCGACGGCCGTGAAATTTCCAGGCTCATCCGCGACGCGATCCCGCTCGACGAATCGCACAAACAGCATCTCATCCGCAAGTTCACGACCGTGATTCGCGCGACCGTGAAGGGCAACGTGGCTGTGGCGTTCGTGCAGGGCGCGCTGGGCGGCGTCGCGCTCTGGGTACTGGGCATTCAGGGCGCGCTGCTGTGGGGCTTCGTGATGATGCTGCTCTCGCTGCTGCCCGCGGTGGGCGCGGCGCTCGTGTGGGTGCCCATCGCCATCTACTTCATCTCGACGGGCGCGCTCGCCAAGGGCATCGGCCTCGCACTCTTCGGCACGCTCGTGATCGGCACCGTGGACAACGTGCTGCGCCCCGTGCTCGTGGGCAAGGACACGCGCCTGCCCGACTGGGTCGTGCTGATCTCGACGCTGGGCGGCATCTCGCTCATGGGCATCAACGGCTTCGTGATCGGGCCGCTGATTGCCGCGCTCTTCATCAGTTGCTGGGACCTGCTGCGCCGCGACCAGCACCATCACGACGACGTACCCGGCCAGCCCGCGGACGACGATCTGGTCTAGGAGCGGAAGGCGCGAGAAACACCAGCGGCGCGACGGCGATACGCCGCCACGCCGCCTCGCTCAGGAAGAGACGTGCAGCGGCAGCCCCGCGCGCCCCTGACGCGCGACGCCGGGCGCAACAGACACGCTGTCCACTGCTTCGCCGCCCCGCACGGCCACTGAAAAACCAAACGTATTGACGCCATTCGCACTGCGCACGAATACCGTGCCGCCGTGCATCTCGGCCACTGCCTTGACGATGGACAGCCCGAGGCCGTGGTTCTCATGGCTATTCGAGCGCGCTTCCTGGAGACGGTAGAAGCGGTCGAAAATATGCTCGCGCACCACGGGATCGAGCGGCTCGCCGGGATTCGACACGGCAACCTCGACATGGCCGTTCTGCGGCGCGATGGTCGCTTTAAGCGCGGTCCCGGGCGGCGAGTGCTGGATGGCATTCACGAACAGATTGCTCATCGCTCGGCCAATCAGCGAGGTATTGATCCACGCGCGCGCATCGCCGTGCACCTGTACGCTCAACTGCGCCTCCTCGAGCGGCATCTCCAGGAATTCGAGCATGCGCTCCACCTCGGTGCGTAACGAAACCTCCGTGAGATCGGTCGCGCGTTCGCCGCGGTCACTGCGCGAGAGGAACAGCATGTCGTTGACGATCACGCGCAATCGTTCGAATTCCTCAAGATTCGATTGCATGGTCTGCCGCAGCTGCTCGACCGAGCGGTCGCGCGTGAGCGCCACCTGAGTCTGGCCGATCAGGATGCTCACGGGCGTGCGCAGCTCGTGCGCGACATCGGCGTTGAACGATTCGAGGCGCTCGTAGGCTTTGTCAAGCCGCTCCAGCGCGCCGTTGAACGAGGTGGCGAGCTCGTGCAGTTCCTCGGGCAGCTCGCCGGCGTGCAGGCGCTGGCGACGGTTCGAGGGGCTCAGCTGCGCCGCCTCGCGCGAGAGCCGCGTGAGCGGGGCGAGACCGAAGCGTGTGACGGCGCGGCTCAGCAGCGCCACCGCAACCGTCGAGAGCGCGATCAGCACGCCCAGCGCGATGCCGAAGTGCCGCAGCATGCTTTCCGTGCGCACGCAATCGCTAGCCACCACGAGCTTCACCTCGGGGCGATCGCCGTTCGCGGGCACCATCATGCTCGTGACGATCAAGTCGTAGTTGCAGCCCGCCGGCCGCACGAGCTGATAATTCGGACCGACGTCGCCGGTGAGCTTGCCCACGATGGGCGCGCCGAAGCGATAGCGCAGGTCGGCGCTTTCCACGTAGTAGTGCATGCGGCTATCCGCGGGCGAGAGATCGCGCAGCTTCTCCTGCACGAAAGCCCATTTCTTGACGTCCGGCGCATGGGCGACGATCAGGCCGGCGATGCGCGCTCGCGCGTCGAGCGTTGCGCGAAGTTCGTTGAAGAGCTGATGCTGCATCAGCAAAAAGAGACCCGTGCCGGTGAGCGTGAACACAATCAGCGACACCGCTGCGAACATCGCCGAAAGCCGCAGCGAGATCGAGCGCCTCATGACGCCGGGCCTCCGTCCTCGCGCGCCTCGCGCATTTCGAGCACGTAGCCCATGCCGCGTATCGTATGCAGCAGCTTCGATGCATGCGGGCCGTCGAGCTTCGCGCGCAGCCGCTTGATGGCCGTTTCCACCACATTGGCATTGCTCTCGAAGTTCACGTCCCACACGAGCTCGGTGATGAGCGTCTTCGAAAGAATCTCGCCGCGCCGCCGCGCGAGCACCGAAAGCAACTGAAACTCCTTCGCCGTGAGATCGAGCCGCACGCCGTCGCGCGTCGCGCGGCGGCTGATGAGGTCCACCTGCAGATCGCCCACGGAGATGAGCGTGGATTCCTGGGCGCGCGCGCGGCGCGTGAGCGCGCGCAGGCGCTCGACGAGTTCGAGGAACGAGAACGGCTTGGTCAGATAGTCGTCGGCGCCATCGCGCAGGCCGTGCACGCGGTCGTCCACGCGGTCACGCGCGGTCAGCATGATCACCGGCGTGTCCTTCTTCACGCGCACCGCGCGCAGCACGCCAAAACCATCGAGCTTCGGCAGCATCACGTCGAGCACGATCACGTCGAAGTCGTATTCGGTCGCCATCCACGCGCCCTCTTCGCCATCCATCGCCACATCGACGACCCAGCCCTGCTCGCTCAACCCGCTGCGCAGATAATCCACGACCTTGCGCTCGTCTTCGATCACCAATACTTTCATTGTCATCCTCCTCTTCGCGCCGTGCCCGCCGGCACCTCGCAGCAGGGGCCCGCGCCGCAGGCGAGCGCGCGTGCGTCCGCGCTCCAGCCGCTGCCCGGCCCCCGCGCCAGATAAAGCGCCGTGACCGGCTGCTGCCTGTGAATCTGCACCTCATCGCGCTCGCTGGCAAGCCATTGCTGCGCGGCGCCAGGTATGCCGGCGAAGGCAGCGGGATCACGGCCGGTGGCGCACGCATCGATCGATGCCGCCATATAGCGCGGCAGGAAGCATGACAGCGCGATGCGCTCGTCCTCGCCGGCCGTAGCGGGCCGGACCGCCCCCGCATATTGCCGCCCGCTTTGCTTCGCCGCATCGGCCGGATGGCGCGCGTTCATCACGTTCGAAACCATCGTGCGTGTCGCGCCAACAGCCAGCACCAATGCAACGACGATCACCGCGGCACTCATGCGTTTTGCCGTCTGTACGCGCGCGGGCGGAGCCATGTCGTGCCCGCCGCCCGCGATAAGGTCGATGGATGAGTGCTGCTGAGGTTGGCTCATGTCTTCGAGGCGTGGTGCGTTGCGCGCCACGCCCTCGCCGGACACACGGCGAAACGCATGGCGGCGCACGGGAGGCAAACGGCTCAATTCACAAGCCGCAGGTGCTCGACCTCGTGCATGTCATGAGACTGGCGCGCTTCGCGCCGCCGCGCATGCGCCGCCGCGCGCTGGCGTTGCGGCGCGTCGCAGGCCGCGAGCGAGGCTTCCTGTTCGGCCAGCACCGCCGGCACCTTCTCGCGCAGGAACTCCACGAACGTGCGGATCTTCGCATCCAGATAGCGGCGCGAGGCATAGAGCGCGTAGATGTTGAGCTTTTGCAGACGATGCGTGGGCAGCACCCGCGCGAGCGAGCCGTCGGCGAGACCCGGCAGCGCCACCGGCACCGGCAAAGGGCCGATGCCCATGCCCTCGCGGATGGCAAGCGCCAGCGCCTCGGGATTGTTCACCTGGAAGGGCGTCACGCCCGTATGGCGAAAGGTTTCGCCGTACGGCCCTTCCGAGACCCACTGCCCCACGGGCAAGCTCGCATCGGTCAGGTGCAGGCAGGTGTGCGCTTCGAGATCCTCGAACGAGCGCGGCTCGCCGCGCGAGCGCAGATATGCGGGCGACGCGCACAGAATGGCCGCAGTGCTGCCCAGATGCTGGGAGATCAGCGCGGAATCCTCGAGTTCGGCGGCCAACACCACGGCAACGTCGAAGCCCTCCTCGATGATGTCGGGCATCTGTTGCGCGATGGTCAGATCGACGGCGACATCGGGCAAATGCTGCTGGTAGCGCGCGATCAGCGGCATCACGTAGTGCTGACCGAAGCTCGTGCCGCCGTAGACGCGCAGCTTGCCCGCGGGATTCGCCTGCGCGGCGGCAGCCTCGGACTCCGCCTGCTCGATATCGGCGAGAATGCGCTTGCAGCTTTGCAGATAGCGCTCGCCCGCCTCGGTCAGCGACATGCGCCGCGTGGTCCGGTTCAACAGACGCGCGCGCAGCCGCGACTCCAGATCCGTCACGGCGCGCGAAACTTGTGCCGTCGTCATCGCCTCGCTCGTGGCGGCGCGCGTGAAACTGCCCGATTCCACCACTCTCACGAAGATCCGCATATTGCGCAGCGTATCCATCAGCAACTCCCGGCCCGTTCCATCATCGATACCCGCAGTCTCGCCGATGGGCAGTGGCCCCATGCTGACCCGTACATGGCAGCCGCGCCAGCTTGGCGGGCCCCCTCTTCCCGCGTATGATCCACGGCGCCCCCGCACTGCGGAGCGCGCCATGCGCGCCGCTTTCATGACAGATCGATGACTTACGAATTCGCCTTGCGCCTTCTTGCGGCGTTCGCCTGCGGCGTCGCCATCGGAGTGGAACGGCAGATGCGCCAGCGCACCGCCGGCCTGCGCACCATCACGCTCGTCGCGAGCGGCGCATGCCTGTTCGTCACGCTAGGCGTGCTCACGGGCAACGGCACCAGCGGCGTGACGCAAATCGCGGCCTATGTGGTCTCGGGCGTGGGCTTTCTGGGCGGCGGCGTGATCATGCGCGACAAGGGCTCCATCCAGGGCATCAACACCGCCGCAACGTTGTGGTGCTCCGCCGCCGTGGGTGTGCTGTGCGGCGCGGGCCACTACGTCCCGGCGCTCGCCGGCACGGGCATCGTGCTGCTCACCAATACCCTGCTGCGCGAGGTGAGCCGCATCATCAATCAGACGCCGCTCTCCAACGCCGACCTCGTGCGCGTCTACGTGCTCACGGTGGTGTGCCGCGAAGAAGACGAGATCCACATTCGCACCGTGCTCTCGAACTCGATGTATTCCACACCGCTCTCGTTTCAGAGCCTCACGAGCGAAGACGTGCCCAGCCAGGAGCGGCCCAGCCAGGAAAGGCCCGGCGAACCACAGCGCCTGCGCGTCACGGCAACCGTGCGCCTGCATCCGAAATATCAGCCCAAGCTCGAATTGATGGCGAGCCGCCTGAGCATGGAAAAAGGTGTCTCGAGCGTGAGCTGGACCGCCGCGGAAACCGAAGTCGCGCCCGAATGATTGCGCCATGCACATCAATAAAGCGCGCTCGGAACGTATTCCTTACGAAATTATTTCAATGTCGTTGCAGTTTTTGAAATGCTCGGCTGGCAAGCCATAAGAACTGTCAATTCTGGCCACGTTTCATGGACTCGACCCCATCCTTGGACTAAGCTCCAGTTCATTGTGATTTGTTCACACCAACGAGAGGGGTCCTCCATATGCAACACGGCATCATCGCGTGGCTCATCATCGGCGCAATTGCTGGCTGGCTCGCCGGACTGCTCGTCAAGGGCGGTGGCTTCGGCCTGATCGTCGATATCATCGTCGGGATCGTCGGGGCATTCATCGGCGGCTGGCTCGCGGGCCTGCTCGGGATCCACATCGGCGGCGGCATGATCAGCTCGATTATCACCGCCATCATCGGCGCGGTCATCCTGCTCTTCATCATCAGGCTGTTCCGAAGAGCGTAGCGATTCAGGGCCGTCAATGAAAAGCGGGAGCACCGTCACCGGGGCTCCCGCTTTTTTATCGGCGTGCTGCTTGCGCCGCTTTCTCCATTTGCGCGCTCGCGCAGGTCAACCGTTCACGACGAGGCCGCCTGTTCCCTCCGGCAGCATCGAGCCGGTCTGGTTGAAGCGCAGATGCATTTCGTACGCTTTGGCGAGATCGTGGGGCGTCTGCCCGCCGATCTTCATTGCATCCTGATAGTAGTCGCGCAGCAAGTCGCGATAGAGCGGATGCGCGCAGTGCTCGATGATCAGCCTGGCGCGCTCGCGCGGCGCAAGACCGCGCAAGTCCGCAAGACCCTGTTCGGTGACGATCACGTCCACGTCATGCTCGTTGTGGTCGACGTGCGGCACCATCGGCACGATGCTGGAGATGCGGCCGTCCTTCGCGATGGCCTTGGTCGCGAAGATCGCGCACGAGGCATTGCGCGAAAAATCGCCCGAGCCGCCAATGCCGTTCATCATGTGCGTGCCGCCCACGTGCGTGGAATTCACATTGCCGTAGATGTCGCATTCGAGCGCCGTGTTCAGCGCGATGAGCCCGAGGCGGCGAATCACTTCCGGATGGTTGCTCACTTCCTGCGGCCGTAGCACGAGCTTGTCGCGATAGCGGTCGAGCTCGGCGAGCACCTGTGCCTGGCGCGGCGCGGAGAGCGTCATGGACGCGCCGGAGGCGAACACCATCTTGCCCGCGTCGATCAGGTCGAAGGTGGAGTCCTGAAGTACTTCGGAGTACATCGTAAGCGCTTCGAACGGTGAATTCACGAAGCCCGAGAGCACGGCATTGGCAATCGTGCCAATGCCGGCCTGCAGCGGGGGCAGTTGCGCGCTCATGCGCCCATGCTTCACTTCGTGCTGCAGAAACTCGATGAGGTGGCCCGCGATGCGCGCGGTTTCTTCGTCTGCGGGCAGCACGGTCGAGGGGCTGTCCGCCTCGTTCGTGATGACGATGGCGGCGATTTTCTCGGCCGGAATGTCGATGATGGGCGTACCCACGCGGTCTTGCGGACGCACGATGGGCAGCGGGTCCCGATGCGGACGGCGGCCCGGAATCCACACGTCGTGCAGGCCTTCGAGCGCGAGCGGCTGCGCGAGGTTGAGTTCGACGATCACCTTCTCCGCGAGAATCGCGAAGCTGGCCGAATTGCCGACCGAAGTCGTGGGGACGATGCCGCCCGTCTCGGTGATCGCGGCGGCCTCGATGATCGCGAGATCGAGCTTGCCGAGCAAATTCGCGCGCAGCATCTCGACCGTTTCGGAGAGGTGCTGGTCGACAAACATGACTTCACCGCGATTGATGGCGCGGCGCAACGTGGCATCGACCTGGAACGGCAAGCGGCGCTCGAGCACGCCGGCTTCGGTCAGCGTGCGGTCCACGTCATGGCCGAGCGAGGCGCCCGTCATCAGCGTGATGCGCAGAGGCTCCTGCTCTTCGCGCGCGCGGCGCGCCAGTTCGATGGGCACGGCCTTCGTGTCGCCCGCGCGCGTAAAACCGCTCGCGCCGACACGCATGCCGTTGCGCACGAGTTTCGCCGCCTCGGCGGCCGAGGTGATTTTCCCGCGCAATGCGGCACAACGAATACGGTCTTCGTACATCAAAGTCTCCACTAACTACCGGAACTAACTGCCGGAAATGCCAGGTGCCCTTTACAGGTCTCGCTTCGGTGGCTTGCGTTACGGCTATTGCAATACAGTTTTGCAGCCACAATGCGCAAAGCCGCGGGGCCTCATGCGAAGGCGCCGCGGCAAGGAATTCAAGCTTGCGCCCCGCTCATTCATGGCGGGCGTTCACTCGATCTCAGCTACCGAAATAGAGGTTGCAGAAGCTGGCCGGACCAACACACTCGTCTTTCTTCGCCGGCTTTGCGATCTGATTGGCGGGCGCCTGCACAGCCGGCTGGGCTGCGCTTTGCGCGACCTGCTGAGGGACGCTCGCTGCCGGTGCTTCGTTCTGTGCATAAGCAGCGGCGGCGGCAAACAGCGAACATGCAACAACAGCGATCTTCAGGGACTTCATTTTACTCTCCAGTGCTAACGGGTACTGCGAAGCAGTGATGTGACTATATGACCCAGGCCGATAATGATTAAGAAGGCGGACTGGAATGCATATTTCCAGACTGCGGCAAGATCGCGCGCATGCCTCACGGAAGCACGGCTTCAAGATGTTCCCGAACGCAACAACCGACGGCCACGCGCCTGGCGCGCGAGCGCGCCGAGCGGTGCGTCCCGGTCGATGAGCGCACTGCGGATGAAATGCAGATGGCTCAGAAGCCGCTGCACGTCGTGCCTGCGCTCGCGGTCATGGTGAACGCCAGGAAGCGCTTCCTGAGCCATCCAGGTGGCCGCCCGCACCGAAGACAACGCGCACTCCAGCCGTGCCGCGCAGGGATCCTCGAAAAGGCACGCGATATCGTCGAGCACCTGATCGAGACTCGCGGGCCACCTGCGCTCGGCCATGCCGAGCCACGTGACGGCCTGCGCCTCGTGACGCAAGTCGATCACGGCGTGCCCCACTTCGAGCGTGACCAGCATCCAGCGCAGCGCGCGCCGGTGCGCCTGCTTGCGGCCGTTGAGGAGCAGCCGCAACTGGTGCATGAGGTCGTGGGTGCCCGACTGGAACTGCTGGCCGAGCCCCGGCAGCTCACCGCGGCAGGCGAGCTCGACCTGGGCGCGCAACGCCACGCGCATGCGCCCGACGAGCCAGTTCATGTGCGGCGGGAAAACCACCGCGAACGCGAGCGCGGCCACGATCATCGCCACCACCACCGCGACGCCGTTGTTGATCAGCAGATCGGGCGTGTAGACGATCACATTGTCGGGGCCCGCGAGCAAACAGAAAAATACCGAGAATCCGACCCCGAAACCGGCGATGCGTGGGCGCGTGGCAAAGAACGCACCCAGTGCCAGCACCGGTGCGAGCGCGGCACACAGGAGCGGAAAGCCGTCGATGCTCGGATACACGTAGCAGGTGAGCAGATAGCCGACGGCCGCCGCGCAGCCCGCGCCCGCGGCCATCTGGAAGGCCATGCGCGTGGCGCGCGGCGCGGAGGAGGTGAGCGCGCAGGTCAGCGCGGCAGCGATCATCGCGAGGCCGCCGCTCGGCCAGTCGGTCTCCACCCAGAACCAGCCCAGCGCCGCCACCACCACTGCTGTGCGCATGAAGGTGAACCCCACCACGTACCAGCTCGTGCGCGGCACATAACGCGTAATGCGCGGCTCGGGCGGCAGCCCCGCCTGCGTAAGCGACGCCCACGTCTTGCTGTAGCGGGCAATCTCGGTCGTGAAGCGGTAGATCAGCTCCGCGGACGTATCGAAGTCTTGCAGCGTGTCGGGTGCGCTCGCCTCGAGCGGGCGGCGCGTTTCGCGCACATGGCGCGGCAGTGTGCGCCTGAACGACTCCAGGTTCTGCGCGAGGCGCAGCGCATACGCCCGATCGGCTTCGCCCTGGCGAGGACGTTGCGCGAGCAGCGCCGCAAGCTCGCTGAAATACGGCGCCAGTGGCGCGATAGCCTCATCGCTCCAGCGCAGACGTTTTTTCAGCTGACGCAGCGCGTGCAGGCGCGCGCACACGTCCATGAACTCGCCGTTCAGACGCGCGAGCAACTGGCTGCGCGAGCGCATGGTCGGATCTTCGAAAAATGAGAAAGCGCGCGTGGCCTCGAAGCCGACGATCTCATCGACGAGTTTTGCGAATCGCCCTTCGAATGCGCCTCTTTCCAGGCTGCCTGACAGCACGAGCGCTGCGAACGCAGTAAAATCGAGATAGCGAGTGCGCAAGGTGCGTTCGAGCACCGAGCCCGACTGCCGGGGCACGATAACGGCGCTCACTACCCCGGAGCACAGAATCCCCACGGCCACTTCGGCACCGCGCCCGAGCGCGGCGAGAAACAGTCCGTTGGGCTGCGTCACGAGCGGAATGCCGATCAGCGCAGCGGTATAGCCTGCCAGAACGAAAGCGTACCAACGAAAATGCCGATTCCGCATGGCGGCCGCGGTACACGCAGCCACCCACCCCGTCATCCCGAGTATGTAAAGCTCGGGCTGCTGGATGAACACGGCTCCCAGCACCACCGCCGCAACCATGCCCACCGCTGTGCCCACGATGCGGTAGACGCTCTTCGCGAACACCATGCCGGAAAGCGGTTGCATCAGGACGAACACCGTCGTCATCGCAATGCGCGGCTGCGGCAGGTCGAGCAGCATCGCAACGCCCATTGCCAGCAATCCCGCAGCAACCGTTTTCAGCAGATGCAGCCAGATCGCGCCATCGCTACCCTGCCAGTCTCTCCAGCCGCGCCGCGCGGCTCGCCATATGATTTCGCCGCGACGACGCGGGTCGATCGCTCGATGTATCGCTGGCTGGCGGTTCATTTAAAACGCACTACGCTTGGATGGTTACGAAGAATGCCGCTTGCAAATGCGGTGACTGAGCAACGAAGTTGCATGGAGCCAGAGCGCACGTTAAAGCGCCGGCTCTGACCGATATCGGTACGCGCCGATTTTAGGAGTGTCAGTCAGGCGAATTAACGGGACGGACGGGGAACGTCCGTTCCAGATCACTCAACAATGTGAAGGTCCGCGAGGCGGACAATATTGTTTTCGTGCTGAACAAGAAGTTCTCAAAGAAGGTCTGATGGATACGCTACAAAATATGCGGGTCTTTATCCGCGTGGTCGAAGCCGGCAGTTTCACCTCCGCGGCGCAATCGCTCGATTCAACCACGGGCGCGATGTCGCGCGCGGTCTCCGAACTGGAAGCGCATTTGCGCACGCGCCTGCTGAACCGCTCGACGCGCCGACTCGCGCTCACGCCCGCTGGCGAACGTTATCTGAAACGCTGCTCGCAGATTCTCGCTGACGTCGACAGCGCCGAAGAAGAAGCCAGTTGTGCCCACGAGCGCCCCGCGGGTGCGTTACGCATGCACAGTTTTGCGAGCATTGGTCAGCAGTATGTGCTGCCCGCGATCTCACGCTATCGTGCTTTGCACCCCGAAGTAACTGTCGAGCTTACGCTTTCGCAACGCATGCCCGATCTGTTCGAGGGCAGCAGCGACGTCTCGGTGGTGACCGCGGCTTCGCTGCCGAACTCCGATCTTGTCTCACACCAACTGGGTTCGTCGTGCAGCATCCTGTGCGCGTCGCCCGCTTATGTGCATACGCACGGTGCGCCGCGCACGCCAGCGGATCTCGCGCATCACGACTGCCTGATCCTCAAGACGCCAACGGCGCCGGTGCATGAATGGGTACTCGAAGGCCCCGAAGGCAGCGTCGAAATGCACGTGGATGGGCCGGTTCAGGTGAACATTGCAGAGTCGCTTGCGGTAGCGATTCGTGAAGGAATGGGCATCGGCATGCTGCCGGTGTATGCGGCAATAGATGGCC
>JAITTX010000169.1 GCA_031286755.1 Paraburkholderia sp.
GCGGTGAAGTAGACGAGCTTCTGCTCGCCGAGATGCACGGTGACGGCGCGCTGGTCCGGCACGAACCGCCAGGGCAGGCCGGGGGCGACGTTGGTGTCGAACGCGACGGTCACGGTTTGTTTGGCGACCGTCGCGGTATCGGACGCGACCCTCTGCGTCGTTCCGGCCAGTCCAGTTGCGGCGCAGAACATGCGATACAGCGTCGGCGAATAGGCGACCAGCGCGCACATGATGGCGACCGCGCCCACGCAGGGCGCGATGACCAGAAGGTGTCTGCGCTGCAAAGCTTGCATTGTCGAATCCCGGCGGGCGGCTTAAGCGCCGCGCGTTTCTCCGGCCTCGCACGCGTGGCATACCAGACGCCGTACTGCGGAGGTAGCCCCGTGGCTCGCGGTCCCGCAATGACGCGCGCGTGCGGCTTTTTGTCCGCACGCGACGAAAGGTGCGACGACCGGCCTGGCGGCTTTTAGAAATTGGCGGCGCGCTTGGGCGCGGGCGCGGGCTGGGCGACCGGGGTTCCCCGCGGCAGGTCGAACAGGCCGCTCGGCAGCGTGTCCAGAAATGCGAGAACCTCCGAGGTCTTCACGACGTCGGCATATTTGGCGTTCATGTCGCACAAATTGATGGCATGGCTCGCCTGCGAGCGGTCGAAGCAGCCTTCCTCGGCGAGCGCGATTCGGTAATTGAGCGAGAACGCGTCGAGCACTGTCGCGCGCACGCAGCCCGAGGTGGTGGTGCCGGTGACGATGAGGCTGTCGCAGCCGAGTAGCGTCAGATAGCTCGCCATGTTGGTGCCGAAGAAGCCGGACGGCTTCTGCTTGAGCACCACGATGTCCTGGGGCGACGGCGCGATCGGAGCGACGATCTCGTTGCCATCGAGATTAGTCACGATGGCGTGACGGTCCTCCTCGTTGCGCGAATTCTTCCAGGCCCATGAGCCGGAATCCCAATTGTCCTCGCGCCGCACGCCCGTCGTATAGAGCACCGGAAGGCCTTTCTCGTGGCACTTGTCGATGAGCGAGCGGATGTAGGGCAGCGACGTCCAGGCGTCCTCGCCGCAGGAATTGCGCCAGCGCTTGATCGATTCGAGAATCGGCTCCGGCCGGTCGCCGCAGAATGCCCAGTTGACGTCGATGATGAGCAGCGCCGGCCGCTTGCCGAAGCCGCCGCGGGCGCCGTAGCCCGAAGTCGCGAACACCGCCTTGTCGCGCTCGGTGAGAAACTGATACCAGATCGGTTCGGACATCGCTTCGTTCCTTCTCGTTATCGGGAGTTCACTGACCGGGAGTGCATCTTAGCAGCTTCGGCGCAAGAGATTAAACGCTTCGTCAGCCCGGAAGCCCCTTACCGCTCCCCTCCGAGGTGGACGCGAGCTCAGGCTGTCCTTTGCCGCTATCGGACCTTGCAATTTGCAGCGTGGGCTGGGGCGTTGACGGGAATTCACCCAGCACCCCCTACAAGCTGGTCTTAAACTTATCGACGAAACTCATGTCGATGATCTCGTCGTATTTGACGTCTGTCTTCAACACCCCCGCACCCATGACCACTGCCTTGGCCGTGTCCCAGGAGGCACGGCTGATCGTGCCGTCCTTGCTCCACATCTCGTCGGCGAACGAGCGGCCCAGCGTCGCTTTGAGGTCGTCGAGCGCCATGGTGGGAAACTGCTTCTTGGCAATTTCGGCGGCGGCATCGTGGTTGGCGTCGACGAATTTCAGCGACTTCATCATGCCGTGCACGAAGCCGCGCACCAGTTCGGGCGTTTTCTGGATCGAGTCGAGCCGCACGTTGAAGGTCGAATAGGCGTAGGGACCCATCATTTTCGGAATGGCGATGAACGGTTCGCCCCACACGCCGGTGCGAACGCCCTGGGTGATGAAAGGCTCGGTCGAACACCCGATCTGCGCCTGCTTGTTGCGCACGATCGGCAAGACCGCGGAATTGGCCGTTTCAATCAGCGTGACGTCGCGGATGGCATCGAGCTTCCATTTCTTCAGCAAATATCGCGTGATCGAGTTCGGAGTGCCGCCGAAGCCACTGGTGGCAATCGTCTTGCCTTTGAAATAGCTCGCCCAATCGGCGTTCGTGGGCGCGTGGTCCTTGGGCGCGCAATAATAGACGTTACCGCGATCGACGCAGTTGACCACGGAGCGCAGCTCGCCGCCTTTCGCCTTGGCGAAAGCGCAATGCTCCGGTCCGCCGATGAAGGCGAAGGCCTGGCCGGACAGCACGGCATTGGCGTGGCCGGCGCCGGTCTCGATGGTCACGATCTTGACCGTCACGCCCTCGAACAGGTTCTGCGCCATGCCAACGTAGAGCGGCAGGTAACCAGTGCCGTGGACCGGCTCGGCGATCAGGACTTCCGTGGTGTCGGAGCGCGCGATCATGGGACGCGCAAGAAGCGCAAGTCCGGCAGAAGCGCTTGTGCGAAGGATTCTGCGTCTGCTGAATTTGCGCCTGTTCATGACAACCCCTTTTGCTTGTGCCCTTGCCGTACGCCACTTTCGCCTATTGCTTCACGCCCTTGCGGAGCACGCCCTCGAGCCAAGACACGGCCGCGTACATGGCCACGGCGAGGACCGAGAGCACGCCGACCGCGACCCACACCAGCGCGATGTCATAGGTTTCTCCGGCATAGAGGATCTGCCGGCCGAGGCCGTGCTGCGAGGCGATGAACTCGCCGACGATCGCGCCGGTCAAGGCCAGCCCAATATTGACCCGCAAGATCGATATGATCCAGGGCAGGCAGAATGGCACGACCAGCTTGCGGAAAACCTGCATGCGGCTCGCCCCAAGCGAGTAGAACAACCTCTCCTGATCCGGGTCGAGCGTCTTCACCCCGGCATAAGTGGTCAGCGCCGATACGATGATGGTCAGCGCGGTCGCGATTGCGATTTTGGACGCAAGCCCAATCCCGAAAATGAGGATGACGAGGGGGGCGAGTGCGAGCTTCGGCAACGAATCAAAGCAGATCAAATAGGGCTGAACGATCGCCGCGTAATTGCGCGACCACCAGAAAGAAAGGCCGAGCAACGAGCCGGCCGTCGTTCCCAGGACAAAGCCGAGAATGGTGGCGCGGAAGGTGAACCCGATGTCGGTCCAGGCGTCGCCCTGGGTGAAGAATTTTATCAGGGTGGCCCAGATCGCGCTCGGCTTCGACCAGAAGAAACCATCGATCCAGCGATGATCCGCGGCAGCTTGCCAAAGTGCGACCGCGCCCACCAGAATGCCGACCTGCACGGCGACGATAGCCCAGACCGGCCAATCCTTGTGCTCCGGCAGTCGACGGATGATCCTGGTCCCGCGCGTGCTCGCAGTGGACGGTGCAGGCGCAAGCGCAAGACCTTCGCCGGATGTGTGCTCAACCGTCATCGCGCTCGACCATGTTAGGCGGCCTCTTCGAGGGCGGCGTTGTGCGCCGCCGTCAATAGCTGCATGCAGCGCTCCTTGATGTCGATGAACTCGCGCGTCAGCGATACGCGGCGCTGGCGCGGTCGTGCGATCGGCACCGGGATCGTCTCGACGAGGCGTCCCGGCCGGGTGGCCATGACGTAGATTTCGTCGGAGAGATAGATCGCTTCCTCGACATCGTGGGTAACGAAGACCACCGTCTTCGCGAAATCGCTCCAGAGCTGCAGGAGCCATTCCTGCATATGCAGCTTGGTTTGCGCATCAAGCGCGCCGAACGGCTCATCGAGCAGCATCACGTCGGTATCGAACAGCAATGTGCGCAGCAGCGCGGCGCGCTGGCGCATGCCGCCGGAGAGCGCATTGGGGTGGACGTGCTCGAAACCGCCAAGCCCGTAGCGGCGCAAGAGCGGCAGCGCACGTTGGCGCGCTTGGCGCAGCGGCACGCCCTGGATTTCCATCCCGAGGATGACGTTGTCGACAACCGTGCGCCAGGGCAGCAAGAGGTCCTTTTGCAGCATGTACCCGACGCGGCCGATCGTGCCGGTGGCATCGTCGCCATCGATGAACACGCGGCCTGCCGTGGGCCGCAACAGGCCGGCGACGATGTTGAAAACCGTGCTCTTGCCGCAGCCGGACGGTCCAATCAGGCTGACAAAGCGGCCCGGCGGGATCGACAGCGTCAGCGGAGCCAGCGCCTGGAATGAGCCAGCCGGCGTCGCAAACGTCATGCCGACCTCGTCGAGATTTAGCTTTGAACGCGGCGGCATGGGCGCATCCCTGTTGCAGCGAGCGCTCGCAAGAGGCGTGCCATGCTAGCGGCTCCCGTGGGCGCTGCACCAGCGCAAACAGCTATGGCTGATGCGCGCAAAACGAGGGTTCTTGCCGATGCTCAACCGCGCGGGCCGACAGGTCGGCTCCCGCGCAACGCCAGCTGAAATGCGCTGGCGATCGCCT
>JAITTX010000170.1 GCA_031286755.1 Paraburkholderia sp.
GCCGAACACGGCGCGCACGGCGTGCCAGGTGTCGGGCGCGGCACGTCCGGAAGCCACCTCGCGCGGCACATGCCGGCCGAGCCAGAGCGCCAGCGGCGGAACCGGCACCGCAATCGCAACGAACACCGCGCGCCAGCCCCACCACTGCGCGATCTGCATGCCAATGGGCACGCCGAGCACCAGCGAGGCGCTGATCCCCATGAAAACGATGCCGATGGCGCGGCCGCGCCGCTCGGGCGACGTAAGCGCGGCGGCAAGGCGCGTCGCCACGAGAACGAGCGTCGCGCAGCTCACCGCCATCAGCATGCGGGCGCCAAAGAGGCTCGCGTAATTGGGGCTGGCCGCCGCGATCAGGTTCGCGGCCGCGAACGTCGCGAGCGAAGCGCACAGGGCGAAGCGGCGCCCCACGCGCGCGACGAGCGGCACCGCCGCCAGTGCGGCGAGTGCGAAGACGGCGGAAAAAATGGTGGTGAGCTGGCCCGCTGCGGCGGTGGAGACGCGCAGCCCCACGGCAATTTCGGGCAGGATGCCCACGCAGATGTTTTCGGCGATGCCAGCCAGAAAGACGGCGGCGGCGAGCAGATAGACGCGGAAGTCCACGAAGCACCCTCCTGTGCATGCGAAGCGCCCGCAGGCACCCACGATAAGGGGCCATGGCGCTTCGAAGTCGACGGATGGGTTTCGAGGCGAAGCTTCGGTTATCCCGGAATAGTCTGAAGGTACAGGAACGCAGCGGCACGCGCAAGCGCCCGAAGGACGCGCCGAGCGATGCCGGGGAGCACCGCGAGAAGCGCGCGCAACGTGCGCGACACGACGTTCGAGCCGCCACAACTCACCTAATATCGTAGGAGCCGTCGCCAGCCCCATCGAAACCGGTAGCAGCCCTGAGTAATGCGCGCCGGACGATGGCACCGGGCGCACCAGACGCATCGGCACAACGACCCGCAGCAACCACCGCCGGAGGCGGCCCATGGAGCAGGCAAACCGGATCATCGTGCTCGACGACGAAGCCGAGCTGCGCAACATGCTGCAGCGTTTCCTGAGCGGGCATGGCTTCGAAGTGCGCGCGGTCGCCGACGGCAAGCGTCTCGACCGCCTGCTGCAGCGCGAGCGCTTCGACCTGCTGGTGCTCGATCTCATGATGGAGCCCGAAGACGGCCTGAGCGTCTGCCGCCGCCTGCGCGCGGAAGGCCACACGCTGCCGATCCTGATGCTCACGGCCAAGGGCGATGCCGCCGACAAGGTGATCGGCCTCGAAACCGGCGCCGACGACTACCTCGCCAAACCCTTCCTGCCCGACGAGCTCGTCGCGCGCGTGAAGGCGCGGCTGCGCCGCCAGAAGATGGCGGCGGGCGACCCCACCGTCACGACGCAGCGGCTGCGCTTCGGCGCATTCGTCTTCGACGTCGGCCAGCAAACACTCCTGCGCGAGGGCGTGCCCGTCGAGATTCATTCGGCGCAAATGCTGTTGCTGCACGCGCTCGGCTCCTCGCCGAACCGCGCCGTGAGCCGCGAGAACCTGCTCGCGCGCGCCCGCGGGCGCGACCACGCCGCGCTCGACCGCAGCGTCGACGTGCAGATCCTGCGGCTGCGCCAGATCGTCGAGGACGATCCCGCCAAGCCGCGCTTCATCAAGACCGTCTGGGGCATCGGCTACATGCTGGTGGCCGGAGTCGAGTCGTGACGCGGCCATTCATCATGCGCGCGCCTTCGCGCTGGCTGCCGCGCTCGCTCCTCTCGCGCAATATCGCGCTGCTGGTGGCGCTCGTCGCGCTCACCCAGGCGTGCTCGTTCGGCGCGTTGCTGCATTTCGTGCAGCGCCCGCGCATCGAGCGCGCCTCGATCATCTTCGCCGACTATGTGGAGATGCTCGACAGCACGCTCGCCGCGATGCCGCCCGCCGAAGGCCGCGCCGCCGCCGCGCGCCTGAACGCGCATCGCGCCGCCCCCGCCGCGAGCGCCGATGGCACCAATGGCAGCGATGCGCCCGGCGCGAATCCGCTGCATGTGTTCCAGACCTGGCAGCGCGACGTCTTCATCGAGGCGCTCCAGCGCCATCTTCCCGCCGACGTGCCGGTACGATGGGAATCGTCAGATGAAGCGCGCCTGTGGATCCGCGTGCACGCGGCGGGCGAGCCCGTCTGGGTGGCCCTGCCGATGACCGCCGACGCGCAGGCGAGCGGCATCACCACGGCCATCGTGCTGTCGATCGGTCTCGCGCTGCTCGCCGCGTTCACGGGCTGGCTGATCCAGCGGCATCTGAATCGCCCGCTCGCCGAGCTTGCCCATGCCGCGCGCCGCGTGAGCGCGGGTATTGCGCCCGCTCCCCTGCCCACCGATGGCCCGACCGAAATCGCCGAGGTCAGCCAGGCCTTCAATCAGATGACCGCCGCGCTGCAGCAGGCCGAAGCCACGCGCGCGCTGATGCTCGCGGGCGTGTCCCACGACATCCGCACGCCGCTCACGAAGCTGCGCCTCGCCATGGCGATGGCGCTGCCGCGCGGCACCCACGACAAGCTCGTCGACTCGGCCGAGGGCTATCTCGACCACATCGACACGATCCTCCAGCAATTCATGGATTACGCGGGCAGCGGCGAACGTGAAGCGCCGCTGCCGGGCGACCTCAACGCGCTAGCGGGCCAACTGGTGGCCGACTTCGCGGGGCTCGGACACGAATTCGACTTCGAAGAAGGCGCGCTGCCGCGCTTCGCGTTCCGGCCCGTGGCCGTCATGCGTCTCCTGATGAATCTGATGCAGAACGCCGTCGTGTATGGCCGCACGGGCCTCTGCGTGCGCACGTGGCAAGCCGGCGGCCACGCCTGCGTGGCCATTTGCGACCGCGGCAACGGCATCCGCGCCGAAGAGCTGGAGCGGCTCAAATCGCCCTTCAGCCGTGGCGACAACGCCCGTACGCACTCGGGCGGCACCGGCCTCGGGCTCGCAATCGTCGAACGAATCGCGCGGCTGCACGGCGGCTCGCTCGATTTCGCCGGCCGCGCGGGCGGCGGACTGGAGGCGGTGGTCAGGCTGCCGTTGCATCAGTTGCCGACGCAAAGCCCCGGCGCGGACCAGCGACATACAGCGACATAATTTGCGCGTGGCACTGCCATGCGCTTCCCCCATACTTGCGCCTGTGCCGAGCGACGCGCACAGCGCCCCGAGAAAGCGCGCGAATCCAGGCAAGCCGCTCAGCCAGCCCTCATGAATCCTTCACGATATTTCGACATCCTGATCAACAGGCGGATATCGGAACCCGCATCCAGGCGACCCGACATGAACGCATTTCTTCACACCTTCTTCAACAAGACTCGTCGGCTTGCGGGCGCGGCGCTGCTCGCAGGCTCGCTCCTCACGTCGGGCTGCGCCTCGGCGGCGAGCGCCTTGCAGGCGGCCGGCCCGCTGCCGCAAGTGCGCGCCGAAGTCATTTACGTGTCCGCATTCGACATTTCGCCCGATCTCGTGAAGCTCGACAGCGGCATGGCGCAGCGGCTCAAGACGATGGCGAGCGGCGAGTCGGCGGCGCAACAGCAGCAGCAAGTGGCGCTCGCGGCGCGTGAGAAGCTGGCCGACAACATCGTCGCCCAGTTGCAGAAGATGGGGCTGCCCGCCGTGCGCGCGGATGGCCCCGTGCCGGCCGGGCGCAACGCCATCGTGGTCGAAGGCCGCATCGATACCGTCGATGCGGGCAGCCGTCGGCGCCGCGCCCTGATCGGGCTGGGCGCGGGCAAGAGCGAGGTGGACGCGACCATCGCCGTGTCGTTCCTGCCGGCCAACGGTGCGCCGCAATCGCTCGTCACCTTCGAGGCGGGCGCGAACAGCGGCCATATGCCCGGCATGGCGGAAACCGCGGGCGTGGGCGCGGCGGCGGGCCGTCTCGCGGCATCGGCGGCGGCGGGCGCGGGACTGCACGGCGCGTCGGAAGCGAAGCGCGACACCACGACCGCCGACGCCGGCAAGCTCGCCACCTCCATCGCGAAGCAGCTTGCGCAGGCCGCCGCGCAATATGGCTGGGTGCCGGTCAGCAAAGCGAGTTGACTCCGGCAATAGCCCAATCCGCTGGAACTCGCGGACGAGAACGGCCGTGCACCCGCGCGGCCGTCTTCGCTTGTACTGCGGGCTTTCGCGGTACTGCGCGAACTTCGACGTCTGCCCGATGCCCGGATTGAAGCAGTTGCACGGATCGAGACCTTC
>JAITTX010000177.1 GCA_031286755.1 Paraburkholderia sp.
CCGCCATGCCAGCCACCACCGCCGCCGTGCCAACCACCACCGCCGTGCCAGCCGCCTCCCCCATGCCAGCCACCGCCGTGCCAGCCGTGATAGTGATAGCAGCACCCGCCGCCCCAGTACGTGAAGCCGACGCTCGGCCCGTAATAGTAGCCGGGGTAGTCGTAAGCGTAGGGATAGGGGTAGCCATAGCCGTACGTGGCGTCGTAATAGCCAGGATAGCCCGGGTAGGGCGCGACGCAGCCTGCCAGCGCTGCGGCTAGTCCCAATGCGCAAATAAGCCGGAACACAGTTGTCTCCTGCCGATCGGAGCGGGAGCGCGGCTCCTGGCTCCGGTCTCATGCAAGGCCTCGATATTGCTTTGAAACCCGATGGAGGGGCGGGGTTCAAGGGCAATTGTGTCCTCAGATTACCGCAGCGCGCCCGACGCTGCTCGAACCTGCTTGCGCGCCCCGAGAACAGCCGTTTTTGTCAAGAAGACGAAAGACTGTTCGAGCGGCCGAAAGCGAGCCGGTCCAGCAGCCACACGGCCACGATCGTCGCGCCCATCAACGGGAAGATCACGCCGAGCACGGCGAGGCCCGCCTTCCAGGCGCGCATGGGCGGCGCGGCGCGCTCGCGCGATGGCGCACCGACCCCGCCCTTTGTGCCACCGGCACGGGCGGGGCGGCGCAGCCACCACATGACGAAGCCGGTGACGGCCAGCGCCGCGAGCCCGAGCGAGATCGTCGCGCAGATCAACTGGTTCGCGAGGCCGAAGTAGCGGCCCATATGCAGCGACGTGCCATACGCGATGGCCTGCGAGACCGCGCCGTAATCGCCGTAGCGAATGTCCCTGAGCACCTTGCCGCTGTACTGGTCGATATAGACGGTGCGTTCCGCTTTCGGGTCGGCCGGAAAGTACGAGACGACGTAGACGCCCGTCGCCGTTGCGGGCAGCGCGACGTCGTAGCCGCTCTCCACGCCGAGCGTGCGCATTTGCGCGACCACCCGATCGAGGGTCCAGCGCGAGACGGGCTGCGCTGGCGTCTGCGCCGACTGTGGCACCGGCACCGCGCCCACCGCCCACGGCACGTTGGGCAGCGGCAGGTCGTCCATCACCATGCCGGGCATCGACGCCATATCGTGGTCCGCGTGGCCCGCGTGCTCCGTCTGGTCCGCGTGCGCCGCCTGGCCGGCGTGATCGCCATGACCGCCGTGATCAGCATGGCCCCCGGGAGCGGCCTGCGCCATGGCCGGCACACCGGGCAGCGCCGAACGCAGCGGCAGGCCGCCGCCCCATGCGCCACGCGGCGCGCCCAGGCTCGCGCGCGTAGCGAGCGCCTTGAACTGCTTGCCCCACGAACCCGTCCACGGCAAGCCGCTCACGACGAACGCGAGCGCGCCCACCGCAAGCCAGATGCCGATTACGCTGTGCAGGCTCTTCCAGAACGGCCGGCCCGTGGCGCCGAAGCGCGGCCACAGCGCCGCGCGCAGGGCCGAACCCCGGGACGAACCGCGTGCCGAACTCCGCTCGCCGGCTTGCCGCGGCCACCATAGCGCGACACCGGTCACGATCATCACGAGCGTCCAGCAGGCGGCCAGCTCCATCAACAGCTCGCCGGTCTTGCCGAGCAGCAGCTTGCGGTGCAGCATGCGGTCCACCTGCATGAAGCGGCGCTCCACGTCGAGCGTGCCGAGCACGTCGCCGCTGTACGGGTTCACGTAGACGCTCTCTTTGGCACCGCCCGCGAGCGCGAACACGAACTCGGCGCTGCGCGCGGGATTCGCCTCGATATGGGCGCGCAAGGGCCGCGCGCCAGGTGGCAGCGCGGCCCGCGCGCGCGCGAGCAGGGCGTCGGCGGGCAGGCGCGGCGCCGCGGCGGGCGCGACCACGAGCCGGTGCGGATACAGCAGCGGCTCGATCTGCGGCTGGAAACAATAGATCGTGCCGGTGATCGCCAGCACGATCAGAAACGGCATGACGAACAGGCCGGCGTAGAAATGCCAGCGCCATAGCGTGCGATAGCCGGGATGAACGGCGCCGGCGGAGCGCGCGGCGCGTGTGGTGGAGGCGGGCAGCGTAGCGGACATCGGAAGCTCCTCGTGGGCCGGTGCGGCGGCATGGGTCGCGCGCCGCGCCGGGGGTTGCTGTTGTGATTGCCGTCGCGCGCGTGGCGGCGACGCATGCAGGCGCTCGCTCACAGGCCGAGCTTCGCCTCGACGTAGTACGTGCGGCCCGGATACGGGTGGTAGACGAAGTAGCGCGCGTCGAACAGGTTGTCGATGCCCACGCCGATCTCGCTCTTCTTCGTGGGCCGGAACGTGTACTTGATGTCGGCGACCATGTACGTGCTGGTGCCGCCGTACACGTTCGGGTTGGTGTCGGTGTTGGTGAGCGTGTTGTACTGGCGCCCCGAATAGCGCGCCGCGAGCGTGAGCGCGCTGTGCGCGTCGAAGCGATACGTCGCGACCAGATTCGCGCGCCAAAGCGGAATCCGGTAGAAGTACTTGCCGACGCTCGCCGGATTCTGCGCATTGGCGAGAATCTTCGACTGCGTATACGCCACGTTCGCCGCCAGATCGAGGCCGCGCAGCATCACGTCCTGCCCCTGGTAGCTCGTCTCCACGCCGCGCGAGCGCACCTTGCCGATGTTCTGGAAGTTCGTCACGCTCGGAATGACCGTGGTGTCGGTCTGGCTGAAGATCGTGTTCTTCACGTCGTCCTGAAAGAGCGTGAAGCGGAACAAGCCGTTCCAGTGCGCCCATTCGGCGCTGAGCTCCTTCGAGAGATCGTCTTCGGGGCGCAGGTCAGGGTTGTTGTTCACGATCGACGAGCCGTTCACCTGCCCCTGGAACAATTCGCTCACGGTGGGGAAGCGATACGCGCGCGCGATGGAGGCGCGCAGCGTGAGGTCGTCGGTGACGTCGAACGAGAGCGAGGCCTTCGGCGAGAAGTGGTGATCGCCCGCGTTCGCATAGGGCACGTTCGCAGCGCCGAGCGCCTGATAGCCGTCGTAGGCGCGCCAGTCTTCGTAACGCACGCCGTAGACGAGCTTCCAGCGCGGCAGGAAGCGCCACGCGTCCTGCGCATAGAACGCCTGGGTCTCGGTCTTGCCCGCGAACGCGTTGGCGAAGCTGCCCGCGCCGCCGTCGCGCCAGGCGGGCGTGTTCCAGGTCTGGTTGTCGACGAAATAATTGTCGTAGTGGTAGCCGAAGGTGAGCCAGTGCGCGCCAAGGCCCGCGTCGGGCCGCGCCGGCGTCCAGGTGGCCTTGAGGTCGAGCGTCTTCCAGCCGGTGCCGTCGCCGAGCGTCATCGTGCCGGGCCCGTTGCCGGGGCCGCCCGCGCTGGCCGTGCGTGCGACGCTGTTGCTCACGTCGTAGTACGAAGCAATGGCCTCGGCGTTCCAGCCGCTTTGCTGATGCGTGCGCAGCGAGACGCCATAAAGCCAGTTCTCGCTCCAGCCGCGGCTGGGCGCGAGCGCGGCGGCGGGGATCGTGTATTCGTAGCCCCCCATCGACACCCTGCCGTTATAGACCGGATTGCCGTTCGCGTCGTAGAGAAACGTGGAGGTCTGGCTGTTGTAGCTCTGATGCCAGTAGCCGAGCGTCACGCCGCCTTGCACGGTGGGCGTGAAGTCGTACTGCATGCGCAGCTTGAACTGGTCCTGAACCGTGTGCTCGATGCCTTCTCCATTCACGCCCAGTACGGCCGTGGGCGTGTTGGTCTGATTGTTGTAGAAGTACGCGCCGTGCACGGGAATGTCGCCGGGCTTCGCGGGTGTGCTCGACTGCGCGAGCGTCGCGAACTGCAGCGGCTGGCTCGTGTTCTCCAGATGATTGACGCCCAGCAGGTACGAGAACTTGCCGATGCGCTCGCCTATCGAGGCGCTCATCTCGCTGCCGTTGAAATTCTGGTTCACGCCATAGAGGCTGAAGTGCTGCGTGAAGGCCTTCACGTCCGCGCTGGCTTCGAACTGCTTCGGCATGCGCGTGGTGATCAACACCGTGGCGCCGAGCGAATTGCCCGGATAGAGCGCGGAATACGGGCCGTAGATCACGTCCACCTGCTGGATCTGGTCGGGAAACACCATCGACCAGCGCGGCGGAAAGGAATAGCTGTTGCCGAGCAGATTCGAGAGCAGCAGGCCATCGGCATAGACGAGGCCGCGCGCGCTTTGCGTGTTGCTCGTGCCGCGCACGGCGATGATCGAATTGAGGTCGCCGGTGAAGCGCTTGCGCACCGCCAGATTCGGCAAGTACTTGAGCACGTCCTCGGTGTTGACGACATTCCAGTTCTCGAACTGCTTCGGCGTGACGGTCTCGACCGTGGCGGGCAGGTTGGGATCGACGGCGGGCGTGGCGGCGCCCGTGCCGCCACTCGCGGCGCTCACGCTGACGGTGGGCAGCGTGGCCTCGGCGGCGTCCGCCGCGTGGACGGAAGATGCGGCGTCGGGCGCCGCGGCGTCCGCCGCGAAGGACGCCGCCGGTGTGAACGATGCAAACGGCGCGAGCAGGGACAGGGGCACGAGTCCGAGCCTTGCCCCTTTGCGCGGACCGAAGCGCGGAGCGAAATGCAGCGCGAGGCGCGGCTTGAAAGGCACGGCAAAACACGCATGCAGGTGCGAGCGAAGGCGCGCGCCGTGCGAAGCGGGCGTGAACATGATGAAGTTTCCCGAAGGCGATGAACGTGCGGCCGCACGTGAGCGCCGCGCTATCTCCCTGAGCGGGTTTGCGCGTGCCACGGCACGCGTTTCGGGGCACCCACGACGGCGGACATTGCCGTAGCGGCCGGCAACGCGGAAGCCAGCGCTCGATCAATCGCGGGCGCGGGCAGCCCGAGGCGCGGGCGTGAGTGCGGGGAAAGCGCGAACGTGCGGCCGATGACGGCTGCGTTCAGGAAACGAAGGGTGGCGCGCGCGGCCTGCCCGAGGGGAAGGCGCCGAACGGCGTGTGGCGGGTGGAGAGCGGCGTGACGCGATCGAGCGTGGCCACGAGCGCGCGCGAGGGTTCGGGCACGGGCACGCCCGGCATCGCGACATGATGTTCGAGCAGATCGCAGTAGCCGCATGCGCCGAATGCATCGTCATGCGAAAGATGCGGCGTGGAGGAGGCAGGCTGGATTGTCGAGCAGAGCGCCGCATCGGGCACGTGCGCGTAGTGCGAAGCGATCAGTTGGCTCACGAGCGGCGCAAACACGATGAGCCACATGGCGACGAGGCCAAGCCATGTGGTCAACAGGGTGTGCTTGCGTGGATTCATGATGGAATGAGCGATTGCGCGGCGCAGTCTACCATGATGCGCGCGAGTTGCGGCTGCGGGCCGGCATGCTGAAGACCGTCATAAGCCGTGGCGTATTGCAGGTGAGAGGGATGCCGGCGAAGGGCATGGGAATCGAACTGCTCCGACGTTTTCGAAGGCGTTCTATGGCTTGCGCGTGTGCCGCGAGCGAGCATGGTGGCTGTCTGCAACCACGATGGCGCCGCTTGTTGCGCGGCGAACGACCATGCCCGTTTTTTCAATACGCCAGGCGCCCAGCCTGAGGTGGATGGCCCGCACCGCCGAGCCTTGCGGCGTGCGCGCGCCGCGCCGTGACGACGATGCCGCTACGGAAAGCACCGCGCAGTCCGCGCGCGAGGGTAGCTTGCGGGCGACCTGTTGCGGCATCGAATTGCCCGACGCGTATGCACTGCGGCTCGAAGCGCGCACCCATGGGACGTCGCGCAATCCGGTCGGTTGCCCGCTCGAGGCGAGCGCGCTGCGCCAGTGGTGCGTGCGCAACCAGCACGGCACATGCCCCGAGCAGGCGCCGCCCGTGGCCCCCGCGTTTCTGCACAAGCGCATTTGAGCCGGGAGCGGGGCGGGTTTGCGCCCGCGCCTTGCCCGCCCCACTCCGGATCACAACGAGCGCAATCAGCCTGAGTCGGCGCGAATCAGGCGGCGCTACGCCGAATCGCGCATCGCGGCCCGCTCGCGCAGCGCCTCCAGTTCCGCCACCACTGCCGCCGAGAGGGCGCCCGCTTCATCGGTCCACCGGCCGGCTTCGCGCAGCGTCGCGCGCAACTCCAGACAGGCTTCGTTCAGCATCGAAGGACCCAGCACGGCAAGGCCGCCCGAAACGCGATGCGCCCAGTCACGCAGGCGCTGGAAGTCGCGCACGGACGCAATCCGCGCATAGTCGGCGATATCGTGATCGGCCTGCTCGACGAAGAGCGGTGCGAGCGCCGGCGACAAGGCCGGAAAGCGCGGCAGCTCATCGGCGTCTTCGCCTTCGTTGTCCTCGTCGCTTTCGTTGGGGCGGCCGTCCGCGTGAGCGGAGGGAGTGGCAGGAGCGGGCGCCGTTTCGGGCTGGTCCGGCACGGCCTGCGCCACGCTGCGCAAAGTCCCGGCCACGTCGGCGAGCACGCGCGCGAGCGCCGCGAGCGGCACGGGCTTGCTCAGATAGTCGGTGAAGCCGGACAGGCGGCCTTGCGCTATCTGTTCGGGCAGTGCATTGCCGCTCACCGCATAGACAGGTAGCGCCGGGTGTTTTGCACGCACGGCCTGCAGCAGTTCATAGCCGTTCATCTTCGGCATGTTGAGGTCGGTGAGCACGACGTCGACGTGAACCTCGTCGAGCCGCGCCAGCGCCTCTTCGCCATCCTTGGTTTCGGTCACGTGCGCGCCCAGCGTGCGCAGTTGATCGCGCAGGAGACTGCGGTTGAGCAGATTGTCTTCCGCAATCAGCACGTTCAGCCGCCGCAAGTCGCGGTCTTGCAGTGCTGGCACCCCGGTGGATTCGCCCCGCGCAACCTGGGCCGCAACGCCGGGCGGCAGGTCGGGCGCGGCCGTGTTCGCCGCCGCCTCGGAACGGGCGCGCAGCATTTGCGTGGCGGCGCGAATGCCCGCGAGACTGTAGAGACTCACCTCCACGCCGCCGTCCGCGCGCGCGAGCGGCACGAGCGGCCCGTCCTGGCGCAGCCACACGACGTTGGCCGTGCCGCCCCACAGGCGCTTCACATCCTCGAGCGAACACTCGCCCGTCACCAGCAGATAGTCCCATGTGCCTTCGTGCGGCGGCGCTTCGTGAGTGCTCAGCCAGGTCGGCGTGCTGACTTTGGGATCGAAGAGATTCGTGAGCCATTCATGGTTTTCGGGCGCACGGCACAGCAAGGCGGGATGCAACTCGGGCAGCGTCCATTCCTCGCCCG
>JAITTX010000274.1 GCA_031286755.1 Paraburkholderia sp.
GCAAACCGTCGGCATCACGGCCGGTGCGTCGGCGCCCGAGGAAATGGTGGAAAACGTGATCGACGCGCTGCGCGCGTTGGGGCCTGTCGAGGTGTCGACGATGGCGGGCCGTGAAGAAAAAGTCGAATTCAAGCTGCCGTCGAAGCTGCTGCAACCGCTCGTCGCGCGCGAAGTTTAAGGAGGACACGCTTTGTCTATTCCGCTGCTACAAAAAGTCCGCGTTGGCTCGTACATCTTCCGCCAGCATTTCAGCGGCACCAAGCGCTATCCGCTCGCGCTCATGCTCGAGCCGCTGTTCCGCTGCAATCTCGCCTGCAATGGCTGCGGCAAGATCGACTATCCGGATCCCATCCTGAACCAGCGCCTCTCGCTGGAAGAATGCCTGGAAGCCGTCGATGAATGCGGCGCGCCGGTCGTTTCCATCGCAGGCGGCGAGCCGCTCCTGCACAAGGAAATGCCGCAGATCGTCAAGGGCATCATGGCGCGCAAGAAGTTCGTGTACCTGTGCACGAACGCGCTGCTGATGGAAAAGAAGATGGACGACTACGAGCCGAGCCCGTACTTCGTCTGGTCGGTGCACCTGGACGGCGACCGCGAAACGCATGACCACATGGTTTCGCAGGAAGGTACCTACGACAAGGCCGTCGCGGCCATCAAGGAAGCCAAGCGCCGCGGTTTCCGCGTGAACATCAACTGCACGCTGTTCAACGACGCGGTGCCCGAGCGCGTGGCGAAGTTCTTCGACACGGTTGGCGACATCGGCGTCGACGGCATCACGGTCTCGCCGGGCTATGCCTACGAGCGCGCGCCGGACCAGCAGCACTTCCTGAACCGCGAGAAAACCAAGAACCTGTTCCGCGAAATCTTCAAGCGCGGCGACAACGGCAAGAAGTGGTCGTTCAGCCAGTCGAGCCTGTTCCTCGACTTCCTCGCGGGCAACCAGACCTACGAATGCACGCCGTGGGGCAACCCCGCGCGCACCGTGTTCGGCTGGCAAAAGCCCTGCTATCTGGTCGGCGAAGGTTACGTCAAGACCTTCAAGGAACTGATGGAAACCACCGACTGGGACAAGTACGGCACGGGCAAGTACGAGAAGTGCGCGAACTGCATGGTTCACTGCGGCTTCGAGGCCACCGCCGTGCTGGACACGGTTTCGCATCCGCTCAAGGCCATGAAGGTGGCGATGAGCGGCCCGAAGACCGAAGGCGCGTTCGCCAAGGACATCCCGCTCGACGGCCAGCGTCCGGCCGAGTACGTGTTCTCGCGTCACGTCGAGATCAAGCTCGAAGAGATCAAGAACGCGGCCAAGACGAAGAAGCCCGCGACTGTCGCGGCAAGCTGAGCGGACGGCATCGGGAAGGCCGCGTCTGAGAAGATCGCAGCCTGCTTGATTGAGGTGCTCGAAAGGGCGCAACGGTTCACACCGTTGCGCCCTTTCTGTTTTTGTTGCGGCAGATCGCGATGACGCGGCGGCGGGCATTTTCGGGATGGCGGCGCCATCACAATGTCGGGCTCTCCATTCACCGGATGCCGCGTCCGGCCCCTGCGGTGCGCCCGGGCGCACCGCCCGCCTGGCCGCGCCGATCGCCACCATGTCCCCAATGTACGACGACGCACTCGCCGCCTGGCACGCCGGGCAGTTGGCCGTTGCCGGGCAGCACTGCCGCGCCTTGCTCGCCCATTCGCCCGGCCACGCCGGAGCGCTGCACCTGTGCACCCTGATCGCCCACGAGCAGGGCCGCGCGGCCGAGGCCGCCGCGCTGTTGCACGAGGCGCTCGCGCCGGCCCAGGACGCGCAGCGCCTTGTCGATCTCGCCACGGCCTTGCGCGCGCAAGGCCGCCCCGACGACACACGCGCCGCCCTGCGCCGCGCGCTCGCGCTCGATCCCACGCTGGCCGCCGCGCACTTCTATCTGGCCAACACCTTCGGCCCCGATGAGGCCGCGCAGGCCGACGCCCATCTGCGCGCCGCCATCTGCCTCGATCCGGCGCTCGCGGAAGCGCACAACAACCTCGGCAACCTGCTGCGCGCGACGCAGCCGAGAGAGGCGCGCGCGGCGTTCGAACGCGCGATCGCGCTGCGCCCCGACTTCATGCACGCGCACTTCAACCTGGGCACGCTGCTCGCGTCCACGCAGCCCGATGCCACGGCAGCCACCGCAACCGCCGAGGCCGCGCTGCGCCGCGCGCTCGAACTCGACCCGAGCTTCGCGCCGGCGTGGAACCGTCTCGGGCATCTGCTTTCCGAAACCCGCCCCGACGAAGCCGAAGCCGCGCTGCGCCGCGCGATCGAGCTGAACCCCGAGCTGGCCGCGGCGCACTTCAACCTCGGCAACCTGCTCTGCGAACGCCGCCCCGACGAAGCGGCACAAGCCCTGCGGCGCGCGGTGACGATCAAGCCGGACTTCGCCGTCGCCTGGGTCAATCTCGCGCACACGCTCGCGAAAACCCATCCCGAGGAAGCCGAGGCCGCGGCGCGCGAGGCCGTCGCGCTCGCCCCCGGCCTCGCGGACGCGCACTACAACCTCGGCACGCTGATCGGCGGTGCGCATCACGAGGAGGCCATCAGCGCGCTGCGCCGCGCCGTTGCGCTGCAGCCCGATCACCGGCTGGCGTGGTATCACCTCGGCCTCGTTCTGAAAGGCGAGCGCCCGCACGAGGCCGAAGCGGCGCTACGCCGCGCGATCGAACTGGATCCCGCCGACCCGGCCGGGCAGGCGGCGCTCGGCAACGTGCTGCTCGACATGGGGCGGCTAGACGAAGCGGTGGCCGCGTACCGGGAAGCGATTGCACTCGCGGCAGCGCAAGACCCCGCAGGCCGCGCTGGCGATAGCAGTCACGAGAGCGTCGTCGCGCATTGCGACCTGATCTTCGCGCTGGCCTTCCAGACCGACGACCCGCACGCGCTGCTCGACGAATGCCGGCGTTTCGCGGCGCGCTACGAGCCGCCGCTGCTCGAAGCGTCTCGGCCGCACGCAGCGCGGCTGAGACGCGAACGCGATCCCACGCCCGGGCGGCGCTTGCGCATCGGCTATGTCTCGCCCGATTTTCGTTCGCATTGCCAGGCGCTTTTCATGGTGCCGCTGCTCTCGCGTCACAACCATGCGGCGTTCGAGATCGTCTGCTATGCGAGCGTCGCAAAACCCGACGCCATGACGCAGCACATCGAGACGCTCGCCGATGTCTGGCGCGACGTGCGCGCGCTCGACGACGCCGCGCTCGCGCAGCAGATTCGCGAGGACCGCATCGACATCCTCGTCGACCTCACGATGCACATGGCCGCCGGGCGGCGCCTGCTGTTCGCGCGGCGGCCCGCGCCGGTGCAGGTCGCGTGGCTCGCCTATCCGGGCACGACCGGCAGCGCGGCGATGGACTACCGGCTCACCGACCCGTGGCTCGACCCCGCTGACGAACCTGGCCGCGACGCGCTTTACAGCGAGCGCTCGCTGCGCCTGCCGGACGCGTTCTGGTGCTACGACGCGCAGGTCGCCGGCCTCACGGTCAATCCGCTGCCGGCAGCGGGCGGCGCACCATTCACCTTCGGATGCCTGAATAATCCCGCCAAGATCAGCAACCACGCACTGCGCCTGTGGAGCAGCGTGCTGGCCGCCGTGCCGCAGGCGCGCCTGCTGCTGCTCGCGCCGCCAGGCATGCCGCGCGAAACGCTCGAGGCGCGCGCCCGGGCTCATGGCATCGCGCCGGAACGCGTGGCATTCGTCGGCAAGCAGACGCGCCGCCTGTATCTGGAGACTTACCACCGCATCGATTTGGCGCTCGATTCGTTCCCGTACAACGGCCACACCACGAGCCTCGACGCGGCGTGGATGGGCGTGCCCGTCGTCACGCGCACGGGCCGCTCGGCGGCAAGCCGCGGCGGCTGGAGCATCGCGGCGAATCTCGGCATGCCCGAGCTCGTCGCGCACAGCGACGAAGACTTCGTGCGCATCGCCGTCGAGCTGGCGCGCGATCTGCCGCGCCTGGCCGCGTTGCGCGCCGGGCTGCGCGCGCGCATGGAGGCTTCGCCGCTCATGGACGCGCCGCGCTTTGCCGCGAATGTCGAAAGCGCGTATCGGCGGATGTGGCTCACATATTGCGACGAGCGGAACGACGGCTAGCCGTCACTTCGCGCCGAATGGCGAGACCAGCATCGCCTTCGCCGCCTTCATCGCATTCGCCACCGTCGCGAGGGCGCCCGTGCTGGCGGCGGTCGTGCCTGTCGCAGCCGTGCTGGCCGCAGCCGTGCCTGCCGTCGGCGTCCATCGGTACACCACGATGCTCGTGCCGTTGTAGTTGTCCTTGGTCACCACGTACTCGCCGGTCGAGCGACGGTACGCGCGCAGGCCGTACATCGAGTCCACGTCGTTGCCCACGTAGACCGCGCTCGCGCTGCTATCGATGAGCGTGGTGTCGAGCGCGCCCGTGGTGAGGTTGAAGGCATCGATGTTCGGCACCGTGTGCACATAGCCCACGAACAGCTCGTTGCCGGCCGCCGTGATCGACTTGGGATTCGCGCTCGTGAGGTTGATCACCGGATTGGGCGCATTCGTATTGCCGGCGAGCCAGCCGTGATAGACCTCGACGCGCGAGCCCACCGCGGTCCAGTCGGTGCTGCCGGTGATTCCCGCGAGGATCATCGTGTCGCTTTCGGGCAGGTAGATGATGCGCGTGAGCCGCCCGATCGTGGCCGGGATCGGCGTGGCGAGCGCGGCGCCCCAGAGCGGCTTGCCGCTCGCGTCGAAGCCGCTCAGCGGATAGTGGGAAATGACATTGGTCTTATCGAGCCCCACCCAGAGATCGCCCCTGCTGTCGAGGCAAAAGCCGTTGCGAACCGGCGCCGTCGTATTGAATGCCGGCCCCGGCAAGGTGTAGTCGGGAATGGCGATATAGCCGCTCGCCGCATTGAAATGGAAGAAGTAGAACGTATCGGGGTTCTGGCCGGCCGCCACGAGAATGCGCTGCCCGTTCACGCTCGCGAGCTGCGCGAAATGCTCGCCGCGCGCGAGGTCGGCGAGATTGATGCGCGGGTCGTCTGGATAGGTGATCGGGTCGATCGTGTTGGCCACGAAGGTGCCTCCGGCCGTGCCCGAGTAGATGTTCGTGCCGCCGTAGAACCACGCGCCGTCGGTGGCCGGGTCCGGCGCCGCATTGCCTTCGAAGTTGACCGACTGGAGCATCCAGCGCAGATTGCCGGCGCCATCGTATGCGTGAAGGTCGGTGCCGCCATTGCGGCCGAGATCCCACGAGCCGCCCCAGGGATTATTCAGCACGTACAGGGTGCCCGCGGCATCCTTGCCGATGCCGGCCACGCGCGTGAAGCGCTTGGCGCCCACCTGCCCCTTGATGCCGGTGGTGGTGTCGAGATAGCCGCCCTGAACGCCGAATGTGCCAGCAAACGCCGGTGTGCCCGTCACGTTGTAGATCTTGATGTTCATGTCGGGACCGGAGTCGCCGATCATCAACTGGGCGTTCTGCGCATCGAAGTACAGCGAAGCGGGCCGTGCGGCGGCCGCCAGCTGAATGGTATTCAGAAGCTGTCCGCCGGGACTGAACTCGAGCACCGCGCCCGCGCTCTTTTGCGCGACCCAGAGGTTGCCGCTCGCGTCCACGGCCAGCGCGCCCGGCCCGGTCACGGCAATGTCGCTCTGCCAGGCGCCGGCCGTGTCGTACACGCGCACGCGGTTGCCGGGGAAGTCGCTGGCGTAGAGCAGCGAGCCCGAGGTCGCGAGCCCGGTGACCACATCGGCGCGCTTCTCCGTGGTGTCGGCGCTCACGGGAATGAGCAGATCGCGCGCGCCGCTCGCGCGGTCGTAGCGGCCGACGCTGCCGCTGCCGTAGCTCGCGTTGTACTGCATGGCGACGAACAGCGAAGTGGCGTTGCCCGTGATCGCGCCGCCCTGGAAGTCGGCGTGGCCGCCGATCGAGCCGATGCTCTGGCCGTTCTGATAGAGCGCGACGCCGCCTTCGTTCTCGTCCCACATCGACGAGGTGTAGACCACGCCTTCGGGCGCGACCCACATCGAGCGGGCCACGTTGCCCACGCGCGTCGTGCTGGCTCCGTAGGTGTTGGCCACCCAGTCGGTGGTGTATTGAGCTTCGCAAACGGGCGCGGCCGTTGCGGTGAGGATGAGCGCAAGCCATGCGGCGCCCAGTCGGTGCAGGATCATGAGAGGTTCTTTATGCGACGCCGTGCTGAGCAGGCGTTCAAGGTCAGGTGTTGCCGCCCCCGGCAAACTTGCAATTCGCTTCCCGACGATTCGAGTCAAGGCGCAAGGCCTGGCGCGACGTGACAAGTCGAATCGGTGTGGAATCTCGTTTGAGTTAACGGCGAGGGGCAGCGGGAGTTGAGTGCTTCGTTTGTGTGAGCCTGGTGGCGGGTGTCGTGGCCGGTATTGTGCCAAGTGTCGTGCCGGCGCGCATCGACTTGCGCCGATACGGCCGATTCAACCTGCGGCCAGTTTTAAAAACGCACGCCATTTCATCGCCCATCCGCAACACAGCATAAAAAAAGCGCGATGGCTTTCACCATCGCGCTTCATATCGAACCTCGCCAGCTTGTCGAACGTATTCGTTCAGCCGGTTCTCAGCAGCATTTCCCCGCGCCCGAACCATAGCGCGCGTTCTGCCGCTCGCGGAAAAACTCCTCGTAGGTCATCACCGGCCGGTCGGGATGCGTCGCGCGCATGTGCGCGACATAGCCTTCGTAATCCGGCAGGCCCACCATCAGACGCATGGCCTGGCCCAGATAGCGGCCCGCCGTCTGCACGTTGTCGCGAAGTTCCGAGAACATGATGTGCTCCGTTCGGCCCGCGCCTTAGTGCGCGCCGTGGCGCGCCGCGATGCTCGCGCCACCCGCGGGCATCGCTTCGTACGGCGTTTCCTGCGCGGTCGGGCGGTCGATGCGGCGCGCGCGCGCGATCGCAATCAGCCCGTACACCACGATGCTCGCCACCACGAAGATGAAGAGGCCCGAGAGCGCCGCATCAACATAGTCGTTGAAGATCATGCGCTGCATCTGCTCGGCCGATTTCGCGGGTGCGAGGATCTTGCCGTCGGCGAGCGCCGCCGAAAGCTTCTGTGCGTGCGCAACGAAGCTCACCTTCGGGTTGCTGTCGAAAATCTTCTGCCAGCCGGCCGTGAGCGTGCAGATCAGCAGCCAGAGCGTGGGCAGGGCCGTGACCCATGCGAACTTCTCGCGCTTCATCTTGAAGAGCACCACCGTGGCGAGCATCAGCGCGATGCCGGCGAGCATCTGGTTCGAGATGCCGAAGAGCGGCCACAGCGTGTTGATGCCGCCGAGCGGATCGACCACGCCCTGATACAGGAAGTAGCCCCACGCGGCCACGCACAGGGCGGTGGCTACGAGGTTCGCGACCAGCGAATCCGTGCGCTTGAGCGACGGGTGGAACGTGCCGAGCAAATCTTGCAGCATGAAGCGGCCCGCGCGCGTGCCCGCGTCCACGGCGGTCAGGATGAAGAGCGCTTCGAAGAGAATCGCGAAGTGATACCAGAACGCCATCATCGCTTCGCCGCCCACCACCTGGTGCAGGATCTGCGCCATGCCCACGGCCAGCGTGGGCGCGCCGCCCGCGCGCGCGATGATGGTGGTCTCGCCCACGGCATGCGCCGTCTGCGTGAGCATGTCCGGCGTGAGCGCGAAGCCCCACTGGCCCACGGTTTGCGCGACGGCGTCCGGCGTCGTGCCGAGCACGGCGAGCGGCGCGTTCATCGCGAAGTACACGCCCGGCTCGATCACCGAAGCGGCCACGAGCGCCATGATGGCGACGAACGACTCCATCAGCATCGCGCCATAGCCGATGAAGCGCGCGTTGGTTTCGTTATCGAGCATCTTGGGCGTGGTGCCCGACGAGATCAGCGCATGGAAGCCCGAGACCGAGCCGCACGCGATCGTGATGAAGAGGAACGGGAACAGGTTGCCCGACCAGACCGGGCCGGTGCCGTCGATGAACTTCGTGAAGGCCGGCATCTTCAGTTCCGGCGCGACGATCAGAATGCCGATCGCGAGCGCGAGAATCGTGCCGATCTTCAGGAACGTGGAGAGGTAATCGCGCGGTGCGAGCAACAGCCAGATCGGCAGCACCGAGGCCACGAAGCCATAGCCGATCAGAATCCACGTGAGCTGCGTGCCCGTGAACGTGAACATCGCGGCGAGCGTGGGCGAATCGTGCACGTGCTGGCCGAACGCGATGGAAGCCATCAGCAGCACGAAGCCGATGATCGAAATCTCGCCGATCTTGCCCGGGCGGATGTAACGCACGTAGAGGCCCATGAAGATCGCGATGGGAATCGTCGCGGCCACGGTGAACGTGCCCCACGGCGAGTTCGTGAGCGCCTTCACCACGATCAGCGCGAGCACCGCGAGAATGATGATCATGATGAGGAAGGTGCCGAACAGCGCGATCACGCCGGGGATGGGGCCGAGCTCCATCTTCACGAGGTCGCCCAGCGAGCGGCCGTCGCGGCGCGTGGAGAGGAACAGCACCACGAAGTCCTGCACCGCGCCCGCGAACACCACGCCCGCGAGTATCCACAGCATGCCGGGCATGTAGCCCATCTGCGCGGCCAGCACCGGGCCCACGAGCGGGCCCGCGCCCGCGATCGCCGCGAAGTGGTGGCCGAACAGCACGTATTTGTTGGTGGGCACGAAGTCGAGCCCGTCGTTGTGACGCACGGCCGGCGTCATGCGCAGGCCATCGAGTTGCACGACGGCGGTGGCGATAAACCGGCTGTAGAAGCGATACGCGATCAGGTAGACGCACACGGCGCAGATCACGATCCACAGTGCGCTGACGCGCTCGCCGTGCGCGAGCGCGATGGTGCCGAACGCGAACGCGCCAAGCAGCGCGACTAGCGTCCAGACGATAAAACTGGATGTGCGACTCATGCCGTCTCCTGTTTCTGTTGTTTTAGATCTATGGGTGGTCGATGCCCACTTTGGCATGGCGCACTGCGTTCGCGCGGTATTCGCGTGTGTCCGCAATGCGCCAGGTGGTGGCCGTGTAGTATTCGCGTTCGCACCGCCAGCCACAACCGGATAACTACGTAAGCAGGCTACGTATAACTACGTAGACCGTTGCGGCCTCAAGGACAGGTGTAGCCCTGCCGCAAGGCCTCGCGCACCGGCACCATCTGGCGCGGCGAGTCGGCCAGCACCGCATCCACGCCCGCGCAGGCCGCCGCCCGGTAGTCGGCTTCGCTGTTGACGGCGATCGCCACGATATGCACGCCCGGGTTCGTGCGGAAGCACTGGACGGCCTCGGCCGACCAGAGCGTTGCGTCCGCCACCGTCGAGCGCGCCTCGCCCAGCGTGAACTGCTCGACAAGATCGACCTGGCGGCGCCATTCGAAGCCGGTCCACGCATTCGCGGGCGGCGGCGCCTCGCAGCGATGCGCGAGCGCGGCCGTCGCAAGACGCCCGCGCGTGGCGTCGCGCGACTCGAACGGGCGCGCGCGCGGCCACGCGGCAAAGGCCTGCTGGTAGCTCGCATCAGTCGAATAGAGCAGCACGCGCTCCCACGCTCCGGCCTCGTTGAGCACGCGCGCCACGGCGGCCGCCTGCGGCTCGGCGGGCAACGCCTTCATGTCGAGCACGACGGGCACGCCGAGCGGAATCAGGGCGAGCGCCTCGGCCAGCGTGGGAATGCCCACCGGCGCGGCGCGGTAGGGGTAGACGTCGCGGCCGGAGGAGTCCTGGGTCTTGAACTGCCAGCCCGCGTTGACGTGCGCAAGCTCCGCGGCGCTCTTCGAGGCAACCGGGCCGCGCGCGTCGGTCAGCGAGGAAAGATCGGCGGGGCGGTAGAGGACCGGCACGGCGTCGCTGCTCAACTGCACGGTGAGCCAGATGGCGTCGGCGCGATTCGCGAGCGCCGCGCGGATGGCTGCGAGCGTGTTCTCGGGCGCGTCGCCGGTGCCGCCGCGATGGGCGATCACCTGCGGCACGGCGAGTGCCGTCGGTGCGATCGTGCGGGCCTCGGAATTGCCGCCGCAGGCGTTGAGCAACAGGGCGGCGCAGGCGGCGGCGCTCACGAGCAGGAGGCGGGTTGTCGTTAGCTGTCGAGTCATGGTGTGTCACGTCAGGTCAGGGTCGCTCGGGAAAAAGGAGAACCCGGCCGGCATCGGACGATGCCTGCGACGGGGCACGAGCGACGCTGCTCCCGTTCGCCACGGCGCGCGGGTGCCGCCGAAGCCTGGCAAAGGCCCCACGGTGATCCGGCGCGCCGCCGCCCGCATCATCGCCCGGCCGGCAATCTTGAAAAATCTGGGTGTACGCGCGGACCGCCGCGCCCGCGCGCTGCTCGCCGCATTGCACGCCGCACTGCACGCCGGGGGATTTGCCAGCCCCATCGCGCGCAGCCGGTTATGCTTGCACCCTCAGCATCGGAACGCCGCCATGTCCGCCCCATTTTTCTTCAACGACCGCCTGAAGACAAAGATCTTCCTGCTCGCGGTGGTGCCGTTTCTCGCCGCCATTGCCAGCATCGGGATCGGCGTGCGGCAGCAGGCCACCGCGCTCGCGCGCACGCAACACGCGACGATGCAGGCCGCGTATCTGTCGAGCAAGGAAGTCGAGCTGCGCCACTACGTCGAGCTCGCGACGAGCGCCATCGCGCCGCTCTACGCCCCCGAGGCCAGCGATAATGCCACCGACAGCGCCGCCGCGCTGCCCGTGCCCGCGGATCTCGCCGCCCGCCAGCGCGCCGCGCTCACCGTGCTGCAAAAGATGGGCTTCGGCCCGGACGGCTATTTCTTCGTCTACGACATGCGCGGCCGCTCGCTCATGCATCCGCGCGAGCCTGGGCTCGTCGGCCAGGATCTCTGGAATCTGCGCGACCCGCAAGGCGCGCTCACCATCCAGCAACTCGTGACGGCGGCCTCGCACGGCGGCGGCTTCGTGCGCTACATGTGGCACCGGCCGTCGACGGGCAAGCTCGCGCCCAAGCTCGGCTATGTCGTCGCGTTGCCGCGCTGGGGCTGGATGATCGGCACCGGCCTCTATCTCGACGACGTCGAATCCACGCTCGCGCGCACCGACGAGCGCGCCTCGGCCAACATCGAGCGCACGCTGCAATGGCTCGGCATCATCGCGCTCGCGGGCGTGGGCGTGTTCGCGCTCGGCGCGCTCGTGCTCAACGTGAGCGAGTACCGCAACACCGACGCGAAACTCAAGCGCCTCGCGCAGCAGGTGGTTCAATCGCAGGAGCAGGAGCGCGCGCGCCTCTCGCGCGAGCTGCACGACGGCATCAGCCAGATGCTCGTTTCCGCGAAGCTGCTGCTCGAATCGGCGCTTGCGCGCTTCGAGCGCGGCGAAGCGCGCGTGAGCGCCGCGGAGGCCTCGCTGTCCACCGGTCTCGCGCGGCTCTCGGACACGCTGCGCGAAGTGCGCCGCATCTCGCACGCGCTGCGCCCCGCGATGCTCGACGATCTCGGCCTTGCCGCCGCGCTCGAGCAGCTCACGCGCGAGCTGGCCGAGGAGTCGGAGATGACGATCGGCTTCACGCAGTCGGGAGCAAAACCGGGAACCAGGCCGGGCGCCAAGCCCGACGACGGCGCCCTCTCGAATCTCGGCGCGGCGCCCTTGCCCGACGCCGTGAACACGGCGCTGTTCCGCATCGCCCAGGAGGCGCTCACCAACATCGTGAAGCACGCCGGCGCACGGCGCGCCGCGCTCACGCTGGACGTCGCGCCCCACGGCGTGACGCTCGCCATCGCCGACAACGGCCGTGGCTTCGAGGTCGCGCATGCGCTCGCCGACCCGCGCGCGGGCATGGGCCTGCGCAACATGCGCGAGCGGCTGGAGACGCTCGGCGGGCGGCTCTCGGTCAGCTCGAAGCCGGGCCACACCGTGGTTGAAGCCTGGGTGCCGATCCGGCCTGCCAATACTGCATCCGCCACGGCGCGCGGTGCCGGCGCGGCGTCCGATGCGGCACACTGAACGACACACGACCAGCAAGGACAAGACAGCGACACCATGAACGAACCAGGCAAACCAGCGCGCCTCGTGCTCGTCGACGATCATCCGCTCGTGCGCGACGGCCTGCGCGCGCGCCTCGAAGCCGTGCCGGGCCTCGAAGTCGCGGGCGAGGCGGGCAACGCCGACGAGGCCATCTCTGCCGCCGCCGCGCTCGAACCCGATCTCGCGCTGATGGACGTGGGCATGGCCGGCATGAACGGCATCGCGCTCGCGGGCATCTTTCACGAACGCTTTCCGGCCATCCGCGTGCTGATGCTCTCGATGCACGACAACGTCGAATACGTGACGCAGGCCGTGCGCGCGGGCGCGAGCGGCTACGTGCTCAAGGATTCGCCGGCCACCGAGATCGTGCGCGCGATCGAGGCCGTGCTGGCCGGGCAAACGTATTTCAGCGCGGGGCTGGGCGCGCGCATGCTTCAGGCATCGCTGAAGGAAACGCCCATCGAACGCCTCACGCCGCGCGAGCTGGACATTCTCGACGCGCTCGCCGAAGGCCTCTCGAGCAAGCAGATCGCACAGCGCGCGGGGCTCTCGGTACGCACGGTGGAAACGCACCGGCTCAACCTCAAGCGCAAGCTCGACATCGAAGGCCAGGCAGAACTGATCAAATTCGCGGTGGAGAATCGCAGGAAGCGCGCAGGCGCCTGAGGCGCCCTTCACTCGTCATATCCCGCCGGCCGCGCGTGGCCGTCTTCGTCTTGCCAACCGCGCAACGCATGCGCAATGCGTGCGCGCAAATGCAAACGGCGCGCCTCTTGCGGAGGACGCGCCGTTGCTGGCACGAGCGCGGCAGCCCGAGGCCGCCGCGCGGTCGCGCCGCCTTAGCTGCGCGCGTTGTGCTCGACGAGATACTTGATGAGCCCGTCGATGCCGCCCTTGGCGATCTGGTCGGCGAACTGGGTCTGATAGACCTGGATGAGCCACGCGCCCATCATGTTGATGTCGTAGATCTTCCAGCCGTTGGCGCTGCGCTCGAGGCGATAGTCGATGGCGTCGTCGCCGCCGTTGCTGATCACGTGCGACTGCACCACGGTGTCCTTCGCGCCCGCGCCCGTGTTGGACGGCACGAACTTGAAGCTGACCTTGGCATCGCGCAGTTGCGAGAGCGACGAGGCGTAGGTCTTCACGAGCAGGAGCTGAAATTGCTCATACAGCTTCTGCTGCTGCTCGGGGGTGGCCGTGGTCCAGGCCTTGCCGATCGCGATGCGCGTGGTGCGCTGGAAGTCGGTGGCCGGCACGAAATGGGTCTCGACCACGCTCGTGATCTTGTTCATGTCGCCACCGCGCGCCTGCGGATCGGCCTGCATCGCCTTCACGGTGCCTTCCACCGCGCTCTTGACGACGGCGTCCGGCGAGGACTGCGCGAGGGCGGCGCCAGACACGCCCGACAGGAAAGCAGCGGCGAGAAATGCGGTCAGATAACGTTTCATACGCGTTCTTGATCAGTGAATATCAGGCGCCGGCACGGCGGGCCAGAGAAAGACCCGATCAAAGGTGCTGATCGGCGGCCTCACCCGAAGCCCGATCCCGCCCCGACCGGGCCAGTATAACGGCTTTGGCGCATAGACTCCTGTGCACGAGGCGTGCCGGGATGTGCCGGGCCGGTATACTTGGGCGCTTCTCATCAAGAACAGTCAAACGACAAGGCCTTCTCGCCTTTATGCTGAAGCCATTCATCATTCACCTCGTCGCCTGGTCGGTACGCCGCGCGGCGTGGGTCATCGCACTCGCACTCGTCCTCGCCGTGGTGAGCGGCGTGTACGTCGCGAAGCATTTCAAGATCAACACCGACGTGAGCGGCCTCGTCGAGAACAAAGGCGAATGGGCCGCGCTCGGCGACGCCAAGGACAAGGCGTTCCCGCAACGCAGCTCGTCGCTGCTCGTGGTGGTCGAGGCGCAGGCGCCCGAGCTCGCCGACGCCGCCGCCGACAAGCTCGCCGAAGCCCTCAAACAGGATTCGCACGAATTCAGCGCCGTTTCGCAACCCGCGGGCGGGCCGTTCTTCGAGCACAACGGGCTGCTGTTCCCTTCCACCCAGACGGTGCTCTCCACCACGGGCCAGCTCGTGCAGGCGCGCCCGCTCGTGAACCAGCTCGCGAAGGACCCGAGCCTCGCCGGGCTCGCCGGCACGCTCACGACCACGCTGCAACTACCGCTCACGATCGGCCAGGTGAAGCTGCCGCAAATGGCGTCCCTGCTCGGCAGCGCCGCCGATGTGGTCGACCAGGTGCTGGCCGGCAAGCCCGCCGCGTTCTCGTGGCGCGCGCTCGTCGACAAGGACTCCGCCACGAAGCCCGCATTCGCGTTCGTCACCGTTCAGCCGGTGCTGAATTTTGCGGCGCTCAAGGCCGGCGCGAGCGCCTCGCAGGCGATCCGCGACACCGCCGCGCAACTGCATCTGGACACCGAATACGGCGCGCGCGTGCGCCTGACCGGCGAGCAGCCGCTCGCCGACGAGGAATTCGCCTCGGTGCAGGACGGCGCCGCGCTCAATGGCGCCATCACGGCCGTCGTCGTGCTCGTGATCCTCTGGCTCGCGCTGCGCTCGGGCCGGCTGATCGGCGCGGTGCTCGTCACGCTCGTGATCGGCCTCGTCATCACGGCCGCGCTCGGCCTCTTCATGATCGGCTCGCTCAACATGCTGTCGGTCGCGTTCATGGTGCTGTTCGTCGGGCTCGGGGTTGACTTCGGGGTGCAGTTCGGCGTGAAGTACCGCGAGCACCGTTTCGAGGACGAACGCCTCGACGCCGCGCTGCTCAAGACCGCGCGCACCATCGGCGTGCCGCTCACGCTCGCGGCCATCGCCGTGGCGGAAAGCTTCTTTTCGTTTCTGCCCACCGCCTACAAGGGCCTCTCCGAACTCGGCCAGATCGCGGGCGTGGGCATGTTCGTCGCGTACCTCGCGAACATGACGGTGCTGCCGGCGCTCATCCGCGTGTTCAAGCCGAGAGGCGAGCGCGCCTCGCCGGGCTTCCCGTTCCTCGCGCCCGTGGACACGTGGCTCGCCGAGCATCGCAAGCCCGTGCTGATCACCACGCTCATCGTGGTGCTGGGCGCGACGCCGCTCCTGCTGCATCTGCGCTTCGACTTCAATCCGCTGCACCTGAAGGATCCGCATACCGAGTCGATGGCCACGCTCATCGCGCTCAAGAACTCGCCGGTCATCTCGATCAACGACGTGAGCGCGCTCGCGCCCAACCTGGCCGAGGCCGACAAAATCGCCGCGAAGCTCGCCAAACTGCCCGAAGTGGCGCGCGCCACCACGCTCAGCTCGCTGATCCCCGACGACCAGCAGCAAAAACTCATGCTGATCTCGAGCGCCGCGCAGCAACTGCTGCCCGCGCTCACGCAGCAGCCCTCCGCGCCCGTCACCGACGCGGTGCGCGTGGACACGCTCAAGCGCGCGGCCAACCAGCTCGCGCTCGCGGCGGGCGACCATCCGGGCCCGGGCGCCGCCGAGGCCAAGCATCTTTCCGGGAGTCTCCTGAAGCTCGCCAGCGCGAACGCCGCCACGCGCGAGCGCGCCGAAGCCGCCTTCAGCCTGCCGCTCAAGCTGGCCTTCGCGCAGCTCGCGCGCCTCTTGCAGCCTTCGCCCATCACGCGCGAGAATCTGCCGCGCGCGATGGTGGACGACTGGATCTCGCCGGTCACGGGCCAGGCGATCGTGGATATCGCGCCGCGCGTGCCCGCCGGCATCGACCCCAACGACGACACCATGCTCGCGCGCTTCGCGCACGCGGTGAAGCAGGCCGAGCCGAACGCCATCGGCGGCCCGATCTCGATCCTGCATTCGGCCAACGTGATCATCCTCGCGTTCTTCCAGGCGGCGGGCTGGTCGGTGCTGCTCATCACGGCGCTCCTGTGGATCACGCTGCGCCACTT
>JAITTX010000286.1 GCA_031286755.1 Paraburkholderia sp.
GATCGCCAGGCGCGATCGGACCCCGTGTGCGGCCTTGCCGGTTGTCGACAGCATGGCGCCGAAATGATTCGGCCCCCTGTCAGCTTCGCCAGTTTCTGCCTACACCTCGAAAGGAAGTCCCGGTGAAATACATTCCCCGCATCGCCGCATCTGCTGCCCTCGACGTCGTCGCTTTCGCTGTTGTAACGTTCGCCAAGATCAATTTTGCACCCCAGTACGCAGACAAAAACACGCTCGCACAGATCGTCCTCAACGTCGAGTCGCAACTGAACGGCTGATCCCCGCCGTCAAAGACAGGCGTCGTCGTCCTCGGCGCTCTCGCGCCAGTCGCCCCCGTCCCGCAGCACCACGCGCACGGCTGGCAGGCAGTGCCAAACCCATGTTTGAGCGTTTCCAATCCCTCGTCGCACGCCGCATTGCTGCACGGAAAGAACGTCTGCATCTCCCCCCCCTGAGCGTGCACCAAAGCGCCAGCGCACACGATTGAAAAGCCCGTCGCCATCCACATGGGATGTGCAGCGGGCTGCACGGATCGTCCTGAACGTCGAGTCGTGGAACGGCTAACACGCCAATCGAAGGCGCCGCGCGCATGGCGCAAATCGGATCAATTTCATCCATCTGTTCCTGGTCTCGCTGTTGCCTTTCGCCCCCGACTGGGTTGCGAGCACCAAGCTCGCGTCGTCTCCCGTCGTGCTGTATGCGGGGCTCTTCGTCTGTATCGACATCGCGTACAACGTTTTTTGAGTATCAGGTATTCGCCCACGCGATCGCCGCCCAGATGCCCATGCGAATGCGGCGCATGGCGAGGTCGCGCTCGCTCGTCGTGCTAGCCGGTTTCGTGATCGCGATGCTGGTTGCGCGCTTTACGCCGCGCGTTGGCTTTGCGTTGATCTGCGCGGCACTGCTGCTTCACTTGCGGCCAGACGTGTCGGGCACCGGGTCGTGACGGTTTTCCCGCTCGAATCGCGTCCCGGTTACAAGTCAACGATGTTGCGAACCGGCCAGAACCGGCCACCGATAGCATGACTGGCAAGCGGCCTCTTTGAGATCAATAGCGGACGCTTGACGAGTCCCTCCTCTTCGGAGCGCACCGGATCGCGAAGACACCGCAAAAAACTGCTCCGATTCAGTTACATCGCATTGCAGTCAACGTCGCCCGGACGCGATTTGGCCCGATGAAGCGGCTCGGTCGCTGCGCCCCCCATGGCGCGCCCATGAGTTTTTCTAATCAATCTGCAGCCAAAGAATCGTTTGTTGTCCCCGTTTCGCACTTCGATAATTTTCACCAATCCCAGCCCTCCGAGGGCCCAGGTGAAACCAGTCACGCGAACGTGCAATGGAGACAAACCCGATGAACGCCCCCACTGAAATCAAATACTTTCCCCTCGTCCAGCTGCAGACGGTGCTCAACCCGATCGAGCAGGCCACCGGCCTCGGCAATGAGTTCTATACGAACGATCAATACTTCCAGATGGAGCGCGACGCCGTGCTGAGCCAGGAGTGGGTGTGCGTCGGCTTCGCGGACGACCTCAAGACGCCGTCGAGCGTGCAGCCGGTCGATTACATGGGCCTGCCGCTGCTCATCACACGCAATCGTGAAGGTGTGCTGCAGGTGTTCCATAACGTCTGCAGCCATCGCGGTATGAAGCTGGTGCAGGAAGCCGGGGAAATTCAGGGCGTCATCCGCTGCCCGTACCATTCGTGGACCTATGACTTGAATGGCACGCTCAAAGGCACCCCGCACGTCGGCGGCATCAATCAGCACAAGGACGAACGCGTGCCCTGCGAGAAGCACGGCCTGAAGGCTCTGCGCAGCCATGTATGGATGGGCATGGTGTTCGTGAACCTCTCGGGCACCGCGCCCGGTTTCGAGGAAGTACTGCGCCCGCTGACCGAACGCTGGTCCCAATTCCTTGGCGAGGACGGCAACGCGCTCATGCACGTGCCGCGCGAAGGCGGTGCATGGTCGGTCGAGGTCAAATGCAACTGGAAGCTCGCGGTCGAGAACTACTGCGAGGCCTATCACCTGCCCTGGGTGCATCCGTCGCTGAACTCGTATTCACGTCTGGAGGATCACTACAACATCGCGTTCGCCGACCAGTTCGCCGGTCAAGGTAGCTACGCTTATAACCTCGCCGATGTCGAAGGCACCTCGCTGCCCACCTTCCCATCCTGGCCCGCCGACCGCCTGCGCAACGCCGAATACGTCGCGCTGTTCCCGAACGTGCTGCTGGGCATTCAGGCCGATCACGCGTTCGCGATGATGCTGCAGCCGCTGGCCGCCAACCGCACGGTCGAGCATCTGCGCCTGCTGTTCGTCGGCCAGGACGCCGCCGATGCGCCGCAATACGAAGCCAGCCGTCAGGCCGTGCTCAACGCGTGGCGCGTGGTGTTCTCGGAAGACATTGGCGCGGTGGAGGGCATGCAGGCCGGCCGTCAGTCGCCGGGTTTCAAGGGTGGCGTGTTCTCGCCGGAAATGGATCAGCCCACGCACTACTTCCATCAGTGGATGGCGCGCCGCGTTCTCGCGAACGGGCAAAACCAGGCTCAAGTGCAAGACCAGCAACGCGCGGGGTAAGTCATGGAACGTTCGATCGGTCATCACTGGCTTAATTACATCGACGGCGAATGGGTGGACAGCCCGAACCGCCTGGACGTGGCCAACCCGGCCAACGGCGAGCCGTTCGCCAGCATCGCGCTTGCGAGCGTCGACGACGCCCAACGCGCGCTCGACGCCGCCCAACGCTGCGCGTCCAACGGCGAACTCACGCGGCCGCGCCCCGCCGAACGCGTCCGCTGGCTGCTGCGCATCGCCGACGAAATCCGCGCGGTAACGGAAGAAGGCGCGCGCATTCTGTGCCTCGAAAACGGCAAGCGCCTTAGCGACGCCCGCGACGAATTCGTCGAAGCGGCACGCTATTTCGAGTACTACGCGGGTCTCGCCGACAAGCTCGAAGGCATCTCGGTGCCGCTTGGCGACGACTACGTGGATTTCACGCGCTACGAGCCGATGGGTGTATCGGTGCAGATCGTGCCGTGGAATTTCCCGGTGTCGATCTGCGCGCGCTCGCTCGCCCCGGCGCTCGCGGCGGGTAACGCGGTGATCGTGAAGTCGCCCGAGCTTTCGCCGCTGGGCATGTGCGTGCTGTTCGAAGCCATCGCGCGGGTCGGTCTGCCGCGCGGCGCGGTGCAACTGCTGTGCGGCCTGGGCCGCGATGTGGGCGCGCATCTGGCCGCCAGCCCGCAGACGAAACAGATCGTCTTTACGGGGTCGGTGGCGACGGGCCGCGCGATTCTCGCCGCCGCCGCGCAATGGGCCACGCCCAGCGTGATGGAACTGGGCGGCAAATCGGCGGCTGTCGTGTTCGCCGATTCGGACCGCGCGCAACTGCTCGCCAGCGTGAAAAGCGGCATCTTCTTCAACGCGGGCCAGGTCTGCTCGGCGATGTCGCGGCTCGTGGTGCATCGCGATATCTATGACGAAGTCGTCGGCGAAGTTGCACAACTCGCACGCGGCCTCGCCATCGGTCCCGGCGAACAGGACCCGGATCACACGCCGGTCATCAGCGGGCAGCAACTGGAGCGCGTGGTCGCGATGTGCGAGGAGGCCATCGCCGCGGGAGCACAGCCGGTTGCGGGCGGCGCGCGTGTGGCCAACCGCGCGGGCTTCTATATGCAGCCGACCGTGTTCGCGGGCGTGAATCCCGCGATGACGATTGCCTGCGAAGAGGTGTTCGGCCCGGTGCTCAGCGTGATCCCCTTCGACACCGAAGACGAAGCCGTCGCCATCGCCAACGGCACGCCGTATGGCCTCGTAGCAGGCGTGTTCACGCGCGACGTCAATCGCGCGCTGCGCTTCGCGCGCCGTCTGCGCGCGGGCCAGGTGTTCGTCAACGAGTGGTACGCGGGCGGCATCGAAACGCCGTTCGGCGGCGTGGGTTTATCGGGCTTTGGCCGCGAGAAAGGTCAGGAAGCGATCTACAGCTACGTGCAGACGAAGAACGTGGCGATCCGGGTTGCGCAAGCGTAAGAGGTGCGACGATGAAAAAGTGGCTCTGTATCATTTGTGGCCTCATCTACGATGAAGCTGAGGGCTGGCCGAAGGACGGCATCGCCGCAGGCACGCGCTGGGAAGACGTGTCCGAGGACTGGAAATGCCCCGATTGCGGCGTCGGCAAGGCGGACTTCGAGATGATCGAGATTCGCGTGGAAGCGCCTGCTGCTGCGCCGGTCGTCTCGACGCCCGTGGCGGCGCCCGCACCCGCCGCATCGCGCCGCGAAGGCCCAATCGTCATCATCGGCTCGGGACATGCGGGCTACAGCCTCGCTCAAGCGATCCGCAAGCGCGACGCCAACGCGCAAATCGTGGTCCTCACGCGCGAATCGGGCGATCTGTATTCGAAGCCCGCGCTCTCCATCGCCACCTCGCAGGACCGCAGCGCGGAGGCCCTGATCAGCGAAACGCCGTTCGATATCGAGCGCCGCCTGAAGATCCGCGTCTATCCGCGTTGCGAAGTCGAAGCGATCGACGCCGAAGCGCATGTCGTGCAAACCCGCTACGGCGCGATGCCGTATGCAAAGCTCGTGCTCGCACTGGGCGCAAGCCCGATCAGGCTCGATGTCGCGGGCCGCAGCGACGCGCTGCTGAGTGTGAACAATCTCGACGATTACCGATTGCTGCGCAGCAAACTCAACGGCGTCTCGCGCGTCGCCATCATCGGTGACGGGCTGATTGGCTGCGAGTTCGCAAACGACCTTGCCAAACGCGGCCTGGACGTGAGCGTAATTGGCATCGGCAAATGGCCGCTCGAACGGCTCATGCCGCAGCAAGCGGGCAGCCATCTGCAAGACGCGCTCGCGGCGCTCGGCGTGAAGTGGCATCTGCAGAACTCGGTGAAGGAAATTGCGGGCGCGCCTGGCGCGTGGTCGCTCCTGCTCGCCGATGGCGCGCCTGTGGAAGCCGAAGTCGTGATCTCCGCCGTGGGTCTGGCGCCGAATGTGGCGTTGGCCGCAGCATGCGGCGTCGAAGTCGGGCGCGGCATCCGCACCGACGCGCAACTGCGCACCAGCGTGGCCGATATCTATGCGCTGGGCGATTGCGTCGAGATCGACGGACGCCCCGCGCCCTATCTCGCGCCGATCAACCATGGCGTCGACGCGCTCGCGCGCACCCTGACCGGCCAGCCGACCGACGTGCGCTATCCGCCCATGCCCGTACAGGTCAAAACGCCCGCGGCGCCGCTGATGCTGTTGCCGCCCGCCGCCCCCGAAGGCGAATGGCGCATCGACGCCACCGAGGACGGCTTCAGCTGCGGTCACTTCGACAGCACCGGCAAGATGCGCGGCTTCGCGCTGATCGGCCAGCACGCCCAGGCCCTGCGCGGGCGCTGGGTCGAACAGTGCCATCCGGCCAACTAAATACAGAAGGCACACCATGAATCTGCCCCATGACGACAAGACCTGTGGCTGGTACGCCGCATTGCCGCCGCCGCAACCCGCGCGCCGCCTGAGCGGTCGCCAGCAGGCCGATTACGCCGTGATCGGCGCGGGCTTCGCCGGACTCGCCGCCGCGCGGCGTCTGGCCGAGCACGAACCCAAGGCGCGCATCGTGCTGGTGGACGCGCAGCGCGTCGGCGAAGGCGCGTCGGGCCGCAACTCGGGTTTCGTGATCGACCTGCCGCACAAGTTCGCGCTCGAAAATCCCGATCCGCAATTCAAGCAGCGTTTGCTGCGCCTGAACCGCACCGCCATCGCGCAACTCCAATCGCTAGTGGACGAACACGGCATCGCGTGCCAGTGGTCGCACGCGGGCAAGTACCAGGGCGCGGTGGGCGAGCGCGGCCTCGCCTATCTCGCGCACTTCGAGAAATTGATGTCGGCGCTGGGCGAGCCCTTTCATGCGATCGAAGGCAAGGAACTGGCGAAGGTGCTGGGCAGCACGCACTACAGCCGCGCGGTGTTTACGCCCGGCTGCTATCTGATGCAGCCCGCGGCGCTGGTGCGCGGCCTCGCGCGCTCGCTCCCGGAGAACGTCGAACTGCTCGAAAACTCGGCGATCCAGCGCGTGGAGCGCGACGGCCTGGGCGGCTACGTGCTGCATGGCATGGACGGCGAAATCCGCACACCGCGCCTGCTGCTGGGCACGAGCATTTTCACGCGCGAATTCGGCTATCTGCACAATCGCCTCTTGCCGGTGATGACGTTCGCAAGCTGGACCGCGCCGCTCGACGCCGCGCAGTGCAAGCGCTATCGCGGCACCTTCGACTGGGGTTTGACGCCCGCCGATCACGCGGGCACGACGGTGCGCATGACCCAGGATCGCCGGATCATCATCCGCAACACCTACAAGCATGTGCCGAAGTACGGCCGCAGCATTGACGACGGCACGCGCGAAAGCATCCGCGCCGATCATCGCAAGGCGTTTCTCGCGCGCTTCCCCGATCTCGCCGACGCGCCGTTCACGCACACCTGGGGCGGCGTCTACGCGATCTCGCGCAACTTCACCAACTTCTTCGGGCAACTGGAAGACGGCGTGTTCGCTTCGGCGTGCGATAACGGCGTGGGCGCGGCATGGGGCACGATCTCCGGCACCTTGCTCGCCGATAAGGCGGTAGGCGCAACATCGTCGCTGCTCGACGACATTCATTCAGTCACCGGCATGCCTTCGCTCAATCCACCCGAGCCGTTCCTGGGCATCGGCGTGCGCACGCGGATTCGCCTCGCGGCCTGGAACAGCCGGGCAGAAGTATGAGCGAGCCCGACGTGGAAGCCGCAACGGGCGTGAAGCTCGTCGATCATGCCGATCTGGGCTTCGTCGTGCGCGGCGGGCCGCCCGGCGCCGCATACGTCGCGCGGGCGCTAAGCGACGAAATTTCGCCGAATCTGGGCGTCGGCTTCGCGCGCTGGGAAGGCGCCCAAGTGAGCTGGACGACGCTCTACGAAGAGGTGATCTTCGCGATCGAAGGCTGCCTGGAAGTCACCGCGAACGGCGAGCTGCACCACGTAAAACCGGGCCAGGTGTTGTGGGTCCCGAAGTGTACAGCGCTGGTGTATTCGGGCTTCGCGCTGTTCGGCTATGTGGTCTATCCCGGCGACTGGAAAAAGCACTGTGACGAAGCCTGTCCCGACCAGCCGGCGGACTGCGCCCAGCCCCGCTGGGTACGGTAGAAACACGGGCGTTCGCCGCCCGGATGTGGCTTGACGCCGTATGGCGTTAAGGCAAAATTTCAGGCCTGAGGACACGCCCGACAGCGTGGCCCAGACCTGAAATCGCGTTCAATCGCGCATATATATATATATAAAGCAGCCCCCGGAGACACACCCTTCCCATGAGGATCCAGCCACTGCCACCGTTCAAGGCGCTGGTCGCGTTCGAAGCGACCGCCCGCCTTGGCAGTTTCACCCGCGCCGCCGACGAGCTCAATGTCACGCAGGGCGCGATCAGCCGGCAGATTGGCCTGCTCGAAGATTTACTTGGCGCTCACCTGCTCGACCGCACGACGCGGTCGGTGCGCCTCACGCCCACAGGCGAGCAATATTTCCAGTCGTGCCGCGAAGCCTTGCTCTCGCTTGCCGACGCCACACAACTCATCAAGCGCTGGCATGGCGATCAGCAGGTGACGGTGGCGACCAGCACAGCGCTTGCGTCAATGTGGCTGCTGCCTCGGATTCCCGAATTCAACGAAAGCCACGAAGGCATCGACCTGCGCATCGTGGCTTACGATCACGTCAAGGATTACCGCAAGCTCGAATGCGATCTGGCGGTGTACTACTGCAAAAGCCCGCCCGAATACATCAAATACACGCCCATCTGCAACGAGGAAATCTTCCCCGTGTGCAGCCCCGCCTATCTGGCGCGCCATGGCGCCCTGAATCGCCCCGAAGATCTCGCATCATGTACCTGGCTCTGGCTCGACGATTCCGAACGCGACTGGGTCACATGGGGCGAGTGGTTCCGCCGCAGCGGCCTGCCGCCCGTCACGCCGCGCAACAAGATCAACCTCAATAACTATTCGATGGTGATTCAGGCCGCGCTCAGCGGCCAGGGCGTGGCGCTGGGCTGGCGCAATCTCATCGATACCTATCTGAAAGACGGCACGCTCGTGCGCCCGATCCCCGAAACGCTGCAGACGGAAGGACAGTTTCTCGTGCTCGAACCCACTGGCCCGCATGAGCGGCGCAAGAGCGTGGGAAGCTTTCGCGACTGGCTGCTTTCGCTACGTTAGGCGATTACAAAAACACTTGATTTAAGCACTTTTCTCCGATTTTTCAGTGCTGGACGCCCGCATTGCGGGCGCGCTTGCGCACGCCTGTACAACGCGTCTTTCTATGACAAAAATTGATGAATGCACGCACGAAATATCGTTTGTCCAGGCGCGCCGACTTCCACACACTGCTCATGGAGTTCACGCGGATGAAGGCTAGAAGAACCGGCTACCAGACCATAAGCGGACCGGCCTGACTTCCCACAAAACATCAGGAGACAGCATCGTGCCCAACAGCATTCCTCATACTTCCTCGCGCGCAGGCCAGAAACCGCCCGCGCTCTCTGGCAAGCATCGCCGCTTCATCGCCCGCCTCACGCTGCTGATTGGCGGCGGTATGTTTATCGACGGCTTTATTCTCGGCAGCATCGGCATCGTCATGCCGGCCATTACCGCCGACCTGCATCTTTCGCTCGCGTGGCAAGGGCTGATTGGCGCGTCGGCGCTGGTCGGCATCTTCGTCGGCGGCCCGCTGGGCGGCTGGCTCGCCGACCGCGTGGGCCGCAAGCCGATGTTTACCATCGACCTTGCGATCTTTCTGGTCGGCTCCGTGGCGCAGTTCTTCGTCAACGAACCGTGGCAGCTTTTCGTCGTACGTATCCTGATGGGGATTGCTATCGGCGCGGACTACTCGATCGGCTGGCCACTGCTCGCCGAATTCGCCCCGGCGCGCCTGCGCGGCAAGCTGCTCGCGCTGCTCGAACTCGCGTGGTACGTGGGTTATCTCGTCTCGTATGCGTTGGGCTGGATGCTGACCGAATCGAACGCAGCAGGCTGGCACGTCATTCTGGGCCTGAGCACGATTCCCTCCGTAATCGTCTTCCTGATGCGACTGGGCACGCCCGAATCGCCGCGCTGGCTCATGAGCCGTGGCCGTCGCGAAGAAGCCAAGGCGCTCGCCGCCGAACACATGGGCCGCGAAGAGCAACTCGATCTGCACGCACAGGGCACGGCCACGGTCGGCTCACAGGGCTTCGGACGCTTGTTTTCTGCCGACTACATCAAGACGACGATGTTCGTGTCGATTTTCTGGGTATGCAACGTGACGCCCTATTTCGCCATCGGCGCGTTTGCTCCGGTCGTGCTGCAAAAACTCGGGCTCAAGGAAGGCTTGACGGGCGGTCTGGTGCTCAACAGCGTCGCGGTGCTTGGCACCTTGATTGCAGTCGTGCTGATCGAGCGTGTGGGCCGTCGCAAGCTGGGCGTGCCGCCGTTCTTTATCTCGGCGCTGGCGCTCATGTGCGTGGCGTTGTTCTCGCATGCTTCGTCGACGCTGATTTTGGTGTGCTTCTTCACGTTCTCGTTTTTCAATGCGATCTCGACGACGCTGTGCGGTGTGTATCCGGGCGAAGTGTTCCCCACGGAAATTCGCGGCATTGGCGTGGGCTTTGCCACGGCGTTCTCGCGCATCGGCGCGGCGGCGGGCACCTTCCTGCTGCCGCTCATCATCGGCTCGTATGGCGTGGGGACGGCGATGATGATCGCAGCGGGCATCAGCCTCTTTGGCGGTCTCGTCTCCTATGTGATGGCGCCGGAAACACGCGGCAAGCTGCTTAGCGAAGCGTCCGCGCCTGCTAGCAAAATGAGTTCGCTCGCAACGCCCGGCGAATTGAAATCGGCGCGATAAGCGCAATTATGGTGGCGGCAGAGTGCGTTAGCATCGCCGCCATTTTTCCATCTCGACAATACATCAGGATGACGAAGCAATGAGCCTCGCGTCATTGCAGGAAATCGCCCCGCGCAAGATTGGCCCCGCCCTCACTGCCGGCCCCTCGCCGCTCAAGCAAGCCGGCTTGATGAGCATGCCCGCGCTCGGACCGGACAAGGAAACCCTCGAAGCGTGGAAAGCAGCCGGTCTCCTGCTGCCGGATCTGCCCGCGATGCGCCGTTATCGCCTTGCGCGCGTGCGCGAGCAACTGATTGCGCACGACTATGCGGGCATCGTGCTTTACGACCCCGTGAACATCCGCTACGCCACCGATAGCAGCAACATGCAGGTCTGGACGCTGCACAATGCCTGCCGCTATGCGTTCGTTCCGGCACAAGGCCCGGTGATACTCTGGGAATTCGATCACTGCGATTTTCTGAGCGATCACACCGCCTCTGTCGATGAAGTTCGTCCCTGCGTGCCGTGGTTTCATTTCTGCGCCGGCGAGCGCGTGCACGAGCAGGTCGCGCGCTGGGCCGATGAAATTGCCTCGGTGGTACGCGAGCACGGTGGCGGCAATCGACGCCTTGCATTCGATCACTGCGATTGCGAGGGCGTAGCTGCGCTGGAGCGCCTCGGCATCGAAATCAAAAGCGGCGAAGCGCTGATGGAAGAAGCGCGGCGTATCAAGTGTGAGGACGAAATTCGCGCGATGCGCTGCGCGATTCACGCATGTGAAGCAGGCATCGACGTTATGCACGGGCATTTGAAACCCGGCATCACCGAACAGCGCCTGTGGAGTTATCTGCACGCCGAGAATATCGCGCGCGGCGGCGAATGGATCGAAACGCGGCTGCTGGCTTCAGGGCCGCGTTGCAACCCGTGGTATCAGGAGTGCAGCAGTCGCGTGATCGAAGCAGGCGATCTGGTGGCTTTCGACACGGACCTCGTCGGCAGCTATGGGTTTTGCGTGGATACGTCGCGCACGTGGTTGTGCGGGGACGTTGAGCCTACCGCTGCGCAACGCGAGATTTACCGGCTCGCGTATGACCAGGTGAAGGCGAATATCGATCTGCTGCGGCCCGGTTTGACGCATCACGACTTGAGTCACCGCGCGTTGGTTTATTCGCCCGCGGAGTTTCGCCATTACTCGTGCCTGTATCACGGCGTGGGCTTGTGCGATGAAGCGCCGAGTATCTACTTCCCCGAAGCATGGGCAACGTGGGGTTACGACGGCGTGATCGAGCCGGGCATGGTGATGTGCGTAGAAAGTTACGTTGGTCGCGTAGAAGGCGGTCCAGGCGTGAAGCTGGAGGAACAGGTGTTGATCACCGAAACCGGTCATGAGGTGCTGACGAGTTATCCGTTCGAGGACAGGCTACTTGGCTGATTCATGCACGACTTCGCAATCAAGAACCTTCGCCCATCGACAACATAATGACCACCGCTGATTTGATCGGTATTTTCGGCGTTATCTGCTATCAGATCGCCTATGCAGGCTTGCAACTCGGCTTTCTGCACCGCGAGGATCGCCGGTATCTCGTCCTCAATCTTTTCGGTCCCTGCTGTCTGCTTTATTCGCTGTTGTTTCACTTCAATCTGGCGGCTGCGGTTAGCCAGGTGCTTTGGCTCGTGTGGAGTGGCCTGGGGATCAGGAAGATCGTATTAGCGCGGCGCAGCGCGCCCATTGCGGTAGTCGGCAATGCTCGTGCCGCTACGGAGTTCACTACGCCCGTGGCGGGCGCGGACATGCAGACGGCGCAGGTGTCGATTTCCGGGCACGATACGCATCTGGATGCGGTACGCGGCGAACAGATCCGCAAGCAGATGTTTGCGAGCTACCCCGACGCACTGGCGGAGGACCGCTTCGAGTAAAGCTTCAGACATTCAATCTCCTTAGTCGAGGAGCCGCTTGGGGTCGGCTACGGCCGACCACATCGGGCAGCAGCCGGCACAGTTTGTGCCATTCAATGTCCCTTCTAAACTGACGTTCAGCCGTCAGTTCTCCGCCGCTTTACGGCCAGCCCAAGCAGGCACCGGTGCGGTCTGATAACAGGCCTCCGGGCGAGAACTCATGAGTTTTTCTAATTAGATTGCCGCCAAAGAATCGTTTGTTGCTCGGAGTTTCGACTTCGATAATTTGAACGAGGACGCGCTACCTGGTTCATGTCCGGGATAAGCGTTCACCGGAAAGGTAAATATCCGCGCCACCGGTTGCACAGTTCGCGGACAGTCCGGCCTTGCCGATCCGCGCAAACAAATGCCTATATGTAGTAGGAGGACCGTCTTTGTCGAAGCCTGCCCTTTTCAACTCTCTGCGCGTGCGCAACCTGAACCTCGCCAATCGCATTGTTGTTGCGCCCATGTGCCAGTACTCGGCCGTTGATGGATGCATGACAGACTGGCATCTCATTCACCTCGGACAACTCTCGTTGTCCGGTGCAGCACTTTTGACGATCGAAGCGACGGCTGTTATGCCAGAGGGACGCATCACTTACGCAGACGTCGGTCTCTATGATGACGCAACGCAATCCGCAATGGCCAGGACCCTCGAAGGTGTCCGGCGCTGGTCGGATATGCCAATTGCTCTTCAACTGGCCCATGCCGGTCGGAAGGCCTCGGCTGAGATACCCTGGCTCGGGCATCGCCAGCTTCCGCCCGATCACGTAAATGGCTGGCAGGCGTCGGCGCCTTCGGCCATCGCATCCGACGTTGCATCTGTGCCGCCAACCGCTCTCGACAGACAAGGACTCAAACGAGTGCGCGATGCCTTCGCCGCCGCAGCCAAACGTGCCGCGGTGCTCGACATCGATGCCATCCAGCTTCATGCTGCACATGGTTATCTTCTGCACTCGTTTCTGTCGCCGCTTTCAAACCATCGCACCGACGAATATGGTGGATCGCTGGAGAATCGGACCCGCTTCCCTCTGGAGGTATTCGACGAGGTGCGCAACGCTTTTCCCAGCGACCGCGCCATCGTGGTACGCCTGTCTGCGACCGACTGGCACGAGGGTGGTTTTACAGTCAAAGAAGCCACCGCGTTTTCACAGATGCTCGAAGCGCATGGAGCAGACGCGATCGACGTATCGACTGGAGGGCTACATCCCGCGCAGAAGATCTCGGTAGCCCCAGGCTATCAGGTCCCCTATGCGCGCGCAATCAAGACGGCAGTGAACATTCCCGTGGGCGCCGTCGGCCTTATCACCGAACCGACGCATGCAGATGCAATAGTTGCAACCGGTGACGCGGATCTGATCGGCGTCGCCCGCGCGTTAATCTATGATCCACGCTGGCCATGGCGTGCTGCCGCCACGCTTGGCGGACAGACAACGGCAGCGCTCCAGTATCTTCGTTGCGTCCCGCGCCAGCATCGCGACGCCTTCCGGGCGCCACGCGACTATGCGTTCATAAATTGAATGTCCGCCCCCCAACGGCCGTTGCACATTGGATCCGCCGCTAAGGGCGCGGTTCGTGGAACGGCCGCTCCGGGTCGGGATGCGGCATTCGCCCCTTCTGGAACCCGGACGTTCAGAAGGCGGTTCACCGCTGAAAATGGCCATTCAGTCCGCAATGGAGAGCGTGACTCGATTCGCGCTTCCCGGCATCCCAGGCATTGCCAGCATGAGTGGGTGCTTCAACCCGCCTGTTTCGCTTCGAGGGCGTGCCACGACGGCGCGTGACCAATGCGCTGCAGAAAATCGTCGAGATTTCGTCTCGACAACGCGATCGTCGCCGCACTATCTAGCGGATGAAACAAAAAGACCGGTTCGTGCGCCAGGTCGTTGTCGATCACGAGGTGAATATTATGAGCGTGGTCATTGACCAGGGCGAGCGGGCTCAACGATCCAGGCCGCACGCCAAGCTGATCGAAAAGGCGATCGGCCGAGGCGAACGACAGACGCTTGCTGTTCAGCGTCTTCGCAGCCGCGGACAGGTCCAGCGATTTATGTGCGGTCGTGACGACAAGGTATAAGCCGCCCTGCTTGTCCTGTAGCAGAAGATTCTTGCAGCGAGCGCCGTCGAGAGAAAGCTTGAGCGCCCCGGATTCCGCCATGTTGAGCACCTGCTCATGGCACTCGTATTCAAACGGCACGTCTTGCTGCTCGAGCAGCCGGAGCAGCCCGTCCCTTTGTATCATTTCCCATTCACTCCAGAATGTTGCAAAGGCCGGCCGTGACTTTGCGCGGCCGGCCAGGAGCCGATCAACGCGGCTCAAAAACCGGGTACGAGGCCGTGTCGATTGCCGACAGGGTGTCCTCGCGCGACAGCAAGCCAGATTCGTCGAGAATCTCCACCAATGGCCGACCTTCTGCAACCGACTGGCGCGCCAGCTTGCTGACACGAGCATATCCAAGTTTGGGTACGAGCGCCGTGGCCACCGCCATCGAATCCACCAGGTGTCGCTCATTGCATGCAACGTCCGCGGTGATGCCGGCAACGCACTTCTGCGTGAACCTCTCGATGCCGTTGGTCAGCAGCGTGATGCTGTCGAACACGCGGGACGCCACCACAGGCTCGAAGTGATTGATTTCGAGCTCGCCGTACTGGACGGCCTGGGCCACGGCGACGTCATTGCCGCAAACGGCGAAGCTCAGCTGGATCATGGCCATCGGCAGCACAGGGTTCACCTTGCCCGGCATGATCGAAGAGCCTGCCTGCGCTTCGGGAAGGTGCAGTTCCGCCAGGCCGCCGACCGGTCCGGAGGACAGAACCGTCAAGTCCGATGCAATCTTCGCGAGGGATGCCGCGCAGGTGCGCAACTCGCCCGAAACGCGCGAGAACACATCCATGTTCTGCATCGCATCGAACGGGTTTACCGGCGCGACATATTCGACACCTGCAATGTCCGAGAGATGCCTGTAGACCGCGGATCGATATCCAGCAGGCGCACCAAAACCCGTACCAATCGCCGTGCCGCCGAGCGGCAGTGTCCGCAGTTTCTCGCGCACTGCCGTCAACTCTTCCGCCAGACGTCGTGCAAGCGAAGCGTAACCGCCGAAAACCTGACCTAGGCGCATCGGCTGCGCATCCTGCAGGCAAGTGCGACCGAGGTGGAGGACGTCGGCAAATTCGACCTCCTTCGCCTCGAACTGGATTGCCAGCTTTTCTACTTCCGCAATGAGCGGTCCGAGCATCGCATACGTTGCGATCTTCAGTGCAGCCGGATACACGTCGTTCGTGGACTGCGAGCGGTTGACATGGTCGTTGGGATGGATCACGTCGTACGAGCCTGGCGCATGGCCCAAAAGCTGTTGCGCCCGATTGGCGATCACCTCATTGAAGTTCATGTTCGTGGAGGTTCCACCCGAGCCCTCGAGCAAATCGACGATCAGGGAGTCGCCAAACTTGCCTTCGATGATTTCCTGGCATGCCCGACCGATTGCATCGCATTGTTCCGGCGTGATCACACCGGTGTCGCGGTTCGCGAGCGCCGCCGCCCATTTGCACTGGGCAAAGGCCACCGGGAACGCCAGATAGTGCGCGATGGTGAGCGGTGAGACCGTCAGGTTGTCTGCACCCCTTACCGAGTTGACGCCATACAATTTCTCGCCCGGGATTTCAACTTCACCCACATAGTCGCGTTCTGTACGCGTTTCAGCTCTGGTTTGACTGTTCATTTGAGTTCCTGCTTTCAAAGTCGATGAGTTGTTCAATTTCCTGGCCCAGTGATTTTTTCACTCGCGGCAGGAACGACGTTTCGATAACTTCCGATGCGGTATCGCACGCGTCTTCGAAAAAAGCGCTGTATTCGTCCCGGCGCGCGACCAGGTACAGCGATCGCTCGAGGCCCAGCCGGTCGACAACGTGGGTGGCCACCTGGTCTGCATAGGCCGCCCCTTGAAGCAGACACATCGGCGAGGTCACGGCCCATCCGATGCCTTCGGCAACCATCGAAGCGAGCGCATCGGCGGTGTCGAGCTCGAGCCGGGTCGGGGCACGCGCTTCGATCCGTCGCAGATAACGCTCGATCTGCATGCCAACCTGCGATTTGCGGTTAAAGCGCACGATGGGCAATGCGTTGGCCAGGGCCCGGATGTCTTCAACGGTCCGGATCGGTTTGCGAAAATCGCGTGGCGTGATGACGAGGTACTTCTCGGAGAAGAGCCGGAACCGGACCACGTCGTTGGCGTCTATCAGGGCATCGCTCGTGACGATGAGATCCAGATCGCGTCGTAGCAGCGCCTCGCCTTGCTGCGGACTCAATCCCGTGCGGATGGACAGTTGCGAGACCTTTCCCAGCAGCCGCTTCGTAAAAACCGAGCCGCATGTGGCCGCGAACGAGTCGACCAGTCCGATGCGCAGATCAGGCTTGATTCCTCGTCCCGCTTCGACAACCTGAGCCTTCAGATTGGCGATTTCCTCGCTAAGCACCGCACCACGATTCCTCAACGCAATGCCGAATGGCGTCAACGCGAGGGGACGGGTCGTGCGATTGACCAGCACGACCCCCAGTTCGTCCTCCAGTTGGCGGATGATCTGCGAGACACCGGATTGGGAAATGCCCATGCGTGCGGCAGCCCCCGACATGCTGCCCTCCTCCGCGACCGCGACGAATACCTGTACCGCGTACATATCGATTGGCTTGTTGGACGACACGATCGGCTCTCCCATAGATTCGGTCGGCAAACGCCAGGCGGGCGCCAGCGCGGCGGACCGTCAAACGCCCGGATTTCCATTGCGATGAGCCGGTGTGTGCAGACTCGCGTTCTGGTCATCATCCACCGCCGGCTCGTTGCTGCCGTGACCGGAGCTCATATCCGAAAGACTCTCTTTGCCGGTTTCCGGTGCGAACAAATGGCAGAACACGCCACCGAACACCAACACGGCCACGCACACACCGAGCGCGGCGTGAATACCGACCTGTTGCACGGCCACGGGCAAGAGGAACGTACTGATCGCAGAACCGAACCGGCTGGAAGCCACGGCCAGCCCTACGCCCGATGCACGCAGGTGGGTCGGGAAAAGCTCCGGCGGATAAACGAACTCGAGGTTCGCCGCTGCCGAGAGAATGCAGGCAAAGATGCCGAAGGCGAGTATCGTGCCGAGCGGCCCGAATCCGGCGTACGCGAGCACCGCGAGCCCGATCGCAGCCAGATAGAAGCTGCCAACGAGAAATGCGCGGCGCGAGAGCCTGTCGGCAATCAGCAGTCCAAAGATTGCGCCGGCGAAGAGCAGCACGTTATAAACGAGGCCGCCGACAAAGCCGTCCTTGACCTGCAAGGCTTGCAGCACCTTCGGAGAAAATGTACCGAGCGCAAAGTACGGGATGACCTGGCACGTGTAGAACACACAGCCGACCAGGGTGTTCTTTCTCCAGCGAGCCGAGAACAGTTCCGACCACGCACCGCGATGTCGCTGGGGGGTGGCCGTCGTTGCAGGCAGAATGGTCTCGGGTCCGAACTTCGCGCGGATGATTGCCAGCGCCTCGTCCTTGCGGCCGCGTTTCATCAGCCATATCGGCGACTCGGGCACGCCGAGGCGAAACGGCAGGATCAGCAGTGCCGGCAGCCCGCTGGCGGCCAGCATGATCCGCCATGCGTCGGGACCGACATCGCGAATGGCAAAGCCCGCGAGGTACGCGCACACGTAACCCGCCGCCCAGGCCGCTGCGAGAACGCTCAGCAAGCGGCCGCGATAGCGGCGAGGAGCGAACTCCGTGACAAGCGATTTGCTCACGACATAGTCGGCGCCGAGAATGAGCCCCAGCAGTATGCGCAACACCAGCAGCTGGGTTGGCGACGTCACGAAATATTGCGCCGCAGATATCACCGCAAAGAGCAGCATGTCGAAGGCGAAGATGGTGCGTCGGCCATAGCGGTCCGCCACCGGACCGGCAAACATGCTTCCGAGAAAGAGGCCGGCAAGTGACGCCGCACCGAGCGCCCCCATCCAGAGCGCGTTCAGATGAAGTGCGCCGGCAGCCATGCTCACGGCGATTCCGATAATGCCCAGCACGAAGCCGTCGCTGAACTGTCCGCCTGTACCGCTGAACGCCACGCGCAAGTGGAAACCGCGCAGCGGAACATCCTCCATCAATATCTGCTTGCTCACTTTCGTCTCCTGAACTCTGGTTATCGGCGAGGCGCATGCGCGCGCCTTCAAAAACCAGTGTAGGGAGTCAGATTCAAGAAAACAGCATATCCAGTGGCAGTATCAGTAACTCTAATAGTATGTCACACGGTGGCTGAAGTAGAGCAACGCAAAGTACGCCAGCCAGGTTGCGGCACGATTCAGAACGGCAAGCGGCACGACGGCGCTTTCGCAGCACGTCGCGCCCGAACGAATCGCCACTCCACCGGCCCGCGGCCGGCGACAACGACTCAGAACTCGTGAAGCATTGTCTGGATAGTCGATGGATCTTTGGTTACCGTAAGCGCGAGCATCAGGAGAATGCGGGCCTTCTGGGGATTCAAATCGTCACCGAGAAGACCCACATAGGCTGGATCTTCCGGTATGAATCCGCCTCCGGTACGAGAGGAGCGCACCACAACCACTCCTTTGGAAATCGCTTTCTTGATTGAGGGAAGGGTGAGAAGCGATTCGCTGCCTGCTCCAACGCCCGCGACGACAATGCCCTTTGCGCCGTGCGCAACCGCGGCGTCATACATGAATCCGCCGTCGTTCTGGTAGCCGTAGACAATATCGACTTCCGGCAATGAATCGAGCTTCGATACGTCAAATGGCGTCGATGTGGTGTGGCGCTTCAACACGGACGTCTCGAAGTGAGGCACCTCGTCCACCAGGGTGCCCAGGTAACCTTCGTCGTTTCCCTTGAAGGTATCCAGTGTGGTGCCATTGGTCTTCGTGGTGAAGCGTGCCGAGCCGATCCGGTCGTTCAGCACGATCATCACGCCGCGGCCACGCGCCTGTGGCGAGGCGGCAACCGTGACGGCCTGCAGGAGGTTGCTCGGGCCATCGGCGCTGATGGCCGTTGACGGTCGCATCGAACCCGTCACTACCACGGGTTTATCGCTCTTGACGACAAGATCAAGGAAATACGCGGTTTCTTCGAGCGTATCGGTGCCGTGGGTCACCACGACACCTGCGATATCCGGTTGAGCCAGAAGCTGATTCACGCGCCTGGCCAGCTTCAGGAGGATGTCGTTCGTGATGTTCTCACTTCCGACATTCGAAATCTGTTCACCGGACACCTGCGCAATCTTGCCCAGCGACGGTACCGATTTGAGAAGCGCATCAGCCGTCAATACGCCAGGCTTGTAGCCCGTCGTTTGCGTCTCACTCCCCGCGGTACCCGCGATCGTGCCGCCAGTTGCCAGTACCGCAACGTGGGGCAACTCCCCGGACGATGTGGATTGCGCCACGGCCGGGGCCGCTGAAAACAGGCAGAGCGCAAGACCGGCTAAAAGCCGGTGGAAGTAGTTGCTCATATGAGCATGGTTGTCTCTCACAGCACGTCTCCAGATTGGAAGAGTGAAACGCTGGATAGCCATTCAGATTGGCGTATCGCTGAAGACGAGTGTAGTGACACATTCAAAAAATCAAATCAGGTAAGCGGTGTTATTAGAGAAACTGATAGTGTGGTGTACGTAAGATGAAGGTAGGCGCATTCATGGCGGCTGAGAAAAGCCCAACTAACCTCGCGGTAGCGTCGTTCTATTACGCTTTCACAAGCGGGAGAATTCGCTGGACTCGCATAACGGTTGCGCCCAGTAATCTGCCATTGACGGTTCGCGGTTTGAAAGGCTGCTGAGGATCGACTTCGGCCCACCCTATCGAGCGATAGCCGACCACACACAGCCAGTAGCGATCATCGCATCAGGTCACCCGAGCGCCGGTTCTACCGCCAATAAAGCCCTTCCCAGCACATGAGCGATAGCTCATGCGGAGCCCCACCTTCCGTTATGAAAAGCGAATCGCTCAAGTGGGACGTAGCGCGCGATCCAGACCGTCGAGCAGACGTTCGATCGCCACGCGATCAGGCTTGTAGTACACCCAGTTTTTGATCTTCTTCGAAGTCACCAACTGTGCCGCCGCCAGCGCCTGCATATGCGTGGTGACGGTGGGCTGACTCAGGCCCGTCTTCTCGGTGATGAAACTGACACAGACCCCGTCCTTGACAAGGTCCGCGTCCTGCTGCGGTGGGAAGTGCTTTTCCGGCTCGGTAAGCCAGATGAGTATCGTCAGCCGGTGGCGGTTTGAGAGTGCATGCAGTGCGTCCTGCAGCGGGCTCTCATCGAGGTTGTCCATTTTCGACATGCTTCAAATTTTCCTTGACGGGACCAATCTATATTGTACTCTATCTATATAGATATTTATCGATATAGGTCGATTATGGCGACGAATGTAACGACTTCCCCAAGAACTCAGTCGATCGTGCGCACGATTAGCGTTGCCGTCGTCTTCACGCTGTTCGTGGCGGTTACATTCGGTTTCGGGCTCTATCTTTTCGCGCTGGTCGTGCCGGTGATGCGGCAGAGTCTCGGGTTCGACTATACGGCGATTGGCATCGTCACTGGCGGAGCCCAGACCGCATACCTCGTTGCGGCGCTAGTTTGTCCGCGCCTCGTAACCCGCTTCGGCGAGGGACAGGTCATCGTGGGCGCCGTCGCTGCGGCAGCCTTGCTTTTGCTGCTGTTCGCGCAAGTCCAGAGCATTGTGTCAGTCGGACTCGTGCTCGCCGGACTTGGCGCGACGGCGGCTTTCATGATGGTCCCGAGCGTCGGCGCAATCTCCGGGACAGTCCCGTTCGGGTACCGGTCCCGCGTCAACGGTCTGGTGTCGAGCGGCACGGCCTACGGGCAATTCGCGAATGGCATTCTGGTGTCGCGGGTTTTACCCGAATACAGCTGGCACTCGATATGGATGGTGGCGGGGTCTGTCTCGCTCGTCATTGCGCTTGCTGGACTGCTCGCGCTTCGCTGCTTCGCTCCGGAGGTGATCAGCCGCAAGGCGCCAAAGCGCGCCGAAAGTCGCCACGCATCCGGCGGCCGGTGGCAATGGGTGACACGTCCCAACCTGACAGTCTGGATATTGCTGGCGTTGAGCGGCATGGCTTGCGGGCCGTGGCAAAACTATCTGTCGAGCTTTCTGGCCGATGAACAGGGGCGTTCCCTGGAAACCATCGGCCAGGTCTGGTCGACGATTGGCGTGGTCGGACTGTTCAGCGGATTCGCGGCGGGCATGGCGGCCGACAAGGCAGGGGTGCGGATTGCGCTCGCGTTCTCCTTCGCTGCGCTCGCCGGCTCCGGTCTCCTGATCGCTTTCCATTCCGAAGCATGGTAATTGCGAGCGGCCGCCGTGTGTTTCGGTCTCTCGTTCTATGCGATTTTCGGACTGATTCCCGCGTATATCAGCAAGACGATGGACGCTTGCTCGGCCACCACGATGTTTGGTGTTGCCAACGTCTTTCTCGGTCTTGGAACGACATTGGGCAACGTGCTGGGGGGCAATTTCGAAGGCTGGTTTGGATCGCTCAAGGAGGTTTTTATCACCGCGTCGGCGCTTGCATGCGTGGCGATGATACTCACGGCGACCCTCCGTGATGAACGGGCAGTGAGCTTTGAGGTGCGCTGCGTTGAAAAGCCGTGCTGACTGTTGCCGATCGCAGCGCATCGAATGCCCCCTTCCGTTCGAAAGAGGCGGCTCACCGATGGACCAAACGGCAGTTGCAAGCCCGACCAAATCGAACCGAAGATTCCGATTGGTGGTAACAATACCAATGGCCCGCCGCAGGCGGACATGCGAGGCTTTCCTTCAGACAACTCCGGAGACTGCCATGCCGTTCATCTGCGAAAACGTCGAATGTCGTGCCGTTCTGGCTCGCGGGCAGGTCAGACCCAATCACGAAGACGCGGGATGGTGCTTCTACTGCACGGACTGCAAGGCCAGGAACGAGTTGAGGGATATCGGCGCTCCGGGTGGCCCTGTCGAACTGGTTCAGCTGGAAAGAGCCGCCCCGCCCCACAAGGTCATAGCGACTGCCCGGCCATTGGCGGACGGTCGATATGCAGCGCAATTGCGCGTTCAGAGGGCGCTCGGCGTGAAAGGAACCTACGCGGCCGAAGAATCCTGGGAGCAGCTCGGCGTTTTCCTCGATGCGCAAGAGGCCGTGGCGCACGCGAAGTCTTTCGCAACCGACCTGCTCGAACACAAGCAACAGGCCTAGTCGCGAGTGGCGCGCGGGGCGGCCGGCAAT
>JAITTX010000338.1 GCA_031286755.1 Paraburkholderia sp.
TGCTCGTTCACGCGCGAGAGATAGCGCGGCAGCCAGCCATCCACCGAGGCCTGATAGAGCGTGCGCGAGGACCCCATCATCGAAGTCATCACGATCAGCAGGATCGAGAGCATCAGCATCACGACGATCGCGTTGCCAACCCATGCGCCGCCGCCCACGATGGAGGCCATCGCCATGCCGACGCCGGTGCCGTCGCCGATGTGCGGATCGAGCATCGCCTGCATGCCCAGCGAGCCCTGGAAGGCCAGCGGCACGAGCGTCATCACGACCAGGCAGAGCGCGCCGGACCAGAAGATCGCGCGCGCGGTGTCGCGGCGCGGGTCGCGGAATTCGCGCGTGTAGCACACGGCGGTCTCGAAGCCATACGAGGCCCAGCCGGCCATGAACATGGCGCCCAGCGCCATCACCACGCCCTGGCCGTTCCATGCGCCAAAGCGCGCGGCGGTGAGATTGCCTTGCGCGTCGTGGCCGAGCGGCAGCAGCGGAAAGAGATGCTGCGCGGGCACGTCGCCGGTGACGAACGGCACGAGACCCACGATCAGCAGCGGCGTGAGCGAGGCAATGCCCAGGATCTTCTGCGTTTTGGCGGCCTTCGACGCGCCGCTATGCTGCAGCCGGAACGTGATGAGCAGGAAGGCCGCCGCGATCAGGAAAGTAGCGTTGATGCGCAGCGTGAGGCCGGGCTTGATGAAGTCCAGGTTCGCGAGCGTCAGGTGCCATTGCAGAATGGCCGCATCGGGAGGAAACAGCGTGGCGAGCGCGTAGTTCGCGGCGAGACCGCAGCCGAGCGCGAGCATGGGCGACCAGGCAAGCCAGTTGCACCATACCGAGACCGGCGCAATCATCTTGCCGTAGCGCACCCAGCCGATCGCGCCGTACACCGACGCGCCACCCGACTTGTGCGGAAAAAGGCCGGAAATCTCGGCATAGGTGGCGCTTTGCACGAGGCCCATCGTGATCGACGCGATCCAGATGGCCCACGCCGGCTGGCCTATCGTTGCGCATACGCCGCCGATCGTGAAGAGCACGCCCGCCGGTACGCCGCTCGTGACCCAAAATGCGTCTTTCCAGGTGAGGCCACGCTGCAATGCATGGCCGTGCTCGCCTCGGGCGCCAACGTCTTCGGCGCCCCGCGTACGTATTCCAGCTTGCTCCATCCAATTCCTCCTGTGGTCTAACGCTAATCAAACAAAATTGCGGCGCCTATTAGGGCCTTCGGGGGGCCTTCGGAGGGCCTTCAGGGGGCCTTCGGGGATCGCCGAAGGGCGGCCGTGCATATGCACAACCGCCCCGCTTTCCCTCCGCGCCCAGGCCATTCGCAAGAGGATGCGAACGGCGGCCGCTGCTTCAAGCAAAGCGGGTCAATGGGTGCCCAGATACGCTCGCACGGCGGGCAGGCCCGGTTTGCCGTCGAGGGTCGTCACGCCGGCGAGCCACTTGTCGAGCATCTGCGGATTGGCCTTGAGCCAGGCGGCGGCGGCCTTGTTGGGGTCCTCCTTGGCCGCGATGGGCACCATCAAACGGTTCTCGATGGCGGTCGTGAACTGCAGGTTGGAGACGAACTTCGCAACGTTCGGGCAGCGCGCGCTGTAATCGGGCGGCTCCGCGGTCAGCACCCTGGCCGCGCCGTAATCGGGGCCGAAAACGTCGTCGCCGCCCGTGAGGTAGTCGATCTTCATCTGCACGTTCATGGGATGCGGTTCCCAGCCGAGGAACACGATCCATTGCTTCTCGCGCACGGCGCGGTTCACCTGCACGAGCATGCCCGCCTCGCTCGACTCCACGAGCCTGAATTTGCCGAGGCCGTACTGGTTCGAGCTGATCATCTTCTGGATCAGCTGGTTGCCGTCGTTGCCGGGTTCGATGCCGTAGATCCGGCCCTGCAGCTTGTCCGCGTACTTCGCGATGTCCTGGAACGAGTGCAGGCCGCCCTGATACACGTAGTCGGGCACGGCCAGCGTGTATTTGGCGCCGGTGAGATTGGGCGTCGGCAACACCTTGATCGAGCCCGATTTGGTGAACGGCGCGATGATGGGGTCCATCGTCGGCGACCAGTAGCCGAGGAACACGTCGATCTGCTTGCTCTTCAGCCCCGCGAACGTGATGGGTACCGACGCGATGGTCTTGGTGGGCTCATAGCCGAGCCCGGCAAGTATGGTGGACGCAACGCCCGTGGTCGCCGCGATATCGGTCCAGCCGACGTCGGCGAAGCGCACCGCCTTGCACTCGGCGGGATCCGCCGCATTCGCGGTGGAGCAGGCGGCGGCGGCAAACAGCAGCGCACAGGCCTGCAGGGTCTGGAATCGGCACATCTTCATCTCCTCGAGATTGCACAGCGTCGATCGGTTCCGCATGGAAGGGATGGCGGCAAACTCGCGGACAAACTGCGGCTTGCCCAGCGCAAGACGCGTGCCCGCCACCCGCTTCCGGGGCCTCGCGCCCGTCGCAGCGGGCTTGCGGGGAGAAAGGCGGCGGGCACGCGCATCCCACGATCAATAGTCGTTTGGCAAAAAACGGATCAACGTAGCAATTGCGACGAGCACTTGCGCAGATGCGACAACACCGCGCCGTGAGGCCCGAATGGTAAGGTTTTAAGTTGATTGAACGATCAATCGAAATAAGGTAGGAAGTGGAAAATTGCGAGCGGCGCGTTCGGAAGCGCCGCGCTCCGTGGGCTTGCGATATGTCCTGCTTTCATCCGGGTTACGGATTGATTGCCGCGATAGATAACATCGGATTCCTGACGATTTCGGGCACGCGGGTGCGTATACGCCCCGGGTCTTTATATGCGCGCCGAATCGGACGGCCGGCTAGGCCGCCCTGGCTTTCCCGTTGCGCGTCCCTTGCGCCATCGCCAGAAACGCGCCCAGCGCGCTGGAGACATGGCCGTCGCGACGGCGGACGAACAAGGTCTGCACGCGCGCCAGCCCGGCCGGCATGCGATGCACGCTGACCTTGCCCGCCGCGGCGGCTTGCGCCACCACGCCCTGCGGCAGCAGGGTCACGCCCACGCCCGCCGCCACGCAACTCAGAATCGCGTCGAGAGAGCCGAACTCCAGCGGCCTGGCCACGACGAGACCACGGCCGTGGAGAAACGCTTCGAGCCGCTGCCGGTACGAACAGCCGGACTGGAACACCACGGTCTTGAGATCGGCAATCCTTGCCAGATCCTTTAATGAGGAGACCGCAGGACTCGCAACGAGCACCAGCTCCTCGGTAAAGACACGCACGGACTCGAGCTCGGGATGCGTGACGGGGCCGGCAACGAACGCGCCATCCAGCTTGCATTCCACGACTTCGCTCACCAGTTTCGCCGTGTTGCCCGAACTCACCACCAGTTGGACTTGCGGCCATCGCCTCGCGAAATCGGTCAGGAGCGTGGAAAGACGCGTGGCCATGACGGTCTCCAGCGAACCGAGCATGAGCGTGCCGGCCGGCTCGCCTTCGTCGCGCGCGGCGGCGCGCGCGTCGTCGACGAGCTTCGCGATGCGGCCGACGAACGGCATCATGCGCTGGCCTGCGGGCGTGGTCGCCACGCCGCGCGCGTGGCGCTCGAACAGCGCGAGCCCCAGGTCCTCCTCCAGCGCGCGAATGCGCGCCGTGATGTTGGACTGCACCGTGTTGAGTTCGGCCGCGGCCTTGTTCATGCTGCCAAGGCGCGCAACCGCTTCGAACGTCTTCAGGTCGGTCAGATCCATATGCTTCTCCAGAACGCGGATGAAGCCAGCCCGGCACCTATCTGCAATGCCGATTGCTGGTATCAAAACAATTCAGTTCTCAAGATTAGCACCGCCGCGTAGTCTGTAGCCATTCCACCCACGGAGCACACCGACATGAACACCGCTCTTCTTCGCGTGACCGGCAACGAAATCACCACCCCCAAGGGCAGCCCGCTAGAGGCACTGGTGGCGTTCTATCGCGCATTCAACCATGGCGATCTCGACGCGCTCGCGGCCAACTGGGCCGCGGGCGAGCGCCCCAGCATGGACAACCCCATCGGCGGCATCCGGCGCGGCTGGCCCGCCATTCGCGCGGGCTATCAGGCGCTCTTCGAAGGTCCGGCGCGTGTGCAGGTGGCGTTCCACGATTTCACGTCGGATGGCGGAGAAGACTGGCACGTGTTCGTCGGCCGCGAGGAAGGGACCTGCGTGCTGCCCGATCGAACGATCCCGCTGCGCATTCGCACGACGCGCTGGTTCGTGAAGATCGATGGAGTGTGGCGGCAGTTTCATCATCACGGCTCGATCGAGGAACCGGCGCTGCTCGCGCAATATCAGACCGCGATTTTCGGGGCGCCGCTCCAGGCGCCCATGGCCTGAGCCCCGGATGCGCCCGGCTCAATACACACCGGGCACGCCCGGCGGACGATTCTTGAAGCGCCGGTGCACCCAGTAATATTGTTCCGGGCATTTGCGTATCTGCGCTTCGAGAAACTCGTTCATGCGACGCGCATCGAGCGTGTCGCTTTCCGACGGGAAGTCGTTGAACGGCTCGAAGATGGTGAGCTTGTAGCCGCGATAATCGGGCAACACTTCCGTGACGAAGGGCACAACCCGTGCGCGGGCCAGCCGGGCCAGGCGCGAAACCGAAGTGAGCGTGCAGGCGGGAACCCCGAAGAACGGCACGAACACCGAATTCTGTATGCCGTGATCCATGTCCGCGGCCAGCATGACCGGTACGCCCGAGCGCAGCAATGCAACGATCTTCCGGGCGCTGGTCGAACGCTCGATCATCTCGGCGCCGAATCTGCCGCGCTGCCGCTTCGCCAGATTGCACAGGCGCTCGTTCGACATGCGCGTATAGAGCGAGGCGGCGGGCAGTTCCGTTGAATAGAGGATGCAGCCGACCTCGACGCTTACGAAATGAAAGCCCAGAAAAATCGTCGGTAAATCATGCCGTTCTTCGAGATCGATGCGGCTCTCGATCCGCACTAGTTTCCGGATCGCTTTCGCGCTGCCATACCACTGAATGCCCCGTTCGAAATAGCTTCGAATGACATGGCGAAAATGATTTCGCGCCAGCGCGTCGTATTCTTCGTCGGATTTGCCAGGAAAGCACAGACGCAGATTGACCTGCACGATATGTTTTCTCGAACTCGGCAGTGCGTACAACATCGCGCCGAGCGCACTGCCAAGCCTCGCAACCAGCCCGTAGGGAAGAACCGAAAAAAAGCGCAGCAACGCTACGAGGACAGCAAAACCCAGCCGTCCCGAGATTTTCTCCTGCTTGTGCGAGTCGTTTGCCGCCATTTAGAAAGTATCGATATTCGTTGACAGGCGACCGTTTGCCGGGCGGCATCGTGTGGCGGAGAAGCGGCAAGAGCGAAAAACCCAAGATCGCGACGCCGTGGCGCTGATTGTATCCTCGCCCCGGCGACTTCAGGCAATTATCGCGAGTATTACTTTGATGTACGCACTTGGGCCTTTTCCGATGAAATCCGTCGCGCAGGCAATTGTAAGCACTCGCATAATGCGGGCTTCGCCCTCCATGTCCGGCCAGGCTGCTCGATGAAGCACTCGTAATATTTCATTCAGGATTGCAAATAGATTGTGGCCGCGCGATGTCCGTAACGGCCCGCGTGTCGTCCCTCCTCCGCCGCCATAACAGTTGCGAAAACTTGCGTATGTCCGGAATAGCGGCGCGCACTTCGTTATATTCGTTGTAATATCTCGCGGTCGCGCTTTACATTTCTTTCAGCGAGGAATATCCAACCATGCGCCCGTTCTTCCACCGTCCTCTGAAGCAGGTCCTGTTTGTGGCGAGTGCCGCCATGCTCGCCGTCTGCGCCAGCGCGCGCGCCGACGAGCTCATCGTCTCCGCCGCGGCAAGCCTCACCAATGCGTTCAAGGCCGTGGGCGCGGCGTACGAGCAGCAGCATCCGGGCACCAAAGTCCTGCTGAATTTCGGCGCGTCCGACGTGCTGATGCAGCAGATCGTGAAGGGCGCGCCCGCCGATGTCTATGCTTCGGCGGACCAGCGGGCCATGGACAAAGCCGTCGCGGAGAAGGTGGTCGATCCCGCCACGCGCCGCGATTTCGCCGCCAACGCGCTCGTGCTGATCGTGCCGAAGGACAGCGCGTTCATGCCGTCCTCGCTGGCCGAGCTCGCGCAACCGGGCGTGAAGCGCGTGGCGTATTGCGACCCGGCCTCCGTGCCGATCGGCCGCTACGCGAAGGGCGCGCTCGAAGCGGCGGGCCAGTGGGATGCCGTCAACGCGAAAAGCGTGCTGGCCGGCGACGTGCGCCAGAGCCTCGATTACGTGGCGCGCGGCGAAGTCGATGCGGGCTTCGTGTTCGCCACCGACGCCACCATCATGCCCGAGCGCGTGAAGGTCGCGATGACGGTGCCCACGCAAACGCCGGTGACGTATCCGCTCGCGCTCGTCGAAGGCAGCCGCCACGCCGCCGACGCGAAAGCCTTTATCGCCTACGTGCTCTCGCCCGCAGGCCAGGCCGTGCTCGCGAAGTACGGCTTCAAGCCGGCCGGCGCGGCGCATTGAGCCGCCCGCACACGAGGAGCGCCGCGTCATGGAGCAGGCCTGGATTCCGTTGTTGCTGTCACTGAAGGTCGCCGGCTGGGCCACCGCGCTGAATCTCGTGCTCGGCGTGGCGGCGGGATACGGCCTCGCGCGCTGGCGTTCCGGCGCGCGCGATCTGCTCGATTCGCTGTTGACGCTGCCGCTCGTCATGCCGCCCACGGTCCTCGGCTACTACCTGCTCGTGGTGATCGGGCGGCGCGGCGTGCTGGGACACTGGCTCGAGAGCCTCGGCATCCAGCTCGTGTTCACGTGGCAGGGCGCCGTGCTCGCCTCGTCGGTGGTGGCGTTTCCGCTCGTGCTCAAGTCCGCGCGCGCCGCGTTCGAATCGATCGATCCGCAACTCGAGCGGGCCGCGCGCACGCTCGGGGTCAGCGAGACGGCGATTTTCTTTCGCGTGACGCTGCCGCTCGCCACGCGCGGCATTGTCGCCGGCACGCTGCTCGCCTTCGCGCGCGCGCTCGGCGAGTTCGGTGCCACGCTGATGATCGCGGGCAATCTGCCGGGCCGCACGCAAACGCTTTCCGTCGCGATCTATTCTGCCGTGCAAGCCGGCGACGACAGCACGGCGAACTTCCTCGTGCTGGTCACCTCGGTCACGTGCGTAGTGATTCTGGTGCTCGCCGGGCGCATCGTGCCGCAGCACGCGCTGCTCACTTCGCGTTGATCGACATGGTCCTGAGCATTGCCATCCGCAAGCGGCTCGAAACGGCAAACCGCCGCTTCCTGCTCGACGTCGCCTTCGAGACGCACGCGCAGCGCGTCGTGCTGTTCGGGCCTTCGGGCTCGGGCAAGACACTCACGCTGCAGGCGCTCGCGGGCCTGCAGCGGCCCGACGAGGGCGCGATTCGTTTCGGTACGCGCGCGCTGTTCGACAGCGCGCGGGGCATCGACCTCAAGCCGCAGCAGCGGCGCGTCGCCTATCTGTTCCAGGACTATGCGCTGTTCCCGCATCTGAGCGCGCGCCAGAACATCGCCTTCGGGTTGCACAAGGGTTGGCTCAACCCAGGGCGCCGCAGCACGCATCCCGATGTCGAATACTGGCTCGACGCGCTGGAATTGCGCGGCGTGGCGGACAGTCATCCCGTGCATCTTTCGGGCGGACAGAAGCAGCGCGTGGCGCTCGCGCGCGCGCTCGTGTCGAAGCCGCAACTGCTGCTGCTCGACGAACCGTTCTCGGCGCTCGATCACGCGCTGCGCGAGCGCATGCGCAGCGAACTGCTCGCGCTGCAAACGCGCCTCGACATTCCCATGCTGCTGATCACGCACGATCCCGAGGACGTTGCCGCATTCGGCGACGAGGTGGTGCATCTCGTGGAAGGGCGCGTCGAGCAGCGTGCCGCGCCCGCCCCGTTCGCGCGGGTACGCGAGCAATGCCCCGGCGTGTTGCTCGATCAGCGGGATGGGCCCGGGTCCGGGGCATAACAGCCCACCCGACAACCCACAAAACGACCCGCCAATGAAAAACCGCCTGAACGAGGCGTTCAGCCCGGGTCAGGCGGCATTCGATCACCTCTTCAGCAAGCGATGCGCGCCCGCGAGTCAAGCCTGGCGATAGTAGACATTCTGCGGATGCCGCGCTTCCGCGAAGAAGAACCACCGCTCGGCCACGAGCCCGGCGTACTGAATCACCACCGCGGCGCACAGCAGCGCCAGCGAGGCTCCCACCGGCCGCACGTTCGCGCCGAACGCCACCAGCACGAAAGGCACGGCGAACGCGGCCACGAGGAAGGTCCACTTGATCCGCTGGAGCGTGGCCGGCGTCTTGCCGTGGAAGAACTCGCGCAGGTTGAACGCGCCGGCCGTGAAGCCGCGCGACTTCTGCTCGACGCGCGCGTTGCGGATGCCGGTCGCGCTCTGCACCGTCGACTTGGGCCGCAGCCGTGCGTTGCGCGCGAGCGAGGCCACGCGCGAGGCGCAGCCGCCCAGCGTCAGCACACAAGCCAGCGCCGCGAGCGGCCCCACCAGCGCGGGCGCGAGCCACGCGGCGCTCGCGGTTGCCAGCGTGAAGCCCGAAGCGCAGCCGAGCAGCGCGAAATTGACGAGCGTGAGCGGCGTCGCCCATTCCTGCAAAAAGCGCAGGCACGCGTAGATCATGCCCGTGCAGACGAACAGCAACGCGCTCGCCGCCACGGCCACGGCGCCGATCGCGAGCGTATAGGGCAAGCCGAACACATGCGCCATGCCATACGCGAACGCGCACGCGAGGAACAGCGGCAGGCACAGGCACTCGCGCGAGAGCCACGAGGTGCGCCACATCGCGATGGCGCGCCACGCGCGCTCGGGGTGCCCGAGATGGAAGAACGAGGCCACGAGCCCCGCCGTGCCCAGCACGCACGCAAGCGCGGCCCCGGCCACATAGAAGAGCGGCGGCACGGCCGCGCCATCGATAACGCCCAACCGCCCCGCCGCCTCCACGCCCACGAGCGCGATCACGAGGCCCTGCGCCGCGCCGATCAAGGTGGTGAGAAACACCACGGAAAATGCCGGATTCATGTTTGCTCCTTTGTCCGTGGAATATTCAGTGCGCCGGGCTGCGCGACGCCATCGACGCGAGATGCAGCTCGCCGCGTTCGACCTGCGTTTCGATGGAAGCCGGCGCGTCGCCGGCGGCCTCGCCCTTGCACGAGCACGATCCGCCGCCGCACGACGACACCGTCTGGCGCGGCAGATAGTGATTGGCGGGCCGCGTGCCCCACTCCGGCATCAGCTGATAGCCGCCGCGCTCGCGAATCGCTTTCGACACCACCGAGTCCGGGTCGTGAATGTCGCCGAAGAGCCGCGCCGAGGTCGGGCACGCCAGCACGCAGGCGGGCTTGCGGTCGCGCTCGGGCAGCGCCTCGTTATGGATGCGGTCGGAGCACAGCGTGCACTTGGTCATCTCCTTGCGCTCTTCGTCCAGTTCGCGCGCGCCATAGGGGCAGGCCCACGAGCAGTACTTGCAGCCGATGCAGCGGTCGTAGTCGACCAGCACGAGGCCGTCTTCCTTGCGCTTGTAGCTGGCGCCGGTCGGACAGACCGGCACGCAGGGCGGATCCTCGCAGTGCAGGCACGACTTCGGAAAATGAATCGTGTCGGCCAGCGGAAATGTGCCGGCTTCGAAAGTCTGCACGCGATTGAAGAACGTGCCGGAGGGATCCTCGTCGTAGGGGCGGATATCCGAAAGACTGCCGGCCTCCCCCGAGGTGTTCCACTCCTTGCAACTCGTCACGCACGCGTGGCAGCCCACGCACACGTTCAGGTCGATCACGAGCGCCATCTGTGTCATAGCGTGCTCCTCACTTCAATGGTCTTGTGTGGCTTTGCGCAGCCGCCGCGCGAATTCGCCGCGTCCCGCGAAATAGGTCTGCACGACGCGCTGGAACACCCCGCCCACGCCCGCGCCGATCGTGCCGGGCAAGGCCTGCATGGGCGCGAACTGCGGCAGCGTGTGATCGGCGTCGTGCTCGGCGGGATAGATGCGAACGCGCACGTCGTACCACGCGGCCTGCCCCGTGATGGGATCGGAGTTCGAGACGCGCGCGCTGCGCTGGGCTTCTTGCGGGGCTTGCGGCCGCGCCTCGGGTATTTCGTCCGAGATCAGGTGATTGAGCAGGAAGCCGCGCTGCGATTCGTTCGCGGCCGGGCCCAGATTCCAGGCGCCCGCCGCCTTGCCGATGGCATTCCACGTCCACACCGTGCCCGGCTCCACGGCCTCGCTGTAGCGCGCCATGCAGCGCACCTTGCCCCATTGCGATTCCACGTAGATCCACGCGCCGTCCGCGATGCCCTGCGCGGCGGCCGTGAGCGGATTCATGTGCAGATAGTTTTCCCCATGAATCTGGCGCAGCCACGCGTTTTGCGAGTCCCACGAGTGATACATCGCCATCGGCCGTTGCGTGACCGCCGCGAGCGGATACTTCGCGTGATCGGTGGCCGCGTGCTCGAGCGGCTCGTGATAGAACGGCAGCGGATCGAAATACTGCTCCACGCGCGCACGCAGATGATCGGGCGGCTGGCGCCCCTTCGTTTTGCCCTGGGCGGCCAGGCGGAACTTCTGCATCACGTCCGAGTAGAGCGCGATCACGATCGGCTCGTTGAACTTGCGGAAACCCTTCTCGACGGCGAAGTCCAGATACGGCCCATTGCAATTGCGCATGTATTGCAGCGTCTCGGGCAGCGTGTAGTGATAGACGCAATTGTGCTTCGCGTACTCTTCCCACTGGTTCGGATTGGGCTCGCCCACCAGCGCGTCCTTGCCGTCCTTGCCGCGCCAGCCGATCAGGAAGCCCACGCCCGAGCCCGGCGCCGTCTGGTGATTGACGATGAAGTCGGGGTAGTCGCGGTATTTGCGCTGGCCTTCGGGCGTCGTGAAGGCCGGCAGCTTCAGGCGGCTCGCGAGCTCGACCAGCACTTCCTGGAAGGGCTTGCACTCGCCCGTGGGCGGCACCACCGGCACGCGCACGGAATCCACGGGGCCATCGAACTCCGAGATCGGGCGGTCGAGCATCGACATCGCGTCGTGGCGTTCGAGGTAGGTCGTATCGGGCAGGATCAGATCGGCGAAGGCCGTCATCTCCGACTGGAACGCGTCGCAGACCACGAGGAACGGAATCTTGTACTCGCCGTTCTCGTGCTTGTCCGCCAGCATCCTGCGGACCTCCACGGTATTCATCGACGAATTCCACGCCATGTTCGCCATGAAGATCAGCAGCGTGTCGATCGGGTACGGGTCGCCGCGCCACGCGTTCGTGATCACGCTGTGCATGAGGCCGTGCACGGCGAGCGGATACTCCCACGAGAACGCCTTGTCGATGCGCACCGGGCCGCCGTGCTCGTCGATGAACAGATCCTCGGGCGCGGCGGGCCAGCCGAGCGGGCCGTTGGCGAGCGGCGTGTTGGGCTTGACGTCCTCGGGCTTGTTGGGCGGTTTCGCCGAGGGCGGCACGGCGCGCGGATACGGCGACTTGTGGCGGAAGCCGCCTGGCCGGTCGATCGTGCCCAGCAGCGACATCAGCACGGCCAGCCCGCGGATCGACTGAAAGCCGTTCGAGTGCGCCGCGAGCCCGCGCATCGCGTGAAACGCGATCGGCACGCCCGTCACGGTTTCGTGCGTTTCGCCCCACGCGTCGGTCCACTGGATCGGCAGCGTGATCTTCTGGTCGCGCGCCACCTCGGCCATTTCGCACGCAAGGCGGCGGATCGTGTCGGCGGGAATGCCGGTGATTTCAGCGGCCCATTCGGGCGTGCACTCGGCCATGCGCTCGCGCAGCAGCGTGAACGACGGCGCGACAGTGGTGCCGTCTTCCAGCGTATAGCGCCCTTCCAGCGCGGGGCGCGCGCCCGGCGTGTGGTGCGGCACGGCGCGCTGCGTGTTCAGGTCCCACCACATGTGGTTCTGCGGAAAGAGCGCGTTGCGCTCCTCCACCTCGGGGTCGCGCACGAACAGGCCATAGGCGTCGCTTTCCGCGCGCATGTCGAGCAGTTCCGCGCCGTTCGTGTAGCGCGCGACGAACTCGTGATCGTAAGCGCCGGACTCGATCAGCTCGCGCATCAACGCCATGAAGAGCGCGCCGTCCGTGCCGGGGCGAATGGGCACCCATTCGTCGGCAATGGCCGCGTAGCCGGTGCGCACCGGGTTGATGGCGATGAAGCGGCCGCCCGCGCGCTTGAACTTCGAGATCGCGATCTTGAGCGGATTCGAGTGATGGTCCTCCGCCGTGCCGATCATGAAGAACAGCTTCGCGCGGTCGAGGTCCGGGCCGCCGAATTCCCAGAACGAGCCGCCCATCGTGTAGATCATGCCGGCCGCCATGTTGGCCGAGCAGAAACCGCCGTGCGCCGCGTAATTAGGGGTGCCGAACTGTTTGGCGAAGAGCCCTGTCAAGGCCTGCATCTGGTCGCGGCCCGTGAAAAGCGCGAACTGCTTCGGGTCGGTGGCGCGCAGGTGGGCGAGGCGCTTTTCGAGCAGGTCGAACGCCACCTCCCACGAAACGGGCTCGAACTGCGCGGTGCCGCGCTCGGCGCCGCGCTTGCGCATGAGCGGCTGCGTGAGCCGCGCGGGCGAATACTGCTTCATGATGCCCGACGAGCCTTTCGCGCAGATCACGCCCTGATTGAGCGGGTGCTCGGGATTGCCGTCGATGTAGCGCACCTCGCCGTCGCGCAGATGGACGCGGATGCCGCAGCGGCAGGCGCACATGTAGCAGGTCGTCGTCTTGACTTCGAGCTGCTCGTTTTGGGTGCGGGCCTTGTGCTCCATCGTTCCTCCAGGTCCGCCTGCAATGGGGGCGGCTTTATGTGTACGTGCCCTCTCATCGTATAAACCCCGTCTACATAATAAAAGTCGCGATTGGCGATCTGTTCTATCGGCTCGCCTTATGGTTGCCCAGCAGGCTGCTGTTCGGGCCGCTGGCCGCGTTGCTTCAGCGCCTCCAGCTCCTCGACGAGGATGGGCGCGCCAAGGCTCATGCTGTGAACGCCGAGCGTCACCACGCCCTGCAGCACCGCGAGAATCTCCTCGGGCGTCGCGCCCAGGTCGAGTGCGCGCCGCATGTGCCGGCGCACGCCCGGGGCGTACATGTGCGTGCACGCGGCGTTCACGGCGATGGAAATGAACTCGATGGTCTTGGCGTCGAGCACGTCGTGCGGCATCACGGCCAGCGCCATGAACTTCTCGGTCCAGGCGGCGTCGAGCTGGGCGAAAGGATCCCAGAGCGGGTTCCACGCGCCGTTTTCGCGCATTGCGTCGCAAACCGGCGTGGCCGGGGCTTCGGAACGGGTGTCGAAGGTCATGCGGTGTCCTTTTGGCGTGAACAGGCGTGAGCAATCCTGCGCGCCGGCGCGAAGCGCGGCGCGCACCGGGAAAAGTGCGTCCGGGAAGGTTTTTCGCGGGGCGGGCAGCGCGCCGGCCCCGCCAGGCTTTACCGCTCTTGACTGCCGTTACTGCCCCATCGGCCGATGCACCGAGAGCTTGCTCGTCACCGACTTCACGCCGGGCACGGCCTTCGCCACGGCCACGACCGTCTCGATCTGCGATGCGTTCGTGACCGTGCCGTCGAGCGTCACGGCGCCGCCTCGCGCCACGACGCTGATGCTCCCGGCCTCGATCTCCTTGTGCTTCGCCAGCGCGGCATACACCTTGCGGCTGAGCGCGCGGTTCGCCTTGCGCACCTCTCGTGGCGTGGACGCGGCGGGCGCCGTCGATGCCACGGCCGTCGCGTCGCCCTGCGCGCGCACGTCCACGCTACCGAGCAGCGCGGCAATCGAGGCCGCCAGACAAATAGGCAGGAATCCTTTTTTATTCATGGAATGCTCCTGTTGGCCGATCGCGAGATCAGAAGGTATGGCGAATGCCGAGCATGGCGGCGGTAGTGGAAACACCCGGCGCAACGGGCTGGCCGTATGTGATCGCCTGGTTCATGGTGCCGTGGTTCGCGACGTAGCCCACCTGGGCGTAGAGCAAGGTCCGCTTGGACACGCCGTATTCGGCGCCGAGCGCGTACTCGGTCGAGTGGTTCGACGCGTTGTTGCGGTCCTTCAGATAATAGACGCCTGACGTGACCTTGAAGAACGGCGTGAACTGGTAGCCGAGGCCGCCCGAGATCATTTCATAGTCGGCCTGCCCCGTGTTCGACGGATTCTTGCCGATGCCATACGAAGCCGACACCGAAAGCGAGTGGAACGTGTATTTGGCGCCCACGTAGTAGAACCGGTTGTTGTCGAGCCCGGTGGCCGGCGCGCCGGCCGGCAGGTTCGTGTCGTGCGCGTTGTAGTAGACCGCGGCCAGGTTCAGGCCGTAGTTCGAGTACTTGAGCACGGCCGACTCGCGCGTGCCGCCCTGGATTTGCCCCGGCACGCCGCCCGGCGCGTATTCGAGCGCGACCGACGCACCGTAGAACTTCGGCGACTGGTAGACGAGCGCGTTGCTGTCGTACAGCGCGCCGATCGGCACGTTCGTGTTCGTGCCGGGCCACCCCGACGCCTGGCTCAGGGCCAGCCACGCGCTCAGGATGCTGCCGAAGTACTGCGCGGCGCGCACGTCGGTTTCGGCCATCGCGTAGATCATCGGCGTGTACTGGCGCCCGGCGTCGATCGAGCCGAACGGTCCGGAAACACCGATGGTCGACTGCTGGTTGAACACCGCCGTGGCGCCGGTCGTGTCGGAAAGGCCGAGCCTGCCGGTGCCGCTGTTGAACACGCCCTGCAGCCGGAAATTGACCTTGTAGCCGCCGCCGATGTCCTCGCTGCCCTTGATGCCCCAGAAGCTGGCATAGATGCCCGCGTCCTTCAGCGCGAACACGTGGCCCAGATCCTTCGCGTGCGGCGAGAACGAGGCCGCGCTCGTGCTTTGATAGAACAGGCCGGTATCGATGGCGCCGTACAGCGTCACCGACGATTGTGCGTGCGCCGCTCCCGCCATGACCGCGAGTCCGGCCATGACACTCAACTTCCGCTTCATGCTGTCTCCTCCAAACTATTGTCAAGGCCGCTCATGCCCGGCCCGCTGTCTTGCTTATGCTTTATTGCCTGCGCTTTCCTGCCGGTATTCAACGGCTCGTG
>JAITTX010000415.1 GCA_031286755.1 Paraburkholderia sp.
AATTGCCGGATCAAGTATCCGAAAGACATTTCATGAGCGGCCGCGGAGATGACGAGAGGCGCATGTCCGCCACCCACTGCAGTCGTTCGGTACCGCGCAGCCTGGACGGCTGGTACCACAGGATATCCAGGCCATTTGCGCGGCTGCGGTAGGGGCGCGCCTTTTCAGTCCTGTTTCGACGTTTGCGGCGCCTCACGTGTGAGCTTCGCCTGTCGCCGGTTTTGTTCATTGAGGATTTGATGGCGCCGGTGGTCCGTCATCTTTTTCCAGTCGCGGGCTTCCTCGCGCGTCCGGTAGCAGCCGGAGCAGAGCCCGGTCTTGCCATCGAACGCGCATAGGTCGATGCAGGGCGATTTGACAGCCATGGTTCAGGCTATTGCCCGGTTGGGATTCACTTCGACCGTGACATGCGACAGTCCCTTGAACCGCTTGAGCGCCGCGTGATAGAAACCCGGGTTGCGCTGCGCTTCACCAGTGGCGACCGACACGACGGCGCTCATGTGCCCAGGACCTACGCGCCATACATGGAGGTCGAGCACTGTGTCGCCGTTGTCTTCGATGACGTGGCGGACATTTTCGGCCATGCGGCGGTCCGTGTTCATGTCGAGCAAGATGCCACCCGTATCGCGCATGAGGCCCCAGGACCAGTTTGCGATGACGAGCGCGCCAATTACGCCTGCAAGCGGGTCCACCCAGACCCAGCCAAACGCGCGAGCCAGCAACAGGCCGATGATGGCCAGCACGGAAACTGCAGCGTCTGCAATCACGTGAATGTAGGCTGAGCGGATGTTGTGGTCGCGGTTCGCGGCAGCCTGCGCGGCGTCGTGTTCGTGCTCGTGTTCTTCGAACTCGATTGAATGCTCACCATCGGGCAGGCGGACAACGGCGTTGAAGGCATGCGGCTCGGGAATGTCGTCTTTCGACTCCAGATAGCCGCCTCGATCGACAAACGCGAAGGTCTGGTGCGTGCCATCGGGGCGGATTGTTGTCACTGAAACAGCACCGGCGCTCAGGTTTGAAGCAGCCGTTTCTGGCTTGATACGGAAGACGGGCGGCACGCCATCTTCGAAGATCGACACGGCAAAGACTCCAGCGCTACCGAAGATGCGCTGCGCCTCCGCTTCGTGGCCGTGGTCGCCTTCATGCCCATGCGCGTGGCCATGCGCGTGGCCATGAGCGTGCCCGTGACTATGTCCATGGCTGTGCCCGTGGTGGTCGCCGCTTAGCAGCCAGACGCTCGCCAGATTGACCAGCAGGCCAAGCACCGCGATGGGGATCGCCTGGCCGAAGTGGATCGGGACCGGTGAGAGAAGGCGCGAAACGGCTTCGTACCCAATCAGCAGCGCGATCATCGCGAGCACGATAGCACTGGTAAAGCCAGCGAGGTCTCCCAGCTTGCCGGTACCGAATACGAAGCGCGGGTCGGCCGCGTGCTTGCGTGCGTAGGTGTATGCCAAAGCAGCGATCAGCATCGCGCCGGCGTGCGTCGACATGTGCAGGCCATCGGCGACGAGTGCGAGCGAGCCAAACAGACTGCCGCCGACAATTTCAGCCACCATCATCGCGCTGCACAGCGCAATCACCATCCAGGTTCTGCGCTCGTTTTCTTCATGGGCTGCGCCCAGGAAGATGTGATCGTGCCCCGCCCCGAAAGCGGCGTTCTCGAATTGGCTCATGTTTCTCTCACTTGAAGTAACTGTGCACCACTTCGATCAGTTGCTCGGTGCCGCTGCCGTGCTCGTCGTCGTGCGGCTCCGCGTCGACGAGGTGCGTCCGGATGTGGTCTTCGAGCACCACAGCCAGTAGTCCATTCATCGCGCCACGGCTGCTCGTGATGAGCTGCAGCACATCCATGCAGCCACGCTCGTCCTCAAGCGCACGCTCGATGGCCTCGACCTGGCCCTTGATGCGGCGCACCCGGTTGAGCAACTTCTGCTTTTCGCGAATCGTGTGGCTCATGCTGTGCCTCCCTATATACCGTAGGGGGTATGCTAACAAAATAGGATAGGGGGGTATACTAAATTGCTGATGCATGCCACGGCGCGATGCTTTTATAATCGCGGCCCTCTTCGGGGAGTAGCCGCTCCAGACGCGATGTCTGGAGGTGCACGTCAACATACTTGTTAGCCAGCTGGCGACATGGCGTGTGCAGCGCGAGCCTGGCAAGACCGATGACGTGCATCCCCACCTGGCCGGGTCGCGGGGGGTGTGTCATCGCGTGTTGACTGCGCGGCCCGGTAACAACAAACCCCATGGAATCCTTCCTCGTATCGACCAGCGTGGTCGCTCTTGCCGAAATTGGCGACAAGACGCAGCTTCTCTCACTCGTTCTCGCGGCCCGTTATCGCAAGCCCGTTCCGATCGTGCTTGGCGTTTTTGTTGCGACGTTGATCAATCACGGGTTCTCGGGCGCGCTGGGAGCGTGGCTGGCACATGTCGTCAATCCCCATGTCATGAACTGGGCCGTCGTCGGCTCGTTCGCATTGATGGCCATCTGGATCTCGTTCCTGACAAACTTGACGATGCGGATGCCGTCACGAAGGGCCACATGGGCGTATTCGGCACGACGGTAGTGACCTTCTTTCTAGCGGAAGTGGGTGACAAAACACAGGTGGTGACGGTCGCCCTGGCTGCCCGCTTTCACGAGTTTTTTGGCGTCGTCGCGGGAACCACGCTGGGCATGATGCTCGCCAACGTCCCGGTCATTTACCTTGGCCACAAGTTTGCCAACCGGCTGCCGACGAAGGCGGTACACGTAGTGGCGGCCGTCATTTTCGTGGTCCTGGGCGGCTTCGCCCTGAGAACGGCGCTCTATCCGGACGCGCATCCGATGTTCTAGCCACTCTGGAGTCGGGAGACGTTTCGACATCCTGTTGAATCAGGCGTCAACACTCGCCGGAGGTTTGAAGCCTGATCTGAACGATGTCTACGGCTGCCTTCGTGACGCACGACCACGCGACGCAGCGGTGGCGCAAGTTGTGAGTATTTTCGCCTCCCGGTTTCCAGTTGCGGGAATAGATGGACGGAATAACATACCCGGTGGAATCGTTTAACTCGTGTCGAAGCCCGGTTATGGTCGCGCAAGAATGCGCTCGGGAAACAGGCGCGTGTGACACTCGCTGCCGTCGTGGGAGATTCAGTTCACGGGCGCAGCCATGAGCGTGCGACGGCGTATTCAGACTAGCTGTGGCTGATGCTGCGAGCCTCTCCAGGAGTGTTCGTCTTTCATCTTTCGCCGATGGCACATCGATCTTCGTCCGCCAAGCCAGATACCTACACGTGCACCGCGATCGCCTTGCACTGGCTGATCGCGGTACTGATCGCGTGCGGCTTTGCGTTAGGCTGGGTGATGGTCCGTGTTCCTGGCATCACACCTGACAAGCTTCGCTACTTTTCCTGGCACAAGTGGATCGGCGTGACCGTGTTTGCGCTCGCCGTGCTGCGCATGCTCTGGCGCGCGAGTCATGCGACACCTCCGCTGCCATCAGGCACAAGCGCCTGGCAGCGGGGCGCGGCACAAGCTGTGCACCTGCTGCTCTACGTGCTGATGATCGCGATCCCGGTCACAGGCTATTTCTACAGTCTGGCTGCCAACGTCCCCGTTATCTATCTGGGTTTGATTCCGTTGCCGCGCATCATCGGGCCCGATGATGCGCTGAAGGTCGTCTTCAAGACGGTTCACATCGCGCTCAACTACGGCCTGCTCGTGCTTGTCACTGTGCACGTTGCTGCTGCCGTCAAGCATCAGTGGTTCGACCGTGACCGACTTCTCTCGCGCATGCTGCCTTTCCTTAAGTGACACGATTGCTACCGCGATGTCCGGAAAGTGCGTGATCATGACGTACGTCCGCCTGCAACGGGAAACTCGGAATTCACGGATCCGCGCGTTCCCTGACGAACTCGGCACGGATTCTCATATGCACGTCGTCTCCGACAGCGGATGACCATTTCGTCAGCCCGAACGCTGACCGGCTGAAATGGCCGTCGGCGGAGAAGGCCAGCGTCTGAAGAGCGCCCGGTGGATCGTGCGGGTCCGCGTCGAACGTGACATCGAGCGTGACGGGGCGCGTCGTCGAGCGGATCGTTAGATCGCCTGTCAAAAGACCATTGAACGGACCGAGGCGGACAATGCGGGTGCTGACAAAGCGAATGGCCGGATAATGCGCCACGTCCAGCATGCCACCGCCCTCGACGATTCCGGTGACAAACGGTGCGTTCGCTTCGAGGCTTGTCGCGTCGATTGTCACCATGACGCGGCCCGAAGCCACGCCCTGGAATCCATCGAGTTCGGCACCGAAACGGCCGAAGCGCATCGTGAGATTCGAGTGCCAGACGTTCGTGACGTCGAATGTCACACCCGAACGGCCTGGATCGAGTCGATACTGTGCCAGCGGTGCGGACGTGTCGATCGGATCGGCGCTGACCCCGGCAGCTGCGCAGGCAGCGCAGGCAAACATCGCGATTGCGGTTGCGTGGGGTTTGAGACGACCCGTGGTCACGCGCCGTCGACGGATGGGGTTGCGATCCCGCACGCTTTTACCTCCACTTTTCGGGGTGTCCGCCAAGCTCGCTGCAGACGTCGAAAGCGATCGGGCGCAATTGTCTCTCAGGTACCTGCCCGGAGAGCGCGTAACCCATGTGGTCGCTTGCACAACTGAACGTGCGGCGACCGCCTGCCCGCAGGAGCTGGAGCGGAATTTCGCGTTGCGAGGTGGGACTCATGTAGAGCGCAATCCGCGCGCCGGCCCCGTTTTCGTACATGAATTGTGCGGCTGGACCAGCTATGCCCGGCAACAGCCGCCCACCCAGCAACGCAAATCCGTACTCCCGTAGCGATGGCGCTGAAAGTGGACGATCCAGGCGCTTCGAGAGCCAGGCGAAGAGCGCTCCCTCGTGCGTGGCAGTCACCTCGACCGGATGACGCCACTCGGGCGCGTAGACCACGTACGCAACATCGGCTTGCTCGGCAAATAGCGTCTGCGCCGAAAGCGACGCAACAGGAGACAAAAGCAGGCTGGCGAGCGCCGCGAGGATAGCGCCCGTGGCGAGCGGACCGACGGTGAGCGCGATGCGATGCCACCACGAAGTGCGCGGACGCAGCAGTACCACGTACGACCACCTCGTTTGCGCTGCGGAATCAGCGAAGAGTACGCGCAACGCGGCCCGCTGCCTGCGATAGCTGGCGACGACGCCTGCAGCGCGCTGGTTGACGGCCAATCGCGCGCCTGGCGCCTCGTGTTCTGCCGTCGTCAGCTCTCCGTCGGCGAATGCCGATAGCGTACGTAGTTCCGGTTCGCCGACACCTGATACCGCACCGGGATCGAGATCGTCGCTCATCGCGCTCACTCAATGCTCTCAACGACACGGGGCTGTGGAGGCGCCCACTGCGAGCAGCAGGCGCATGTGCTCAGTCGCCCAGAAAGATGTGGTGCCTCCGTACTGACAGGTAGGCCGCAGCTCGACTACCAGCGTGCCCATTCGCGCGGAAAGCGTCTGTCCAGACAGCGTGACGGCTTCGTAATGTACGCAGGACACCTGGAAAACGTTCCGCATGCTCCCTTTATTCCGCCGCGCTCGAAAGCAAGATCTGCCCCGGTGATTTTGGCGTTCGTGCCAGGCGGCGACAGCGCCTGTTGCCGTTTGCCGAAAAGACATTTGACTAGAGTCTTCGAAATGCGGATAGCCTTGTTCGAACTCTGTAAGAAAAAAATCCTCAGCAGCCGTGGAATAAGGACGTACGTACGTGGTTTACCCACGAACACGGAACGATCGGGCCGAATCCGATCGCAGACGGACAACTTCCACGAAGCCTGCAAATGAGCCGAACGACAATCCAGCCTCTATGGGTTCGCATGACACACTGGATCAACGCCGTGGCGGTCGTGCTGATGGTGACAAGCGGCTGGCAGATTTACGATGCCTCGCCCGTCTTTGCCGGCCTGAAATTTCCCGCGAGTGTGACCTTGGGCGGTTGGCTGGGCGGCGCATTGCAGTGGCATTTCGCGATCATGTGGCTGCTGGTCGCGAATTATCTTGTCTACGTGTCGCTCAATATTGTTACAAAGCGCCTGTGGAGAAAGCTTCTCCCAATTCGTTTCGGTGCGTTATGTCAGGATCTTGTCGCCGCGCTGCGCGGCAAGCTCGCGCACGAGAATCCGGCACGCTACAACGCCATTCAGAAGCTGGCCTATGTAGTGGTTATCGTCGACATCGCGATTGTGATTCTCTCGGGACTGGCGGTCTGGAAATCGGTTCAGTTTCCGATGTTGCGAACGCTCACGGGCGGATACGACAACGCACGGATCGTCCACTTCTTCGCCATGAGCGTTCTCGTTGCGTTCTTCGTCGTGCACGTTGTCATGGTCGCGCTCGTGCCGCGCTCGCTGCTCCTGATGATTCGCGGACGGTAACCGAACGTGTGCCCTCGCAAAAAGCAACCCAATGCGTTTCTCGTTTCGAACGCGGATTCGATCATCAAGGACGCGCGCAGCGAATTGAAGAGCCCCGCGCGCAGATTGCTCGGCAGGCAGATACTCACGCTCGGCGGCATTGCCATGCTCTCGGGCTGCGATCTCTCGACCGACAGGTCGGTGAATACCATGCTGCGCAAGATGTCGTTCTTCAACGACCGCGTGCAGGCGCTACTGTTCGATCCGAACAAGATGGCGCCGACGTATCCAGAGTCGATGATCACGCGGCCGTTCCCGTTCAACGCCTTCTATGACATAGACGATGTTCCGGAAGTCGATCCCGCGGACTGGCAGCTCCAGGTGGGCGGACTCGCGAACGGCAAACGCACATGGACGCTCGACGAATTGCGGGCGCTGCCCCAGGAAAGTCAGATCACACGGCATATCTGCATCGAGGGTTGGAGCGCCATTGGACATTGGGGTGGCGTGCGCTTTTCCGAGTTTCTGCGCCGTGCAGGAGCGGACACGACGGCGAAGTACGTTGCACTCCATTGCGCGGACAACTACTGGACCAGCATCGACATGCCCACAGCACTGCACGCGCAGACGTTGCTTACGCTGACCTGCGACGGGGACGTGTTGCCTCCGAAATACGGCTTCCCGATGAAGCTGCGCATGCCAACCAAACTCGGCTACAAGAATCCAAAGCATATCGTCGCAATCACTGTGACGAACGAGTATCCCGGTGGTTATTGGGAGAACCAGGGCTACAACTGGTTCGGCGGTTCCTGAAGTGCAATCGACCTTTTCCTCAACGCATATCTGCTAATCGGAGCATTCATGACTATTCGACTGAGAGTTGGAACGGCCCTTGCCGCAATGGCGCTTGCCGGCAGCGCACTCGCGCAAACGCCTGACGCGAAGCCCGCGCGTATTCGCGGCAATATCGTTTCTCTCGATGGTGATGTTCTCAAGGTTCATCGACGCAGTGGCGACACGGTCTTGATCGACCTCGCGGCCAACGTTCCCGTTTCGTCCGTCAAGGCGATGCAGCTATCCGACATTAAACCGGGTTCATTCGTCGGCACGGCCGCGACGACGGGCACGGACGGCAAGCTGACGGCGACCGAAGTCGTCGTCTTTCCCGAAGCCGCGCGCGGTACGGGGGAGGGGCACTACGCCTGGGATCTCGGCCCGAACAGCACGATGACCAACGCGAATGTCGATACTGTCGTGCAGGGTACGGACGGCCGCAATCTGAAGCTGTCGTACAAGGGCGGCAGCAATGAGGTCACGGTGCCGCCGAATGTACCGATCGTCACCTTTATGCCGGCCGCGCGCTCCGATCTTGCGCAAGGCAAGCAAGTCTTCGTGGTCGCGAAACCCGCGTCACAAGGTGCGTATGTCGCGCAGCGCGTGGTGGTCGAAAAGAACGGCGTCGTTCCGCCGATGTAAAAGAACGCGTTCGGGTTTTCCGGAGGTTCCTGGGCAATCACAATGCACGCGCCGGACTGGAACTCAAACACTTTCGCATTCCGGCGGGCCTTCCGGGCCTGGAAGTTCGCATCGGCGCGTTCGTCACGACGCTGCTCCCCAGTGCGCGAAATACCGAATCGAAGGCGCTGCAGGTGAAAGGCAGACCGGCATTTGTCTCGCATCTTCCCCACAACAGATACTTTGCACTCAGGACGGCACCGTATCCTGATCACTTTAATGTCGCAGTAAGACGCTGTACCGCCGCCGTTTTGCGTCAACCAGTTCTCCCATTCATTCAAGTCAGGGAATGTCAGATGAGGCTCAGTCACGGAGGATCCGAATGGTTGCATTCAGGCAGCGAGGCTTTTTTCGTTCACTGAAACCGCGCAGCTTACCGATTTGTGCGGATTTGGGAATACCCGACTTATCGACAATTCAGCGTGTATCCACCGCGGGGAAGATAGGGATCTTCCCCAGCGGAGCATCTGGTTATTAACCACATATGCCCGCAGCATCGCGAGCGCGTACTACAGATCACCCACTACGCGTCACACAGCCGCACAAGCACATTCTCCACAATCCGGTCGCAGCACATACCGCCAAACTCGAACAGCGCCGGCCCCAGCCGATCGACTTCTTCGGCCAGCGAATCGCGCAGCATCTGGCGGGCCCGGAAATGACGGCTGCGCACTGTGGCTTCGGGAAGGCCGAGGCACTGCGCCGTTTCCTCGATGCTCATCTCCTCGACCGAGCGCAGCACGAAGACCGTGCGAAAGCCCACGGGCAGCGCGTCGAGCTTGCGTTCGAGCAGCGCGCGGATCTCGGCGCGGGAGGCCGCCTGGTCGGGGGCGAAATCGTCGTGAGCGTTCGTCGGGTCCAGATCGAAAGCCATCTGCTCATCGTCGGCGCAACGCACAAGCGTCGGCATCAGGTTCTGGCGCCGGGCCTCGCGACGCATTTTGCCAAAGCACTCGTTGAGCACGAGGCGCGAGAGCCACGTTGCAAGCGCGGCATCGCCCCGGAACTGCCCGAGCGACTTGAACGCCTTCAGATACGCGTCCTGCAAGGCGTCCTCGGCCTCGGCGTCGTTGCGCAGCGTGGCGCGCGCGAGCCGGAATAGCCGGCGGTTGTGGCGGCGCATCAACAACTCGAAGGCCGTGAGGTCGCCCGCCACCACGCGGCGCACAATTTCCGCGTCGGCGTCTGTCAATCCGCTGTCGTGCACATCGGCCATTGCCACTCCTGGCTCTGTCATGGTTTCGGCTCGACAATCAGTGTGCCATGCATCGTCGGATGAAACAGGCACTGGTAAGAATACGAGCCGGGCTTGCTCGTGACGTATCGCCACGATGCACCGGGCTCGATGCTGCCAGAGTCGAAAGTCCTGGCTTGCGCGCTCGCCGTATGGGCCACGAGGTCCTTGTTGACCCACACGACGGTGTCGCCGCTGTGGATCGTCACGGTGGCCGGGCTAAAGCGCATTTGCGCGATCGTCACTACATGATCGCTCGCGGCCGCCGGCCCGACGGCCGCCATGAGCACGATCGCGCAAATGCCGGAGCGTGCCAGCAAGAGAGGTGACAAGCAGTTCATTGTGCTTTCGCCAACATGGCCTGCACGTGCTTCGCGTGGTCCAGGTGCGCGACGAACGCCGGCCTCACCTTCACCAGCAGCGCCTTCAATTCGGCGTTCTGCGCACTGGGAATCAGCGTCTTGTCGAGCGCGTCGATGACCTGCTCGTGATAGGTCACCTCGTGGTCGATATAGGCACGATCGAATTGTGCGCCTTGCAGCGACTTGAGGTTAGCGATATTGGATTCGCCGCCCTGCTTGAGGCTCTCGCTGGTCGGATTCGCCTGCGGCGTCACGCCGAGCTTCTGCACGAGGTTGACCGCCGCCTGGTTCACACTGGTATGGTCGGCCACCATGCGCTGCGCGAACGCCTGAATATCCTTCGAATGGGTTTTCGATTCGGCGAGCTTGCCCGCATCGATATCGGCCTGGTTCGCGGCAACGACGATGGCGGCAATCTGGGGATCGGTCGGGCCCTGGCTCTGCGCCTGGGCCAAGGCGGGCGCGAGTGCGGACCCGACTGCGAACGCAGCCGACAACAACACGTTTGCAGCTTTCATGTGCTTCTCCTCGAAATGTGGAAGGGCCGGTGCTTTCCCGGCATTCGAAGAGATAGATGTCACGAGCCGGCGGGCTGTTCCCGATTCCAGCCCGTGTGGTTAGATGGACTCGGCTGGCTCGATTCGCTCAGCCCGATTTGCCCGCGCGACGGGATGTTCTTCGTCGGCACGTTCTGCACCAGCAGCGTGCGCGGATTCGAAAGCGTGATGCCGTCCGGCGTGAGCTGGCTGAACGTCACCGAAGGCGCTGGGTCACCTCCGGCACCGCGGTGTGCCAGCGATAGATGTTAAGCAGCAGGTCGCGCACCTGTTACGGGTCGGCATCCAACGGAAACGTCAACGCCAGCGTGGCAACGCCCTGGGTGCTGTCGCCCATCGTGACGTTGCGCACGTTCTG
>JAITTX010000433.1 GCA_031286755.1 Paraburkholderia sp.
GGTGAACGGCATGTCGGACTCCTTCAGCGTTGGATGGGATGGCAAGTGAATGACCACGAAAACAGCTTAGGCGCACTCTGTCATAATGAATAGATATTGATGAATATTTCATTCATTTCCACTCAAAATGAAACCACTCGATCTCGATGCCGTGCGCGCGTTCGTCCTCGTTGCCGAATTGCGCAGCTTCACGCGCGCCGCCGACGCGCTCGACACCACGCAATCCGCCGTGAGCCTCAAGCTCAAGCGGCTCGAAGCCCATCTTGACCGGCAGTTGCTCGAACGCACGCCGCGCGTGGTGCGGCTCTCGCCGGACGGGCGCGCATTTCTGGGCGCCGCGCGCGAATTGCTGGGGGCCCACGAGCGCGCGCTCGGCACGCTCGCCGGCGCTTCGCGGCGTCTCTCGCTGGGGTTGAGCGAGCACGTCGCCGACGCGCAGCTCGCCCGCCAGCTCGCGCTGTTGCGCGACCACGACCCGGGGCTCGTGATCGCGCTGCATCTCGGGCTTTCGGCGCAGTTGCTCGCGAAATTCGACGAGCGGCGGCTCGACGCCGTGATCGTCCGCCAGGAAGCCGACGAGGCGCCGCGCGGCGACGCGCGTCCGCTCTTCGAGGAACCGCTGGTCTGGCTCGCCTCGCCCGAATGGCGCTGGGAGCCAGGCGCCCCGCTGCCGCTCGCCCTGCTCGACGGGCCTTGCGCGGTGCGCGCGGCGGCGACTGGCGCGCTCGACGCGGCGGGCATCGCGTGGCAGGAGGTTTTCGTGGGCGGCGGCGTGGCCGCTGTCTGCGCGGCGCTGGAGGCCGGGCTCGCCGTCTCGGCGCTGGCCCGGCGCGTGGCGCCGCGAGTGCTGGTCGACGTTGGGGCGAAGCATGATCTGCCGGCCTTGCCGGTTTCGCGGGTGACGCTGCATTCGCGCGTGCGCGAGCCGCGCTCGGCGGCCACGCTGCAGTTGCTCGCGTCGAGCCTGGGCGCCGCTTGAGGGGGACGGCCAGAATGGACCGCTTCAAGCAGGCCTGAATCAGCTCAGAATCAGCTCAGAATCGGCGGAAGTTCGTGCGGCCTCGGAATGCCGCGTTGCGGCTGAGCCGCGGGCGCCTGGACCACGAGCCTGTGGTTTTGCGCCGGGTGAACCGCGGCGGGCCGCGCCGGTGCGCGTCTCGGGGCGGCCGGCTTGGGTGTGGCCGGCTTGGGTGTGGCCTGCCTGGATTCGGCCTGCCTGGTCGTGGCCGGCTTGGATGAATGCGTGTGGGCGTTCGCTCGATGTGAGGTTCCCGGTGCCTGACGGGCCGCCGACTTCGCCGAGGCCGGAGCCTTCGCGCGATGCGGTGCGCGGGCCGAAGCCTGGCCGGCCTGCGCTGGCTTCCTCGAATTCGCGGATCGTGGGGGCTTTGCCGGCGCGGCCGCGGCTGCTTTCGTGTGGCTTCCGGTCCTGGCGGGCTTCCTGTTCCCGCTGCTCTCGCGTGGGCTCACCGGCACGCCTCCAACCCGCCTCGCATGCGCGGCAGCGGCGCCACCCGCCGTGCCGTGCACTGGCGCCGCGCTCGGCCCGGCGCGCTGCGCCCCCACTGCCGGTGCAACGGCCCATGCCATCGACGTAGACATCCACCATGCCGCGACCATCACCGCCACTGCCCGCACGCCGCTCCTCCCTCGAATCACTGTTCTCGTCCCGCCTGAACCCGTCTGGATCGGCCAGCCATTATATCCAGTCAAAATTTGCAAAAATCCATTTATAGACTAATATCATAGAAAAGTTCATATAAGGACTAGATCATGCCCTACGCGTCCACTTCCTCGTCCGCCGATCCAGCACGGCGAACCGGCGCCGAGCCCTCGCTGGCCGATATGTCGGCGGCCGGCCTGCGCGCCTTTTTCAATATCGCGCACGATTGGGATCTCTCCGTGGAAGAGCAGATCGTCCTGCTCGGCTCGCCGGGCCGCTCGACGTTCTTCAAATGGAAGCAGACGCCGCAATCCGCACGGCTCGGCCGCGACACGCTCGAGCGCCTTTCGCTGCTGCTCGGCATCTACAAGTCGCTGCAGATTCTCCTGCCGCCCCCCGCCGCCGCCGATGCCTGGGTCAAGCGCCCCAACAGCGCGCCGCCGTTCGGCGGACGGCGCGCGCTCGACCGCATGCTCGCGGGCAATATCAGCGACCTCGTGGCGGTGCGTCAGTATCTCGATGCGATGCGGGGCGGCTGGGCGTGAAAAAACACACCGCACCGGAATCGGCGCTGAGCGCCACCCCCGCGCCTGGTCCCGCTCATGGTCCACGTGACACGGGCTGGCAAGCGCAATGGCTTAGCGCGCCGCTCGACTGGTCGCCGGCGTTCCGCGTGACCCCCACGCGCTTTCCCGCCGTGAATCTGTTCGACCGGGTGGCCTCGCCCGAGGACTTCGAAGCGCTCTACGCGCTCGAGGCGCTAACCAACGACCGCCTGCGCACCGAGACCGGCGACCTCGATCTCGTGCCGCGCGAGGAGCGGCGCTTCGGTCCCGGCTATGGTCCGATCATGGCCGCGTTCACGCACCTGAACCCGCACGGCAGCCGCTTTTCCGACGGCACCTACGGCGTGTTCTACTGCGCGCGCACGCGCGCGACGGCCATCGCCGAGACCCGCTTTCACGCGGGCCGCTTTCTCGCCGCGACGCGCGAGCCGCCGCTGCGCCAGCAGATGCGCCTCTACACCGTGATCGCGCAAGGCGCCGTCGTCGATCTGCGCGTGCCTCCCGCGCCGGGGCAGGCACTCGCTCATGGCGCGCTGCATGAGTTCGATCCGGCCGTGTTCGCGCCGGACGACTACGCGGCGGGCCAGGCGCTGAGCCGCGCGATACGGAAGGCGGGCGCGCCCGGCATCGTGTACCCCTCGGTGCGCGACGCGGGCGGCGAATGCCTCGCCGCGTTGCGCACGACGCTGCTGCATGCGTGCCATCACGCGGCCTACCTCGAATACAACTGGAACGGCGAAACCATCGACATGGTGTTCGAATTGGCCGCCGCATACGGCAAGGAAACCGGGTGAGGCCCATAACCGGGCTAGGCGGAAACGGCACGGCGGTCGAGGCACACGCGCAGAAAAGCGCGGAAAACGTGGGAAGCGAAGGAAAGCGCGGGCAGCGCTCAGGGCAGTGTCATTCCGGCCGCGCCCATCGCGCGCGCCGCCTGCACGGAGATCGACCAGTGCTGCGGCGTGAGCGCCTCGACCATCGTCAGGCGTCCTTCGGGAATGAACACGCCAGTGTCGATGAACATCTGCGAGCCGATCTGGCGCGGCTCGCGCACGGGCGTGTGTCCGCAGTAGGTGAGCGACAGCGCGTAACGCGGCCGTGCGGCCGCGTTGAGGGCCAGCTCGCGCCCCCACAGCATGCGCTCGCGCACTTCGGCGTCGAACCGGCCGGCGTCGAGCTCGGCGTCGCCGCCGAAGAACTCCGCGTGCAGCACGTGAAAGCGCGCCGCGCCCTCGCCCACCACGCGTGCGAGCGGCAACTCGCGCAGCCGCTGTGCGTACGCGGCCAGCGCGTGATCGGGCAGCCCCTGCGCCCAGCCTCCGCCAATGCCATACCAGCGATACCGCGCTAGGCGCCCCTGCGCGACGGCGCACAGCGTGTCTTCGTGGTTGCCGAGCACAGCGTAAAACCAGGGCTTGTCGAGCAGCGCGAGCGCCTGCTCGCACTGCTCGCCGCGATCGACGAGATCGCCCACCGAAAACAGGCGGTCGCGCGCGGCATCGAATCCGACTTTGTGCAGCAGATAGCGCAAGGCGTCCACGCAGCCGTGCAGGTCGCCGATCACGAAATCGCGACCGGCCGCATTGGCCGCATGATGCAGGACGTCAGGAGCGAGAGTGGATGTCATCGTTTCATCATAGCGCCGCGCGGGCACTGCGTATGCGGGCCAATGATCTTTTCGCGAGCGGTTTTCGCGCAGCCGTTGCGGCGCGCGTGCCACGACGGCCGCGCGCTATTGTCATGGCGGCGCATTATTGCGCCTGCGCGCGCAGCGCCGCCACCTGGTCCGGCGTGGTGCTCGCCTGCGGATTGCCGAACTGCTTCGTCACGTAGTTCGCAATGGCCGCCACCTGGTCGTTGCTCAACTCATTGGCGAAGCCGGGCATCAGCACGTCGGCGTCTTTGGTCTTGCGCCTCACGCCGTGCAGAATCGTCATCACAAGATTGCCGGGATTCGCGGCGCCCGCCACGCTGTTGTGAATGAGCGATGGATACGCCCCCGGCGCGCTCGCGCCCACTCCCGCGCCGGTCCAGTTGTGGCAGCTCGCGCAGTTCGCCACGAATAGCTGCGCGCCGTTCACGCTCGTGATGGTGGTGCCGCGCAGCGCGGTGACGTCGTCGTTGGCGGGCTTGCCGAACGAATCGCGCGAGCGCGTCACACCGCCCGCAACGGGCTGTTGTCCGCGCAAATAAGCGGTGATCGAGCGCTGGTCCTCGATGGTCAAGTACTGTGTGGAGTTCTGCACGACCTCGGCCATCGGCCCGGCCGCGTTCGCGTGACCGGCAGCCACGCCGGTGGTGAGATAGCTCATGAGCGCGGCGTCGCTCCAGCCGCCGATGCCGCCCGCGCGGTCCGGCGTGATGTTGTACGCCTGCCAGCCCGCCTGCGTCGCGCCCGAGAAGCGCCCGCTCGTCTTCAGGCCCTGCATGAAGTTGCGCGGCGTGTGGCACTCCTCGCAATGCGCGAGCCCCTTGACCAGGTAGGCGCCGCGGTTGTACTCGGCGCTCTTTTTTGGATCGGGCACGAAGCGGCCTTCGTCGAAATTGAAGAGATTCCAGAACAGCATCAGCCAGCGCTGATTGAACGGGAATCGCAGTTCGTTTGCAGGCGGCTTGTAATGAATCGGCGCGAGCGTGTTCAGGTAGGCGCGGATCGCGAGCACGTCCTGCTCCGTCACGCGCGTGAACTCCACATACGGAAACGCGGGATAGAGCCGCTCGCCGCCCTTGCCCACGCCCTCGTGCATCGCGCGCATGAAATCGGAATCGCTCCACTGGCCAATGCCGGTGTCGGGGTCGGGCGTGATGTTGGGCGTATAGATCTTGCCGAACGGCGTGGCGATCGCCAGGCCGCCCGCGAACGGCCGGCTTTTGTCGGCCGTGTGGCACGCGGCGCAATCGCCCATGCGCGCGAGGTACTCGCCGCGCTTCACGATCTCGGGGCGCGCGGCGGCGTCGCCGGATGCGGCCGGGCCTTCGCCGTGCGCGGCGGGCAGCGGCACTTCGTCGACGGGGCGCGTCTCGCCCTCGTGCGCGGCGTGCCACGCCACGTAAAGCGCGAACGCGCAGAACAGCAGCGCGATCAGCGTGATGCCGGCGCGATACGTGCGATTGATGCGATGGGCGGGGGACTTTCTGGCGTTCATCGGCGGTCTCTGGCTCATTGCGTCAAAGCTCGCGACGCAGCTTGTCGGCCAGCTTGAGCGCCAGCGCGGCAATCGTCAGCGTGCAGTTCACCGAGGCGGCCGTCGGCATCACCGCGCTGCTGGCGACGAACAGGTTCGAATGGTCGTGCGTGCGGCAGTCGGCGTCGACCACCGAATCGGCCGGGTTCGCGCCCATGATCGTCGTGCCCATGATGTGGTTGTTGGGCGCGAAGGTATCGTCGAAGGCCACCTCCGTGCCGCCGAAAAGCTGGGCGATTTGCGCGTAGAGCTCGTGCGTGTGGGCGGCGCTCTTCTTCACGTAGTCGTTGATCGAGTAGTAGATCTCGGGCTGCGGGATGCCAAGCGCGTCCTTGTGCTCGCCCGATGGCAGCACGCGGTTCTGCGGCTCGGGCAAGTGCTCGTGGAAGCTGTTGATATTGAGCGTGCGCGCGGCGCGGTCGCGAATCTCGCGGTCGAGCTCGGCGCCCGTCACGCCGTTCTTGATGAGCGCGGCGGTCACGGCCGGCGTGGCCACGCCGTTCGAGAGATGCAGTTTCTTCGCGGCGTAGTCGGAACGGAATGCGCCGTCGCGGAAGTTCACCACCGAGGTCATCTCCATTGGCCCGCGCCCCGGCCATAGCGGCTCGTTGGCGAGGAACGTGACGCCCGTGCCCGGGTGATCCATGAGGTTGCGGCCCACCTGGTCCGAGCTGTTGCCGATGCCGTGCGGGAACGCATCGCTCGTGGACATCAGCATGAGCTTGGGCGTTTCGATGCCGTTGGCGGCCAGCACGAAGAGCTTGCCCGTCACGCGCGTGCTGTTGCCGTGCGGGTCCTTGTAATGCACCGCGGTAATGAGGCCTTTGTTGTCGGCCTCGATGCGATACACCACCGCTTGCGCTATGAGCTGGGCGCCCGCGCGCTCGGCTTTGTCGGCGTGCACGACGCCGTTGTACATCGCCGCGATCGGGCAGATGGGCATGCAATTGTTGTTGCCGCAGCAGGTCGGGCGCGCATCGTAAGGGCGGCTGTTGCGCGCGACGGGCTCGGGCACCACGTGAAAGCCGTTGGCGTTGAGCACGTCGCTAAAGCGCTGATCCATGTACGAGAGCGGCAACATATCCATGGGATAGGGCTTCGAGCGCGGCGAGCCCAGGTCGTGCCGCGCCGGGTCCGGGCCCGAGACGCCCAATTCGGCTTCGGCGGCGAGGTACCACGATTCGAGCGTCTCGTATGGATACGGCCAGTCGCGGCCCACGCCGTATTGCGTCTTCAGGTGGAAGTCGGCGGGCAACAGGCGCCAGGCCGCCGCCGCCCAGTGCCACGTGGTGCCGCCCACGAGCCGCAAATATTGCGAGTTGTACGGATAGTCGCCCTTCTGCACGAGGTAGTCGTTGGGCGGCGAGTATTGCGGATGCGGCGCATAGGGCGCGGCGGGATACGGCGTCGCGAAGTCGGCCTTGACCGGCGAATTGCGGAAGTTCTCGACGATCTGCCAGCGCGCAAGACGCGGCCCTGCTTCGAGCAGGATCACCGATGCGCCGGCCTGGGCCATCTGGTACGCCACCAGACTGCCCGCCACGCCTGAGCCGACCACAACCACGTCGGCCGAATGCTTGATCGCCATTATCGTCCCTCGTTGTTCTGGCTTTCTCTTGCTGTTTTCTTTCGTCTTTCGTATTGCGGGGACCGGGCGCTACCCGCCGGGTCCGCTGCCATCGCGTGCGCCGCCGCGCCGTCTACCTCATTTACCCGCCAGCAGCGCCGCCACCGTGGTGGCGGGCATGTCCGCGGGCTTGCTGGTCCAGTAGAACGGCACGTCACGGCAATACGATGGAATCGTCAGCACGTCGCTCACCGGATCGAACATCAGTGCTTTCTCGTAAGCCAGCACCTGCACTTTAGGCATTTCGCCCACGAGCCCGAGATACCACGCGCGCATGATGTCGCCGACGGTGGAGGCCAGTTCCGGCCGATCGGTCTTGAGCGCGGCCGTGACGGTGTCCGAAGGCACGCCGCCGTGTTCCTTGATCCACGTGTTGAGCGCGCTGACGTTCTGCTCGAACTGGCTGCTCGCGCGCGCGAGCGCGCTGTAAATGCGCTGGCCGAGCACGGCATCGAAATGCGTGCGGCCGGTCAGATGCCGGGAGAGCGCGATGAAGGCGGCGTAGCCGCTGTCCGCGGGTGCGGCGGCCACGGCGCTGGCAGCCGGGCTCGCGGCCGCTGCGTCGGCAATGCCGAACACGTACTGCGCGCCGCGCCGGCCGGCCAGCGCGAAAGCGAGCGCCGAGGCCGCGCAAGCGCCTGTCGCGAACGCCACGGACGTCACGAAATGGCGGCGGCCCGGATGTTCGATGCGCTCATCCACGCGCGCAAGCGGAAGCTCGACCGGACCGGCGGCCCGCTCATGCGGTGAATCAAGCCGGGGCAAAGGGGCGGTCCCGTCCTGCGTCACATCGGTCATGGATACTCCGGACGAAGAGTCTATCCCGCGCGAGCGGGGCTACACACTTGCCGCCGCAACAGGCGACGATGGATACGGGAGAAGTTTGCAATCTTGTTCAAACGTGCACGTGTCAAATCCCTTTCCGTATGAAAGGTGCGGATGACGCGCCGCGCCTGCAATATAGCGTTTCCTCGCCCGGTTCGACAAACCGCAGGCTGCGATCCCCGCCATAACGCGCTCTGGACTAGCCGGTTAAAATCGCTGCGTATTGTCCCCCACCCATCCCCCAACCTGGTCGATCGACACGATGAACCTCCTCCCGCAAGTCCTGCGCAACCGCCCGCACATGACAACCGGCATCGTCGTGGGCGTGCTGATCAGCGCGCTCGCGCCAGGCGCGCTGCGCCCCGTGGCCCGCGTGCTGCTCGGCTGGGACGCCGCGATCTGGACCTACCTCGTGCTGATCTGGATTCACATGGTGCGCGCCAGCGAGGAAAGCGTGCGCCACAACGCGCAGCGCGAAGACCAGAACGCCGGCACGGTGCTCTTTCTCGTGTGCGCGGCGACGGTCGCGAGCATCGTCGCCATCGTGCTCGAACTCGGCACCACCAAGGATCTCAGCATGGCGTCGAAGGTGCTGCACTCGGTGCTCACCGGCCTCACGCTGATCGGCGCGTGGTTTCTCATTCCCACCATTTTCACGCTGCACTATGCGCGCGTGTACTACGGCTCCGATCCCGCCGCGCCCGCGCTCGACTTCCCCGATCACAAGCTCAGGCCGAATTACTGGGATTTCCTGTACTTTTCCTTCACCATCGCGTGCGCGTCGCAAACCGCCGACGTCGGCCTGCGCGGGCGCAGCGCGCGGCGCGGCGTGCTCGCGCAGTCGATCCTCTCGTTCTATTTCAACGTTGCCGTGCTCGGCCTGTGCGTGAACATCGCCGCGAGCATGGTGGGCAACTGACCGGATACCGGATGACCACGTGATGGTCGCTCGCCTCGGGCACATGCCTTGCTGATCCTCCCCGTGCCCGGACGCCGTCTGTCGCATGCGTGGCTTCCGGTTTGGCTCCGGCCAGCTATTGCACTACCCTGAACAGGGCATGCCGCGCGTTTTGCTGGTGCGGCCTGCTCCGGCAGCCCACGGGCAACGTGATCGCATCCGGTAGTACATCGGCCTTGCATCCACGTCGCCCGACGAATCTGGAATACGACCGATGGAAGCTCCCCACGCCTATGCGCCGCGGATCTATTTCGTTCATTCCGTTCTCGTCGGATCCCTCGACGCGTGGCCCGCGCACTTCGCGCATGCCGCGTCGCTGGGCTTCGACCACGTCCTGATCGGCGCGCTCTGCGCACCGGGCGCCTCGGGCGACGACCGCATCGTCGCCGATCACACTCGCTTGCATCCCGCCTTCGGCACTCAGGACCGCGTGGACGACGCGTTGCGCGTGCTCGCGGCCGCCGCGCGCACGCGCGGCATCACGCTGCTCGCGGACCTCACGCTCGACCGCACCGCAGCGGACGGCACGCTCTTCGCCGCGCACCCCGAATGGTTCCACCCGTTCGAGCCCGACGACGCGCGGCTCGACCCGCGCCACGGCCATCGCGACGCCAACGTCGCCTATGCCGACTTCGCGCGCGCGGGCGCGCCGCTCGCGGTGTGGTGGACGCAGTTGGCGAGCCGTCTCGCCGATGCGGGCATCGGCGGCTTTCGCATCGACTCGCCGCATCGCGTACCGGCCAATGTGCTGCGCGCGATCTTCGACGCGGTGCGCGCGAGCCACCCGCAAACGCGCTGGCTCGCGGCCACGCCCGGCCTCGCGCGCGAGGACCTCGCGCGCCTCGAGGACGCCGGCTTCGACGCCGCGTTCACGTCCCTGCGCTGGTGGGACTTCGCGTCGAGCTGGCTGATCGAGGAGCACGCGGTCATGCGGCGCGTGGGCTCGCCCATCGCGTTTCCCGAGGCGCCTTATGGCCCGCGCCTCGTGCAAGACCTGGAAAGCGCCGGCGCGAGCGCGGACCTGCGCGCCGTCGAGCGCGCCTACCGGCGCATGCTGCGTGCGGCCACGGCGCTCGGCACGGGCTGGCTCGTGCCGATGGGCTTCGAATACGGCATGGACGAAGCCATCCAGCACGGCGCGCCCGGCGCGCGAGCGCCCGGCCCGCACGCATGGGAAGCCGCGAAAGCGCGCGCGCCGTTCGATCTCGGCGCCGATATCGCTCACGCCAACGCCTTGCAGCGCGAGACGTGGACGCTGCAAACCAACGGCGAGCTGCGCGCGCTCAACGGTCCCGGCGCGCCCGTGGCCGCGCTGCTGCGCGGCGACCACGCCGACCTGCGCGAAGCCGGCGAAGCGCTGCTCACGCTCGTCAACCCGTCGCTCGCAGCGCCTGTGCGCGTGAACATGGCGCACCTGCTCGACGGCGTGCCCGGCGGCTTCACGCGCTTCGCGCCACTCGACTCGCAAACGCTGCGCGGCGCGCGCCCGGACGAGAGCACGAGCGCGCCTCGCAACGCGAGCGCCCTGCCCGAGACCTTCACGCTGCCCGCGGGCGCGTGCTGGATGTTCAGCGCGCTCGCGAGCCCGATGGTCGCGCTCGCGCCGCCCGCGGACCTCGCGAAGTCGCCCACCAGCGGCCACAAGAGCGTGCTCGACGCCATCGCCGCGCCGCGCATCGCCATCGAGAGCGTGCAGCCTTCGGTCGATCATGGCCGCTTCGTGGCCAAACGCGTGGTGGGCGAGCGCTGCGAAGTGCGCGCGGCGATCTTCGCCGAGGGCCACGACCGCATCGACGCGGCCTTCCTCTGGCGTTGCGTCGACGAAACCGCATGGCACGAAGCGCCGATGACGCCCATGCCACCCGCCGGCACGGACCTGTGGAGCGGCCACTTTCCGCTCGAACGCGTGGGCCGCCACGAGTTCGTCGTGGTCGCCTGGCGCGACGACTTCGCCTCGCTCGTCGAGCATCTGCTGAAAAAGCGCGCGGTGAATCAACCGGTCGATCTCGAACTCGAAGAAGCGAGCCGCCTGCTCGCGCTCGTGCTCGCCACGGCGGAAACATCGGATGCGCGCGAGGACGAACGAGGCAACCCGGCGCACCTGCGCGACACGCTGGAAGCGCTCGTGAAGCGCTTCGTGGCCGCCGACACCGACACGCGCTGCGCGCTGCTCGCCGCGCCCGCCACGGCCGCCGCCGTGCGCGCGGCGCGTCACCGCCCGTTCCTCGCGCGCGACACGCAGGTGCAGCGCGTGGACGCCGAGCGCGGCGCCGCGCGCTTCGCGAGCTGGTACGAGATCTTCCCGCGCTCGATGAGCGACGACGAAGCGCGCCACGGCACCTTCGACGACGTGATCGCCAAGATGCCGCGCATCCGCGACATGGGCTTCGACGTGCTGTACTTCCCGCCCATTCATCCGATCGGGCTCGCCAACCGCAAGGGCCGCAACAATTCGCTCACCGCGCAGCCCGGCGACGTGGGCAGCCCCTACGCGATCGGCGCGGCCGAGGGCGGCCACATGGCCGTGCATCCGCAGCTCGGCACGCTCGACGATTTCCGCCGCATGGTGAGCGCCGCGCATGAGCATGGCCTCGAAATCGCGCTCGATTTCGCGATCCAGTGCTCGCCCGATCATCCGTGGCTCAAGGCGCACCCTGGCTGGTTCGCGTGGCGCCCCGACGGCACGCTGCGCTATGCGGAAAACCCGCCGAAGAAGTACCAGGACATCGTGAACCCCGAGTTCTACGCGCACGATTCGAAGCCCGACCTGTGGCTCGCGCTGCGCGACGCCATCCTGTTCTGGGTGGAGCACGGCGTGCGCATCTTCCGCGTGGACAACCCGCACACGAAGCCGCTGCCGTTCTGGGAATGGATGATCGGCGACGTGCGCGCGCGCCATCCCGACGTGATCTTTCTCTCCGAAGCCTTCACGCGCCCGCGCCTGATGTACCGGCTCGCGAAGATCGGCTTCTCGCAGTCGTACACGTACTTCACGTGGCGCGAGTCCAAGCGCGACTTCATCGACTACCTCACGGAGCTCACGCAAACCGCGGTGCGCGACTTCTACCGGCCCAACTTCTTCGTCAACACGCCCGACATCAATCCGCGCTATCTGCAAAGCGGCGCGCGTTCGAGCCACTTGATACGCGCGGCGCTCGCCTCGCTGCTCTCGGGACTATGGGGCGTCTATAGCGGCTTCGAATTGTGCGAGGCCCGCGCGCTGCCCAACAGCGAAGAATATCTGGACTCCGAAAAGTACCAGTTGCGCGCCTGGGACTGGGACCGTCCAGGCAACATCGTGCCGGAGATCAGCGCGCTCAACCGCATCCGCCGCGCGAATCCCGCGCTGCAAACGCACCTGGGCATTACCTTCCTGCCCGCGCACAGCGAAGCCATTCTGTGCTTCGAGAAAGCCACGCCGGCGCGCGACAACGTGGTGGTGGTGGCGATCAATCTCGACCCGCATGCCGAGCAAGGCGCCGACTTCGAGCTTTCGTGGGCGACCTTCCAGCACTGGCAGATCGACGATCACGCGCGCCTTGCCGTGGTCGACGAAATCACGGGCGAGCGCTTCGAATGGCAAGGCCGCTGGCAGCATGTGCGGCTCGATCCGCACGCGCGGCCATTCGCGGTCTGGCGCATCGCGCCCATCGACGGCCTGCCGCGCGACGTGCCCCAAGCCGAGGGACAAACCGGGCCCGCAGACGAGCCGCATGTCGAAGGCCACCCCGAACTGGACCAGGACTTCCCGCCCGGAGGAGCGACATGAAACGCGATCCCGCCTCTCACGAAGCACCGCTGCAAGCAGAAGCCGCGCCGCTCACGCACGATCCCACGGCGGCGGAAACCGACGTTCACGCAGCGCAAGGCACGCACAGGCGCGGCAAGCCCTCGCTGCTTTCCGACGATCCGCTCTGGTACAAGGACGCGATCATCTACCAGGTGCACGTGAAGTCGTTCTACGACTCGAACAACGATGGCGTGGGCGACTTCCCGGGCCTGCTCGCGAAGCTCGACTACATCGCGGGCCTGGGCGTGACGGCGATCTGGCTGCTGCCGTTCTATCCCTCGCCGCGCCGCGACGACGGCTACGACATCGCCGACTACCGCAACGTGCACCCCGACTACGGCCAGCTCGCCGACGTGCGCCGTTTCATTCAGGAAGCGCACGCGCGCGGCATCCGCGTGATCACCGAACTCGTCATCAATCACACCTCGGACCAGCACCCGTGGTTCCAGCGCGCGCGGCGCGCGAAGCCCGGCTCGAACCACCGCAACTATTACGTGTGGTCCGACACCGACCAGAAGTACCAGGGAACGCGCATCATCTTCATCGACACAGAGCCCTCGAACTGGACCCACGACCCCGTTGCGGGGGCCTACTACTGGCACCGCTTCTACTCGCACCAGCCCGATCTGAATTTCGATAACCCGGCCGTGCTGCGCGAAGTGCTGCACGTGATGCGCTTCTGGCTGGACATGGGCATCGACGGACTGCGTCTGGACGCCGTGCCCTACCTCGTCGAGCGCGAAGGCACCAACAACGAGAACCTGCCCGAAACGCACTCGGTCCTCAAGCAGATTCGCGCGACCATCGACGAGCACTATCCCAATCGCATGCTGCTGGCCGAGGCGAACCAGTGGCCCGAGGACGTGCAGGAATATTTCGGCCAGGAAGACGAATGCCACATGGCGTTCCACTTCCCGCTGATGCCGCGTCTGTACATGGCGATCGCGAGCGAGGACCGCTTCCCGATCATCGACATCATGAAGCAGACCCCGGACCTGCTGCCGAGCTGCCAATGGGCCGTGTTCCTGCGCAATCACGACGAGCTCACGCTCGAAATGGTGACGGACTCCGAACGGGACTATCTCTGGAACACCTACGCGAGCGACCGGCGCGCGCGCCTGAATCTCGGCATCCGGCGGCGCCTCGCGCCGCTCATGGAGCGCGACCGCCGCCGCATCGAGCTCATCAACTCGCTGCTGCTCTCGATGCCGGGCACGCCCGTGATCTATTACGGCGACGAGCTGGGCATGGGCGACAACATCCACCTGGGCGACCGCGACGGCGTGCGCACGCCGATGCAATGGTCGTCCGACCGCAACGGCGGCTTCTCGCGCGCCGACCCCGAGCAACTGGTGCTGCCGCCGCTGATGGGCTCGCTCTACGGCTATGACGCCATCAACGTGGAGGCGCAAACGCGCGACCCGCATTCGCTGCTGAACTGGACGCGCCGCATGCTCGCCACGCGCCGCGCGAACCAGGCCTTCGGGCGCGGCTCGATCCGCTTTTTGCGCCCCGCCAACCGCAAGATCCTCGCGTATCTGCGCGAGACGCCGGGCGAGCCCGCCATCCTGTGCGTGGCGAATCTCTCGCGCGCGCCGCAAGCGGTCGAGCTCGATCTCTCCGAGTTCGCGGGCACCGCGCCCGTGGAGATGACCGCCGATTCCGTGTTCCCGCCCATCGGCCAGTTGCCGTATCTGCTCACCTTCCCGCCCTACGGCTTCCTGTGGTTCCTGCTGTGCCCGGGCAATCAGCGCCCCTCGTGGAGCCAGCCGACCTCCGAGCAATTGCCCGAGTTCGTGACCGTGGTGATCCGCGAAGGCCAGACCGGCGCAACGCCCGAAAACGTGCGCCTGCTCGAATCCGAAGTGCTGCCCTCGTGGCTCTCGCGGCGGCGCTGGTTCGCCGCCAAGGACAAGGCGCTGCGCGCCGTGCGGCTCGCCGCGCTCACCACCATCCACGGCGCGGGCTTCGCGTTCACCGAGATCGAGGCCGAGCTCGCCGACGGCACGAACGAGCGCTACGTGCTGCCCATCGCCATCACCTGGGGCACGGAGATCACCACGCCGCTGCACATCCAGCTCGCGCTCTCGCGCGTGCGGCGCGGCCGCACGATCGGCTACCTCACCGACGCGTTCTCTCTGCCGTGGTTCGCCCACGGCGTGCTGCGCAAGCTGCGCGAGCGCGCGGCCGTGCCCACGGTGCAGGGCAGCACGATCCGCTTCGAGCCCACCGGGCGTCTCGACGAGATCGATTTGGGCGAAGAGCCCGAAGTCCGCTGGCTCGCCGCGGAGCAGAGCAACAGCTCGCTGATCATCGCGGAGACCATCGTGCTCAAGCTCGTGCGCCGCCTGATCGCGGGCGTGCATCCCGAGGCGGAAATGAGCCGCTACCTCACGCAGCGCGGCTACGCGAACACCGCGCCGCTCTATGGCGAAGTGGTGCGCGTGGACCCGCAAGGCATGCCGCACACGCTTGCGATTCTGCAAGGCTATATCGACAACCAGGGCAACGCGTGGGACTGGGCGCTCGATTATCTGCGCCGCACCGTCGACGACCTCGCGCTCGCCGCCGACGATGGCGACACCGGCGACCAGGCGCACGAAGAGGAAGTGATGCAGAACTACGCGTCCGTGATCGGCGCGATCGGCAAGCGCCTGGGCGAGCTGCATGCCGTGCTCGCCGCGCCGACCGACGACCCGGCCTTCGCGCCTGAAGCCGCGACGCGCGACGACGTGAGCCAGTGGGTCGCCGACACGAAGAAGATGCTGGCCGAGGCGCTCGACATCGTGGCGCAGCACGCGGACGAAAACGTCCACACGCTCGACGACGACGCGCGCGCGCTCGCCCAGAGCCTCATCGAGCGCCGCGACTTGCTGATGGCGAAGCTCGACGAGCTGGTGCCGCTCGACGCATCGACCTTGCGCATCCGCATTCACGGCGACTTCCATCTGGGCCAGGTGCTCATCGCCAAGGGCGACGCGTGGCTGATCGACTTCGAAGGCGAGCCCGCGCGCTCGCTCGAATACCGGCGCGCCAAGCAATGCTCGCTGCGCGACGTCGCGGGCCTGCTGCGCTCGCTCTCCTATGCGGGCGCGGCGGCGCAGTCGACCACGGAAAGCGCCCCGCAGCAAGTCGCCGAGCGCAAGCACGTGCTGTTCGAGCGGTTTCGCGGCCACGCCGCCGAGACCTTCCTGAGCCAGTATCGCGCGGCCGTTTCGCAGGCGCCGCTCTCGCTCGTGAGCGCCACCCACGAGCAGGCGCTGCTCGACCTGTTCCTGATCGAGAAGGCGGCCTACGAAATCCGCTACGAGGCCGCCAACCGGCCCAGCTGGCTCGGCCTGCCGATCCGCGGCCTCGCCGCGCTCGCGAGCCGCGTGCTCGGCCCCACGCCCACCCAGGCCCATGCGCACCCGCATGCGGGAGGAGGCGGACATGGCTGAGCGCCAGCCCGACGCCGCCCTGCAGCAGCACGACATCGACGCGCTCCTGCAAGGGCGCCACGCCGATCCGTTCGCGCTGCTCGGGCTGCACTGGGTGGACGGCGCGCCGTACGTGCGCGCATGGCTGCCGAACGCCGCGCGGGTTCGCGTGCTCGCGCGCGACCGCGCGCATACGCTCGCCGAGCTCGCGCTCGTGCATCCCACGGGGCTCTTCGCGGGGCCGCTCGCGCAAGGCGTGCCGTACCGGCTCGAGATCGACTGGCATGGCGTCACGCAGGAAATAGAGGATCCCTATTCATTCGGCCCGCAGCTTTCCGAGGACGCGCTGCACCGTCTCGCCGACGGCGACCCTTATGCCGTGCTCGAATGCCTGGGCGCGCGGCCGCTCGCCTGCGAGGGCGTGCCCGGCGTGCGCTTCGCGGTGTGGGCGCCGAATGCGCGGCGCGTCTCCGTGGTGGGCGACTTCAACGCATGGGACGGCCGCCGCCATCCCATGCGGCTGCGCCACGAGGCGGGCGTGTGGGAGCTGTTCGTCCCGCGCGTGGCCGCGCTCGCGCGCTACAAGTACGAGATCCTCGGCGCGCGCGGCGAGGTGCTGCCGCTGAAGGCGGACCCATGCGCGTTCCAGACCGAAGCGCCGCCCGCCACCGCTTCGGTGGTCGCGCCCGTGGAGGCGCTCGACGACTTCGCGTGGCACGACGGCGAATGGCTGCAGGCGCGCGCGCAGAAGCAGAACGCGCGCGCGGCCATGTCGATCTATGAGGTGCATGCGTCTTCGTGGCTCCCCAGCCATGGCCCGGACGCCCCCGCGCCCCAGCCGGCACCAGACTGGCAGGCACTCGCGGAGCGCCTGATTCCCTACGCGCAAGGCATGGGCTTCACGCATCTCGAACTGCTGCCCATCGCCGAGCACCCGTTCGGCGGCTCGTGGGGCTACCAGCCGCTCTCGCAATTCGCGCCCACGGCGCGCCTCGGCGCCCCGCTCGACTTCGCGGCCTTCGTGGACCGCGCGCACGAGGCCGGGCTCGGCGTGATCCTCGACTGGGTGCCCGCGCATTTCCCCAACGACGCGCACGGCCTGATCGACTTCGACGGCACCGCGCTCTACGAGCACGCGGACCCGCGCGAGGGCTACCACCCCGACTGGAACACGATGATCTACAACCTCGGGCGGCGCGAGGTAAGCGCGTTCCTGATCGCCTCGGGGCTCGCGTGGCTCATGCGCTATCACGTCGACGGCCTGCGCGTGGACGCCGTGGCCTCCATGCTCTACCGCGACTACTCGCGCGCGCAGGGCGAGTGGGTGCCCAACATCCATGGCGGCCGCGAGAATCTGGAGTCGATCGCGTTTCTCAAGCGCCTCAATCACGAAACCCAGTACGTGCCGCAGCGCCCCGGCGTGATCACCATCGCCGAGGAATCCACGGCCTGGCCCGGCGTGACCGCGCGCCCCGAAGACGGCGGCCTCGGCTTCCAGTTCAAGTGGAACATGGGCTGGATGCACGACACGCTGCACTACATGCACGAAGACCCGGTCTACCGCCGCTATCGCCATCACGAGATGACCTTCGCGATGGTCTACGCATGGTCCGAGCGCTTCGTGCTGCCGCTCTCGCACGACGAAGTCGTGCACGGCAAGGGCTCGCTGCTCGGCAAGATGCCGGGCGACCGCTGGCAGCGCTTCGCGAACCTGCGCGCGTACTTCGGCTTCATGTGGGCGCATCCGGGCAAGAAGCTGCTCTTCATGGGCGGAGAGTTCGGGCAGATGGCGGAGTTCGACCACGACGGCACGCCGCACTGGGACCTGCTCGACGACCCGCTGCATCGCGGCGTGCAAACCCTGGTGCGCGACCTCAACCGGCTCTATGCCGCCGAGCCCGCGCTGCACCTGCTCGACGCGGAGCCGGGCGGATTCGAATGGCTCGTCGCCGACGACACCGAAAACAGCGTGCTCGCATGGCGGCGCGTGGACGGCTCGGGCCGCGAGATCGTGGTGGTGTGCAACTTCACGCCGGTGCCACGCCACGGCTACCGGATCGGCATGCCACAGCCCGGCGAATGGGAGGAAGCGCTCAACACCGACGCCGAAGTCTACGGCGGCTCGAACACGGGCAACGGGGGCCTCGTCTGCACGGAGCCCGTGCCAAGCCACGGCAAGCCGCAATCGGCAGCGTTCGCGCTGCCGCCGCTCGGCACGCTGATCCTGCGCCTGCGCCGCTGATGAGGCAACGCGCGCTCCGGCAAATCATCAGGAATACGATGCAATACAAGAACCACGAGAAGGAGCATCGAGATGGCTAACGGCCTGCCCGAGCGGTTGCTGCCCGGCGCTCCCTACCCGCTCGGCGCGACCTGGGACGGGCTCGGCACCAACTTCGCGGTGTTCTCCGCGCACGCGTGGCGCATCGAGCTATGCCTGTTCGACCCGACCGGGCGCAAGGAGCGCACGCGCTACACGCTGCCCGAATGCACCGACGAAGTCTGGCACGGCTACCTGCCCGGCGCCCATCCCGGCACGGTTTATGGGCTGCGCGCGCACGGCCCCTATCAGCCGCAGCACGGCCACCGCTTCAACCCGCACAAGCTGCTGCTCGACCCCTACGCGAAGCGGCTCATCGGCCAGTTCCGCTGGTCGGACACGCTGTTCGGCTATCGCGTGCATTCGAACCGCGCCGACCTCTCGCTCGATCGCCGCGACTCGGCGCCCGCCATGCCCAAGGCCGTGGTCAGCCACGACGCCTTCGACTGGTCGCACGACGTGCGCCCCAACACGCCGTGGGACCAGACCGTCATCTACGAAACGCATCTGCGCGGCGTTTCGATGCTGCGCCACGACCTGCGCTCGCATACGCGCGGCACCTTCGCGGCCCTCGCCGCGCCGCGCTTCATCGAGCATCTGCACAAGCTGGGCGTGAGCGCCGTGGAATTGCTGCCCATGCAGGCGCTGCTCACCGAGCGCTTTCTCTTCGAGCGCGGCCTGCGCAACTACTGGGGCTACAACCCGGCCGCCTACTTCGCGCCCGAGCCCTCGTATCTCTCGGGCCACGATCCCGACGAAATGCGCATTGCCGTGCGCCAGCTTCACGCGGCCGGCATCGAAGTGCTGCTCGACGTGGTCTACAACCACACCTGCGAAGGCGGCGAACTCGGGCCCACGGTTTCGTGGCGCGGGCTCGACAACGCGAGCTACTACCGCTGCGTGCCCGGCGACGAGCGGCACATGATCAACGACACCGGCTGCGGCAACACGCTCAATCTCACGCATCCGCGCGTGCTGCAGATGGTGGCCGACTCGCTGCGCTACTGGGTCACCTCTTACGGCATCGACGGCTTTCGCTTCGACCTCGGCGTCACGCTCGGGCGCGAGGCGCACGGTTTCGATCCGGCCAGCGGCTTTTTCGACGTGCTGCGCCAGGACCCCGTGCTCTCACGCGTCAAGCTGATCTCCGAGCCGTGGGACGTGGGGCCGGGTGGCTATCAGCTCGGCCACCATCCACCCGGCTTCGCCGAATGGAACGACCGCTTTCGCGACAGCGTGCGGCGCTACTGGCGCGGCGACCCCGGCCAGCGCGCCGATCTCGCCGCGCGCCTCACGGGCTCCGCCGACCTCTTCGACAAGCGCACGCGCCGCCCGTGGGCGTCGCTCAATTTCGTGACCTCGCACGACGGCTTCACGCTCGCCGATCTGGTGGCGTACGAACACAAGCACAACGAAGCGAATGGCGAAGACAATCGCGACGGCCACAACGAAAACTGGAGCGCGAACTGGGGCGCGGAAGGCCCGACCGACGATCCCGCGGTGCTCGACACACGCGCCCGCGTCGCGCGCTCGATGCTCGCGACGCTCTTTGCCGCGCTCGGCACCCCCATGCTGCTCGCCGGCGACGAGGCCGGGCGCACCCAGCTCGGCAACAACAACGCCTACTGCCAGGACAACGAGATTTCGTGGCTCGACTGGACGCTTGCCGCAACGCCGCAAGGCGAGGCCATGAGCGCCTTCGTCTCGCGCGCGATCGCGCTGCGCCGGGACCACCCCTTGCTGCGTCAGACACAGTTCCTGTTCGGCGACCGCGACGTGCTGCCGGGCGTGCACGACATCGACTGGTTCGACGAGCACGGCGAGCCGCTCTCGCCCGAGGCGTGGCAAGAGCCCGAGGCGCGCGCTTTCGCGGTGCGGCGCGCGG
>JAITTX010000441.1 GCA_031286755.1 Paraburkholderia sp.
CAAGTCAAGCTGATGGCCGCGATCGAGGCGAATCCGATGCTGCGCCAGTTCCGGCAGCAGATCCGCATCGACTCCACGCTGCAGGGCCTGCGCATCGAGATCGTCGACTCGCAGAAGCGGCCGATGTTCGCGACCGCGCGCGACGTGGTCGAGCCGTATATGCGCGACATCCTGCAGGCGATCGGCAAGACGCTGAACGACGTGCCCAACCGCATCGTCGTGCAGGGCCACACCGACGCCGTGCCCTATGCGGGCGGCGAGAAGGGCTATAGCAACTGGGAGCTTTCGGCGGACCGCGCGAACGCGTCGCGCCGCGAGCTGATCGCGGGCGGCATGGACGAATCGAAGGTGCTGCGCGTGCTGGGCCTCGCTTCCACGCAGAACCTGAACAAGGCCGATGCGTTCGATCCGGAGAACCGCCGCATCAGCATCATCGTGCTCAACCGGAAGTCGGAAGACGCCCTGACACACGACGACACCACGACCACCACGCTCTCCGACGACGCGGCGGGCTCGGGCAAGGCGCTGCTGCCGGCTCAGGTGCCCGGGCTCGTGACGGGGGCGGGCGGTGCGGCGAAGGTGCCGCCTGCGCAGTTGCTTACGCAGCCGCTGGCACCGCTGCCCAATGCCGCGCCCGCGAAGGTGAAGCTCACGCCGGTAGTGGAACCCGTGGCGCCGGGCAAGCCGCTGGAGCAGTGAGGCACGGGAGCGGCGCAAACGGCGCGGCCACCCGCGCAGGAGCGCGAGCCGAATGGGCGAAGCCACGGCGCGTACCGCAAGCGCAAACCGAAAGCACCAACCGAAAGCGCGCGAACGAGGAAGGGATGATCAGAAATATTCTGGCGATCGACGATTCGGCGTCCATGCGGGAGATCCTGCGTGCGGCGTTCGGCTCGGCCGGTTATGAAGTGACGGTGGCCACCGATGGCGAAGACGGACTCGAGCACGCGCTCGCGCAGCGCTTCGACCTGGTGCTCACCGACCTGTACATGCCGCGCATGGGCGGGCTCGATTTGATCAAGCGGCTGCGCGCGAACCCGTCGTACATGCAAACGCCGATCCTGGTGTTGACCACGGAGTCGGACGAAGGCTTCAAGGCGGCGGTGCGCGACGCGGGCGCGACAGGCTGGATCGAAAAACCGGTGGACCCCGAGCTGCTCGTTGATCTGGCGAGCGCGCTCGGCGAAGCGGACCAATGAGCGGATACACGAAGCACGCGAGCCAGCGCCCAGGCGCAGGCCACGCAATTATCGCGGTGAAAGAGCAATGACTCTCGACATCACACAGTTCTATCAGACGTTCTTCGACGAGGCGGACGAGCTGCTCGCACAGATGGAGCAACTGCTCCTGAACCTGAACGTCGGCCAGCCCGATCCCGAGGATCTGGCGGCGATCTTTCGCGCGGCGCACTCGATCAAGGGCGGCGCGGCGACGTTCGGCTTCACGGCGCTCACCGAGACGACTCACATCCTGGAGTCGCTGCTCGATCGCGCGCGCAACAACGAGCTCGTGCTGCGCAAGGACATGATCGACACGTTCCTCGAAACCAAGGACGTGCTCTCGGACCAGCTCGCGGCCTACCGCGCGAGCGCGGAGCCCGATGCGCAAGCCGCGGCCGCCGTGCGCGCCCGGCTCGAATGCCTCTATGCGGAAAGCCGCGGCCTTGCCGCGTCCGCTCCCGCTGCTACGCCGGTTGTCGCTACGCCCGCTTCCGCGCTCGATTGGGATTCCGAAGAAGATCTGGAAGCCGCATTCGAAGCGAATCAGCCTGCGGCGATGACCGCGCGCGCAGGCGTGGCGACGCCCGGCGTGGCGACGCCCGGCGCTCCCGAGCACGTGGTGGACGAAGCGATGGCGGCGGCGCCCGCGGGCGTCACGGCAGGTGGCGGGGCCGAAGGTCCGCACCTGCGCATCACGCTGCGCGGCGTGGACGCGAAGGATCAGGCGCTGCTCGCCGAGGAGTTCGGCAATCTGGGCCGCATTCTCGGCCAGGTGAAGACCGGCGACGACCTCACGCTGTGGCTCGAAACCGATGTGCCGGCCGACGACATCATCGCCGTATGCTGCTTCGTGATCGACGAAAGCCAGATCGTGATCGGGCGCGGCGCGCCGCCGCAAGGCGCGGCAAGCGCCACGCCTGACGCGCAGGCGAGCGCCGTCGCGGCACCCGCGGCCGCGCTCGAGCCGGCGCTCGAATCCGTCATGCAGGCGGCGCCTGCATCCGCGCCGCAAGCGCAACAGCAAACGCAACAGCAAACGCAACAGCAATCGCAACCCGAAGCAGGCGCGCCCTCCACGGCAACCCCGGCCGCGCCTGCCGCAGCCGCGGACCACGACCGCAAGCCGCGCGCAACAGCGGCCGCGTCGGCGGAAGGCAGCTCGATTCGCGTGGGCGTGGAGAAGGTTGATCAGCTCATCAACCTCGTGGGCGAGCTCGTCATCACCCAGGCGATGCTGGCGGAAACCAGCAGCGCCTTCGACCCGGCCCTGCACGACCGCCTCTTCAACGGCATGGCGCAGCTCGAGCGCAACGCGCGCGACTTGCAGGAAGCGGTGATGTCGATCCGCATGATGCCGATGGACTACGTGTTCAGCCGCTTCCCGCGTCTCGTGCGCGATCTCGCCGCGAAGCTCGGCAAGGAAGTGGAGCTTGTCACGTTCGGCCAGGCGACCGAGCTCGACAAGAGCCTCATCGAGCGCATCATCGACCCGCTCACGCACCTCGTGCGCAACTCGCTCGACCACGGCATCGAAACCGTGGAGGCGCGCCGCGCCGCGGGCAAGGACGGCACGGGCCAGCTCGTGCTTTCCGCCGCGCACCACGGCGG
>JAITTX010000489.1 GCA_031286755.1 Paraburkholderia sp.
AGCACCTTGGTGAAGGGCTTTTGCCACGTCAGCGTTTCGCGCGCGAGACGCGCCCAGAAACCTTCGTAATCGCGCTCGGCTTCGGCGCACAAAGCCTTGTATGCGTCCATGCCGGACACGTTGGCGTCCGCCACCATTTGCGCGGAAGGCGCAAACACACGATGTTCCTGAAGAACCGATTCAATCGCAGACATCGACAACCCCTTGGTGAAGATGAAACGTCAAACTCGTGGACACGCACAGGATCTTCGATCCCTGCGCGCGCCGTCTCCTTGCGCCGCCACGCCGTGACTTCGATGCCCCGATGCCCCGGCGCGAATGCGGCATTTTCATTCCTGCTTTCATCCCTGCTGCCGGGCTTCCCGGCACGCCTCGCGTTGCGGCAAGCGCGCAAAGCCAAGGCGCTCGCATGGGCTCGCGCGCGAACCCATGCACGCAAGATTAAGCGCAGCAACTTACCCGCTACTTACGCGACGCACAACTTCGCGGACTGCACAGTGCCGAACGAGCGTGCCGCGAGTGAGCCAGCCACCGCGCGGTGACAGTCAGTTAAGCGGGCATTTAGAATGCTAACTGATCTGTGTGTCCGGATTCCAGCTTGAATCGTCATTCCCTCTTCCTCGTCGCCGCCATGCTGCTGGTGGGCAGCAATGTCGGCATCGGCAAAACGATCGTTGCGTTTTTACCCGTTCCGCTGTTCGCGCTATTGCGCTTCGTGATCGCGCTCGCCGTGCTCTGGCCCCTGCTGCGCGTCGCGCGCATGCGGCGCGTGAAGCGCGGCGAATGGCTCAATCTGTTCCTTCAGGCCCTCTTCGGTACATTCGGGTTTACGCTGCTGATGCTCGGCGGCGTGCATCGCACGAGCGCCGTTGCCGCGGGCGTCATCACGAGCACGATCCCGGCCGTGGTCGCGCTGTTCTCGTGGCTGTTCCTGCGCGAGCGGCCCGATGCGCGAGCGTTCGCGTCGATCGCGCTCGCCATCGCGGGCATCGCCGTCATCAATCTCGCACACGCGGATGGCGGTGCGCACAATCCGGGCTCGTTCGCGGGCAATCTGATGGTGCTGGGCGCCGTGTGCTGCGAGTCGTTCTACGTGATTCTCTCGCGCCGGCTCACGCAAACGCTCGCGCCGCTCGAAATCTGCGCCTATACCCACTTGTTCGGCTTTCTGCTGATGCTGCCGGTCGGGCTGCCCAGTGCACTGTCGTTCGATTACGGGCAGGTGCCCGCCAGTGTCTGGTCCCTCGTGCTCTGGTACGGGCTCTCGGCCAGCGTGTTCTCGTTCTGCCTCTGGATGATGGGCATCCGCCACGTGCCGGGCAGCATCGCGGGCGTCTTCACGGCCGTGCTGCCGGTGGCCGCCGCGCTCTACGGCATCGCTTTTCTCGGCGAGCGGCCCACGCCCGCGCACGGCGTCGCGCTTGCCTGCGTGGTCGGCGGCATCGCGCTCGCAAGCCTGAAGACGAAGCGGCTGCCGCCCGTCGCGTCGTAATAATTTTGTAAGATCAGCCTGTCGGCATCCCGGCGAAGCGACACGCCGACGCGTTACAATAGCGCCCGCCCGGCCCTCGCGGCCAGGCGGCGTGCGCAGCGCGAGAAGGCCTGGAAGGACTCGCGCCCCGGTGGCCGAAACCCGGCAACCGGCACTCGACACGAGGCTCGAAGAGACTTGTCGCAGCGCGCTCCATGCCGCCCGCGCCCCGGTCCGCGCCCGATTTCCGCCACTCGTGAAATATCCATGTCCGCTGCACGCCACCAGCCGCCATCCGCCGCCCGCCGTCGCCCCATGCGCTTACTGCCCAGCATCATCTTCATGAGCCGCTGGCTGCAGGTGCCGCTCTATCTCGGGCTGATCGTCGGACAAACCGTCTATTGCGTGCTGTTCATCAAGGAGGTCTGGCACCTCGTGAGCCACGCCATGTCGCTCGACGAGACCAGCATCATGCTCGCCGTGCTCGGCCTGATCGACGTGGTGATGATCTCGAACCTGCTCATCATGGTGATCGTGGGCGGCTACGAAACCTTCGTTTCGCGCATGGGGCTCGAAGGCCACCCCGACGAGCCCGAATGGCTCGATCACGTGAACGCCGGCGTGCTCAAGGTGAAGCTCGCGATGGCGCTCATCAGCATTTCGTCGATTCATCTGCTGAAAACCTTCATCAATCCCGACGCGGTTTCCGAGCGCACGGTGGTCTGGCAAGTGGCCATTCACGTCGCCTTCCTGCTCTCCGCGCTCGTGATGGCGTGGATCGACCGCATCACCACGCACACGCACCCCGAGCACTATCATGAACTCGCCGCGCGCCATCCGGTGCCGGAGAGCAAGGCGGTGCGCGAGACGGCGGCGTCGGAATAGCCAACCGGCGCGCCGCGCATTCACGATTTATACGATTCGAAAACCCCCAGCCCCACAGAAGCCAGCCATGACCGTCATCAAACAGGAAGACCTGATCCAGAGCATTGCGGATTCGCTGCAATACATCAGCTACTACCATCCGCAGGATTACATCGAAGCGCTCGGCCGCGCGTACGAGCTCGAAGAGAGCCCGGCCGCGAAGGACGCCATCGCACAGATCCTCACGAACAGCCGCATGTGCGCCGAAGGCAAGCGCCCCATTTGCCAGGACACCGGCATCGTCACGATCTTCGTGAAAGTGGGCATGGACGTGCGCTGGGCAAGTGAAAAAGGCAGCGCCACGATGGGCGTGACCGACATGATCAACGAAGGCGTGCGCCGCGGTTACCTGAACCCCGACAACGTGCTGCGCGCGTCGATCGTGAACCCGCCCGAAGGCGGCCGCAAGAACACCAAGGACAACACGCCGGCCGTGATCCACTACGAGATCGTGCCGGGCGACAAGGTGGATGTTCAGGTCGCGGCCAAGGGCGGCGGCTCGGAGAACAAGTCGAAGTTCGTGATGCTCAACCCGTCCGACTCGATCGTCGACTGGGTGCTCAAGACCGTGCCGACGATGGGCGCGGGCTGGTGCCCGCCGGGCATGCTCGGCATCGGCATCGGCGGCACCGCTGAAAAAGCGATGCTGATGGCGAAGGAATCGCTGATGGAGTCCATCGACATTCAGGACATCATCAAGCGCGGCCCGAAGGACTGGGTCGAAGAGCTGCGCGTGGAACTGCACGAGAAGGTCAACGCGCTCGGCATCGGCGCGCAGGGCCTGGGCGGCCTCGCCACCGTGCTCGACGTGAAGATCATGGCCACGGCCACGCACGCCGCTTCCAAGCCGGTCGCGATGATCCCGAACTGCGCCGCCACGCGCCACGCGCACTTCGTGCTCGACGGCTCGGGCCCCGCGAAGCTCGAAGCGCCCTCGCTCGACGCATGGCCGAAGGTCAACTGGGAGCCGAACACGGAAACCAGCAAGCGCGTGGACCTGAACACGCTCACGCCGGAAGAAGTCGCTTCGTGGAAGCCGGGCCAGACGCTCCTGCTCTCGGGCAAGATGCTCACGGGCCGCGACGCCGCGCACAAGCGCATCGCCGACATGCTCGCCAAGGGCGAGAAGCTGCCGGTGGACTTCAAGAACCGCGTGATCTACTACGTGGGCCCGGTCGATCCGGTGCGCGACGAAGTGGTCGGCCCGGCAGGCCCCACCACCGCCACCCGCATGGACAAGTTCACGGAGCTGATGCTCTCGCAAACGGGCCTCATCTCGATGGTGGGCAAGGCCGAGCGCGGCCCCGTGGCGATCGAGGCCATCAAGAAGCACAAGGCCGCTTACCTGATGGCCGTGGGCGGCGCGGCGTACCTCGTCTCGAAGGCGATCCGCGGCTCGAAGGTTCTCGCGTTCGAAGACCTCGGCATGGAAGCCATCTACGAGTTCGACGTGCAGGACATGCCGGTGACGGTGGCCGTGGATTCGTCGGGCACCTCGGTCCACAAGACCGGCCCCGCCGAATGGCAGGCGAAGATCGGCAAGATTCCGGTCGCGACGGCTTGATACACGCCTGAAGCCTGTTGATCGGCTAGTCGTTGTTTGATTCAGCCGATGTAAAAACCGGGGCCCGGCGCCCCGGTTTTTTATTGAACAACGCGAAACGGCCTGAGATTCATTCTCAGCACGGCGTAAATGCCTGATTCAGGCGGGATTTCAATGCGGATTCGGCCTTGGCTTTTACGGATCGAGCGTTTATTGTTCGTATCCAGTGTTTGAATCCTGTGGTTGAAAACCGCGCCCCACCAAGGAAGGAACATCATGCAAGGCGATAAAAAAGTCATCGAATATCTGAACGCGCAGCTCAAGAACGAACTGACCGCGATTAACCAGTATTTCCTGCATGCGCGCATGTACAAGCACTGGGGCCTCGAGAAGCTCGGCAAGCACGAATACGACGAGTCCATCGGCGAAATGAAGCACGCCGACCTGCTCATCGAGCGTATTTTCATGCTCGACGGCCTGCCCAATCTGCAAGACCTGCACAAGCTGCTGATTGGCGAAGAAACCAAGGAAATCCTCGAATGCGATCTGAAACTCGAGCAAATTTCGCAGTCCACCTGCAAGGAAGCCATCGTCTATTGCGAATCCGTGCGTGACTTCATCTCGCGCGAGATTTTCGTGAAGATCCTCGACGACACCGAAGAGCACATCGACTGGCTCGAAACCCAGCTCGACCTCATCGACAAGGTCGGCATCCAGAACTACCAGCAGTCGGCAATGGGTTCGGCGGAATCCTGAGCGCGCCTTGAGGCCGTCCTTAAGCCCGTCCTTGAAGCCCATCACTCACTTGAACCTTCCGCCTTCCCCCCGCGCCGCGCCCATTGGCATCTTCGATTCCGGGCTCGGCGGTCTTTCGGTGCTGCGCGCCGTGCGCGCGCAATTGCCCGCCGAGCGCATCGTCTATGTGGCCGACTCGCGCTACGCGCCCTATGGCGCGCGCGACGACGACTTCATCGCCGACCGCACGCTCGCCATTTGCGAATGGCTCGCCGCGCAGGGCGCCAAGGCGCTCGTGGTGGCCTGCAACACCGCCACCGCGCAGTCCATCGCGCTCGTGCGCGAGCGACTCTCCGTGCCGCTCGTGGGCGTGGAGCCCGGCATCAAGCCCGCGGCGGCGCTCTCGAAGTCGCGCGTGGCGGGCGTGCTCGCCACCCCGGTGACGCTGCGCAGTGCGCGCTTCCAGGCGCTCGTCGAGCGCCACGCCGCCGACCTGCGCGTGCTGTGCCAGCCGGGCCTCGGTCTCGTGGAGGCGGTCGAGCGCTGCGACGTGAGTTCGCCGGCGCTCGTCGAGCTGCTGCGCGGCTATGTACAGCCGATGCTCGACGTCGGCGCGGACACCCTCGTGCTGGGCTGCACGCACTACCCGTTTCTCGACGCGGCCATCCGCTCGATCGTGGGCGAGCGCATGACGCTCGTGGACACGAGCGTGGCCATCGCGCGCCAGCTCGAACGCGTGCTCGATCAGCATGGCTTGCGCGTGGCGGCCAACGACGCCGATGCCAGCGCAGCCGCAGGCGCCCCGGCGCGCTTTTGCTCGACCAGCGACGGCGCGCATCTGCGCACGCTCGCGGCGGCGCTGCTCGGCATCGAGGCGCAGGTCGAGTGCGTAAGCATTCCTTCGCCGCGCACGCGCGAGCCCGCGGCCAACGCCGCCTGAGCACCATCCGGGCCGCCCGCGCGCAGCGGGCCGCGCCCCGGCCGCCCGCCAGGGGCGTCATGACGGATTCCCGCCTTCCAACCCCGTTTTACCCCGTCACACTGGGCGCCCGCCCGCTTTGATCCACAGCAAAATCCCTGCTAAGGGTCCGGTTTTGTTACAAAAAATCTGTCTGCACGCTTGCCAAAGCCGGCAAACATAATGATAATAATTCGCATTAACCATTTCTATTGCGGTCCATCATGATTGTCTGCGTATGCAAGTCCGTATCCGACCGGACGATCCGTGCCTCCGTTGCGGAGGGCATGGACTCTTTCGACGAGTTGCAGTTCGAGCTCGGCGTCGCGACCTGCTGCGGCAAGTGCGAGGAAACCGTTCGCGAAGTGATGGCGCAAAGCGGCGCCTGCGCGACCCGCTGTGGCGTGAGCCATGCGCACCCGGCAGTCATGCCGCAGGCCGTGCCCCTCACGTTCTACGAGCGCAAGGCCGCCTGAGTTCCCGCAGCGCGCACGCCCTTCGCGGCGCGCGCTTTTGCTGCACCGCTCGCACGCCCGGGCGCTTTACTGCCGACAGCAAGCCAGTTTCACGACCAGCCAGCTACCGTTCGTTCCCAATGCCGGAGGCCGGAATGGAATTGCTGATCGGATTCGTGACCACCGTCTGTATCTCGCTGTTGATCTTTCGCAAATAAAGCCGCCCGTCGCGACGCGTTGCCCAGCCTGCGCGCCGTCGTCTTTCCGGCGGCCACGCTAACATGCAGGCTTCCCAAACCACCGCCAACGCGCAAGTGCTTCCCGTTTTTCGCACACCCGGCTCGAACCGCCGCGTCGTGACCGCGGGCGCGATCGTCATCGCGCTGCACGCCACGCTCATTGCCGTCGTCCTGAGCAAACACGACGCTGTCACGCCCGTCTCGCTCGAATCGCGGACAATCACGGCCGAGCTGATCCAGCCCGAGCCGGTTGCCGCGCCGGCCGCGATCCAGTCGACGCCCACGCCGCCACCGCCCAAGCCGGTGCCGCGCGTGCATCGCGAGCAACCCAAGGTTCAGCCGAAACCCAAGCCCACCCCCACGCCGCTGCCCGTCGCCGAGGCGCCCTCGCAGCACGTGGCCGAGAGCGCACCCGCCGAACCGGCGCCGCCCGCGCCTACCCCGCCCGCTCCGGCGCCGGCACCGCAGGCCGCCGCCGCGCCCGCGCAAGGCAAGCCGACGATGGCGCTCGCCGCGCCGAGGAACGTCTCGCATCTCGACTGCAACATCGTCGAGCCCGACTACCCGATGCTCTCGAAGCGCCGCGGCGAAACCGGCGTGGCCTACGTGCACTTCGTGGTGGGGCTCACCGGCAAGCTCGAGAACATCGAGCTCAAGAAGAGCAGCGGCTATAGCCGCCTTGACGACGCCGCGCTGGCCGCCATGCGCAGCAGCGCGTGCAAGCCGTACATGGAAGACGGCCAGCCCGTGCGCGCGGCCTACACGCAGCCTTTTGATTTCAGCCTGCAAGACTGATCTTGCAAGCCCGGGGCCGCGCAGCATGCGCGACGCGGCCGCCTGAATCGCACCGTTTAGACGAATTGAAATAGAGGAAAAACCATGCAGAACTACGGTATCGCCCACGTCTGGGCGCAAGGGGATTTCGTGACGCGCGGCATCGCGCTCGCGCTGCTGATCATGTCGGTGCTGTCGTGGTGCGTGATCGTCGTGAAGGGCTGGAACGTCGCGCGTCTGAAGCGCCTCACGAAGAATGCCGAGACCTCGTTCTGGCACTCGGACGATCTCGCCGATGGCGTGAAAAAACTCGGCAGCGGCTCGCGCGAGGACAACCCGTTCCTCGCCCTCGCGCTCTCGGGCCAGGAGGCCGCCGAGCACCACCACCAGACCCAGCCGCATCTGCACGACCGCATGGACGTCTCGGACTGGATCACGCGCTGCCTGAAGGACACCATGGACGACTCGGTCGCCAAAATGCAGTCGGGCCTCGCCATTCTCGCCTCGATCGGCAGCACGGCGCCGTTCGTCGGTCTGTTCGGCACGGTGTGGGGCATCTATCACGCACTGCTGACCATTGGCGCCACGGGCCAGACCTCGATCGACGCGGTGGCGGGCCCGGTGGGCGAGGCGCTGATCATGACCGCGTTCGGCCTGTTCGTCGCGATTCCCGCGGTGCTCGGCTACAACGCGCTCACACGCGCCAACAAGGCCGTGGTCACGAAGCTCAACCGCTTCGCGCACGGCCTGCACGCGTTCTTCGTGACGGGCGCGCGTCTGTCCTCGACGGCGAAGGGCGGCAATCTGCGCGTCGCCGCGCGCAACCACTAATCGGGCGGAGGCAAGCAACATGGCGATGAGCCCCTTTGCCAGCGACGACGACGATGGCCTCATGAACGAGATCAACATGACGCCGCTCGTCGACGTCATGTTGGTTCTCCTGATCGTTTTCATGGTGACGATTCCCGTGATCCGTCACGCCGTGAAGATCGATCTGCCGCACGCGAGCAGCCAGAAGGAAGACACCAAGCCCGCGCAGATCAACATCTCGATCGAAGCGGACGGCACGGTGCTGTGGGACGGCTCGGCCGTCAACGACGACGCGCTCAAGACGAAGATCGCCGCGGCGGCGCAGCAGCAACCGCAGCCCGAGCTGCACCTGAACGCGGACCGCAAGGTCGCCTACGAAAAGGTGGCGCAGGTGATGTCGGCGGCGCAGAGCGGCGGCCTCACGAAGCTTGGCTTCGTCACCGATCCCGCCCGCCATTGAGGTCATTGAGCAGCACGCGATAGTGCTTTTCGAAGCATCAAGTAAAAGGCCCTCATCGTCAGATGAGGGCCTTTTTTCGTGCGCACGCGGCGCATTCGGGCGGTGGCGACGATCCCCGACAATCGTTCGGTTCACATCGGCACATGCGACTTGCCGTGGTCGACACGGACTGCGCTTTCAGCCCTGAAGGCTCGCTATGATAGCGGCCATCAATTCCCGCACAAGACCGGTGCTTGGCGAGAGGGATTTCAATATATTCCTCTCGCCGCGCACGTTCAATACTTCGGCCATTGAAAGTAACGATTGCCGGCGACGCTTAAATGCCAAAATGCAAACAGCCTGCATAGAGCGTGCAACGCGCGGTGTGCATCGGCTCGCGTTTCATGCGAGCGCACGCGCATACACGTTCGCAAAGCTTCGGCTTCTCGCGACGCCGGCGCGCTTTTACGCGTGATGCGCCACGCGCGCTTCAGGCAGTTTCGATGTTGCGCACGGCCTTCGCTGGCGGCAGTCCGCCCGTGCCGCCACGCGCCGTCTGAGTGCCCTGCCCCATCAGCGCCGCGACATCGCTCTTGAGCGGGCATTCCTGCTGAAGGCTCTTGTCCACGTCGAGCACCTCGACCAGGTAATCGACGAACGCGCGCACCGCGGGAACCATGCCCTGGCGCGAGAGAAACACCGCATAGAGCTGCGGCACCGGCAGCGTCCAGCCCGGCATCACCGGCGAGAGCTTGCCCGAACGCAGCGCGGCGCCATACATCATCTCCGGCAGCGCGGCGATGCCGAGGCCCTGCAGCACGGCTTCGCGAACCGTCGTGAGATCGGCGCTGATGAGGCGCGGCTCGTGCTCGTGCGCGTGGTGCGTGCCGTCCGGCGCGATCAGATGGAACACGTGGCGGCCGTCGCTCGTGGGCGTGTCGAGCGTCTCGAAGCCCGCGAGGTCGGCGGGCGTGAGCGGCGGCGCGTTCTGCGCGAGCAGGCTGGGCGCGCCCACCAGCATCTGCTCGGTGCGCCAGAGCGGCCGCACCACGATGTTGGCGTTCTGCGGCGGTTCCGAGCGCACGCGCAAGGCAACGTCCACCGAGTCTTCGAAGAGGTCGATGACGCGGTTCGTCACGCGCATCACCACCCGCACTTCCGGGTAGCGATGCATGAATTCGGGGATGATCTGCGAGAAGATGGTTTGCGAGAGCGTGACGGGCACGCTCACGCGCACGGTGCCGCGCGGCGACGAGCGCAGCGACTGAACGACGTTCACCGCGGCCTGCGCCTCCGCGAGCATGGCGCGGCAATGCTGGTAGAAAAGCTCGCCGGCCTCGGTGAGCGCGAGCTTGCGCGTGGAGCGCTGCAGGAGACGCACGCCGAGCGACGCCTCCAGCTCGCTCACCCGCCGCGAGAGACGCGACTTCGAAATGCCGAGCACGCGTTCGGCCGCCGAGAACCCGCCGTGCTCCACCACCTGCGAGAAGTACATCAGGTCGTTCAGGTTGTGCGAATCGATTTTCATGTCGTCGTTCCAGCGATGGGACAATCCATTGCGATCAAGCCGCCAAACAGGCCAAATCGGCTACCTATAATAGCGGTTTGTTTCGCATATCGCGTAATTCCCACTTTTTCGAGGTGATATCCATGTCGGCCGTCCGCTCGATCGCTCACGTCTTTCCCGCGGTGCGCACCACCGAGGGCGGTGGATTCATCGTCCATCGCCCGTTCCCCACGCGCCAGCTAATGGATTTCGACCCGTTCCTGCTGCTCGACGAGATGGGTCCCGTCGATTACGCGCCCGGCGCGGCCAGGGGCGCGCCCGATCATCCGCACCGCGGCTTCGAAACGGTCACTTACATGCTCGCGGGCCACTTCGGCCACAAGGATTCGGCGGGCCATTCGGGCACGCTCGCGCCCGGCGACGTGCAATGGATGACAGCCGGCGCCGGCGTGATCCACAGCGAGATGCCCGACCCCGAATTCACGCGCACGGGTGGCCTCATGCACGGATTGCAGTTGTGGGTGAACCTGCCCGCGAGCGACAAGATGGTCGCGCCGCGCTATCAGGAGATGCCGCACGCGCGAATTCCGCAGGGCCGCGCGGCCGACGGCAAGGTCACGGTCAAGGTGATCGCGGGCGAGTCGCTGGGCGCGAAGGCCGCCATCGAGACGCGCACGCCCATTCTCTATCTGCACTTCACGCTCGCGCCCGGAGCGCGCGTGGAGCAGCCGGTGCCCGCGGGCTGGAATGTGTTCGCCTACGGTCTTGCGGGCGCGGCGCAATATGGCGCGAACGGCGAGGCCATTGGCGCGCAGCAGATGGTGGCGTTCGCCGGCGACGGCGACACCGTCACGATCGCCGCACCCGCCGATTCGGCCGAGCCCGTCGAAGTGCTGTTGATCGGCGGCCTGCCGCTGAACGAGCCAGTCGTGCGCTATGGCCCGTTCGTGATGAACACCGAGCAGGAGATCCGCGAGGCCGTGCTCGACTACCAGGCCGGGCGCATGGGGTACATCGCGCACTGAACGCGCTTGAAGCGCGCGGCACGCCCCGTCGAGACCTCCACAGCCTGATCCGCTTTCCGTCACAATAAGGCTTTCCATGCCGCGGCCCAACGGGCCGGCCCGCTCGGCCGCGGCATGTTCCCCTTCAACCGTTCCGCCCGCGAGGAGCGCATGGCCGAAACCGCAATCACCGCACACATTGGCAAGACCCACTACCAGGTCCAGTTCGACGACGGCACCCATACGTGGCTCGCCGACGAACCGGTCTCCCTCGGCGGCGGCGATCGCGGCCCTTCGCCGTTTTCGCTGCTGCTCTCGAGCCTTGGCGCCTGCACGTCGATCACGCTGAAGATGTATGCGCAGAGGAAGGAGTGGCCGCTCGAAGGCGTGCGCGTGAAGCTCTCGATGGAAACCGGCAGCGCGGGCACCACGATCGATCGCCAGATCGCGCTCGAAGGCCCGCT
>JAITTX010000562.1 GCA_031286755.1 Paraburkholderia sp.
GTCGAGCTCGCGCCAATCGTCTTCGCGCAGATAACGCTGCGCCGCGGGCACGATCACGCCTTCCTTGCGCCCGAAGTATTCCCAGACGAACTGCGCATAGCCGTTCAACGCCGCTTCGACGCGCGCGGGCGGCGCGGCATCCGTGGATTCGGCGGATTCGGATTCCGCGGTGACGGCGCGCTCGAGCTCCGCGAACAACGCCGCGCCGTGCCGGTGCTGCCGTTCCAGCTCGCCGAGTTCGGCGTCGACCACGCTCGTGCGCCCGTGCAGCAGCGCGGAAAGCCAGCACGCGTCGCCGGGGCCGAGGCGCGGGATCCGCAAGGCGTCGAGCCCGCGAGGGGCCTGCCCGGGATGGGCCAGCCCGGGATGGGCCAGCCGCTCGCACAACGCGGCGGCGGTGGCGCGATGGGCGCGGTAGAGCGCCTCCACCACGCGCGCCGCCACAAGGCCGCGCCGCACGGCGCAGTTGAGCACCGGCACGTCCAGCGCCGCGAGCAGCGCGGCATGCGTGCCCGCGAAAACATCCGCGGCGGCTTCAGCGGCCTCGCCAGCGCCAGGGCGCGCCGCGACGCAAACGAGGTCGCAGCCCCATGCGCTCGCGGCGCTCGCCAGCGCGGCGGGGCCGTCCACGCGCATCGACTCGCACGGCACGCCCAGCGCGCGCGCCGCCGCTTCGGCCTTCACGGTGACCATCTCCCGCATACGCTCGTCGAGCAGGCGCCCGGCCGCCGACTGCCCGCCCTCTTGCGGCGCGCGCGCCAGATGGACGAACGTGATGCGCGCGCCCATCGAGCGCGCCAGCGCAACCGCGTGGGCCACCGCGTCGATGCTGGCGTCCGAATCGTCCACGGGAACGAGGAAATGACGGTACATGGGTTCCCACTCACATAAATCCGGCTGACACAGCCGGCGAGCCGCGCTTGTGCCACATCGGCACCACATCGGCGCCACATCGTCGGCACACCGGTTCCGCGCGCCGGTGCGCGGATTGGCGCCGGGCCGGTGGCCTGGCGGATATTCAACGGCCCGCTGTCCGCCCGTCTGGAGCGGATCTCGCGCCGCGCGGCCTCGCCCGCCTTGTAAGCGATGATAGAGACGCGGCGCGCGAGCGCCCCCCTCGGCGCGGAGGGGCTCGAAGCATTTGAGGGCTTGACGCGGGCCGCCTGTCCAGCCGATGCTTTCATGCCGCATCCCCACGCCGCCCAGCCCGCAACGCTGGCCGGCCGATTCGATCCTGCCTGCCCGATGCCCCCTTCAGTGCCCCCCTCAGTGCCGCCCTCCGTCCCCCCTGCCGCGCCGCCCTCAGTGCCGCCCCCCGCCCCGGACGCCGGGCGCATCGCCAGCGAATTCGTCCTGAAGACCGTCGCGCCACGCGAGCCGGCGCACCTGTTCATGCGCGCGCGCCTCGCCATCGCGAGCGCGGCCTTGCGCGAGCGCCAGGCGGTGCGGGTGCAGGCGCCCGCGGGCTTCGGACAGACCTCGCTGCTGGCGCTCTGGCGGCGCGAGCATCTCTCCCACGGCACCGCCGTCGCGTGGTTTTCGGCCGATGAGCGCGACGACGCGCAGCGTCTCCTGCCCGGACTCGTGCAGGCGGTGCGCACGGCCTGCGCGCGCCCGGCCTTCGCCCGTCATCTGGCCGATGGCGCGGTGAGCGCCGTGGGGGCAGTGCACGAGCTGGAAGGCGTGACGGCCTGGCTCGCGGAAGTGGCGCAACTGCCGTTCGAGCTGGTGCTGATCGTCGACGAGGCGGAGCGGCTGCCCGCCTCGGGCGTGCGCGCGCTCGTCTATATCCTGCACAACGCGCCGCCGAACCTGCGCGCGGTCGTGGCGGCGCGGCACGGGCTCGACGCGCCGCTCGCCGATCTGCTCGCCTACGGCCAGTGCGCGCTGGTGGACGCCGACGCGCTGCGCCTGAGGATCGACGAAACCATCGCGCTCGCGGCCGCGCGCTTTGGCGAGCGCATGGACGCCGACGCCGGCGCGCGGCTCTTCGAACTCTGCGAAGGCTGGCCGCTGGGCTTGCAGCTGGCGCTGGCCGCCATGGAGCGCGCGAGCGACCCGCGCCAGATCGTCGAGCCGCTGGAAGGCGCGTCCGGCGAGCTGCGCGAGCGCCTGCTGCAGGCGCTGATCGCCCGGCTCGCGCCCGCCGATGTCGACTTTCTCACGCGCATCAGCATCATCGACGCGCTCCATCCGGCGCTGTGCATCGCCCTGACCGGCGAGCCGCAGGCGGCTGAGCAACTCGCGCGGCTCGCCCGCGACACGCCGATGTTCACGGCCGCCGACGGCAACGAATGGCTCCGGCTCCATGCGCTCGTGCGTGACGTGCTGCGCGCGCGTCTCGCGCAATGGCCGCGAGACGAAGGCGCGGACTTGCAGACGCAACCCGAAGTGCAGCGCCAAACGCAACTGCAACCGCAACCGCAACTTCAAACGCAACAGCAACAGCAACAGCAGCCGCAGCCGCAGCCGCAGCCGCAAGATCAAACGCAAACGCAACCACCAACGCAACTGCGACCGCAAACCCAGGCGCAACTGCACGCGCGCGCCGCCGCCTGGCTCGCGGCGCAAGGCATGACCGAGCCGGCTGCGCGCCATGCGCACGCGGCGGGACAGCATCGGCTGGCGTTCGAGCTGGCCGGGCGCAGCCTGCTGGACGCGGTGCGCCAGGGCCACCTGCCCGCCATGCTGGAGTGGCTCGAATTGCTGCCCGAGGCCGAACTCGAAGCACGCCCGCGCCTGCGGCTCGCGGCGGCATGGGCGCTCGCGCTCGGCGAGCGCCACCCCGAGGCCGAACGGCAGGTCGAGCGCGTGCTCGCGGGGCCGGGCGTCGACGCCGAATTGCGCTACGAATGCGCGCTGATCCTGAGCGCCGCCGCGTACTTCGCGGACGATATCGATCGCTGCGTCGCCCTGTTCGAGCCGTGGGTGGATGCGCCACCGGGCACGCATCCGTGGCTCGCCCAGGTGCACGCGAACCGGCTGGGCATGCGCGCGCTCGTGCTGGGCGAGCCCGCCCAGGCGCGGCAGTTCCAGCAGCGCGTGCCGCGCGCGGCGCAGGGCCCCGCGCCGGCGCCCGCACCCGCGCAGGCACCCATGCAGGCACAAGCGCCCGCGCAACCCCAGGCGCAGCAAAGCTACGTCGGGCGCTGGGGCGCCTTCGTGGTCGGGCTCAGCTATCGCCGGGAGGGCCAGCTTCAACTGGCCGAGGCCGCGCTGATGCCGGCGCTCGCCAGCGCGGACGCCGATCTCGGCCGCCGCCATCCGCTCAGTTGCATGCTGGCCACCGTGTGCGCGACGCTCGCCTACGAAGCCGACCGGATCGACGAAACGGCCGCGCTGCTCGCCAACCGGCTCGACGTTCTGGAGCGCGGCGGCACGCCGGACACCGTGATCCTCGCCTGGCTCACGGCGGCCCGCGTCGCGGCGGCACGCGGCGCCGAGCACCGGGCGCTCGACCTGCTCGAATCGCTGCATGCGCTCGGCGTGACGCGGCGGCTGCCGCGCCTGTCCATGGCCAGTCTCGCCGAACAGGTGCGCATGCACGCCACCTGCTACCGCGTGCAGACCTGCGAGGCGCTCATGCAGCGCATCGACGAACTCGCGCGCGAGGAGGCCACCGAGCAACGGCCGCTATGGCGGCGCGAGGTCCTGCTGATGCAGGCCCACGCCCAGGCGTACGCGGCCATCGCCGCACGGCGCTGGCAAGCGGCGCTCGACGCGCTCGACCAAGCCGCGCAGTTCGCCAACGCGATGAAGCGCCGCTGCGAGAGCATCGAAATCATGGCGCTGCGCGCCTACGTGCTGGAGCAGACGGGCGCGGGCGGCCGCGCGCTGCTGCTCGAAGCCGCGGATCTCGCGCAAACCTTCCATCTCGCTCGCACGCTTGCCGATCTGCACCCCGCGGTGACCGACTGGGCGCGGCGCACGCTCGAAACCTCGTCCGGCGTGGACTTGCCCGGCGCGGCTGCGCGCAGCCCGAGCCCGATTGCGGCGCCGCGCGTGATCCGGGCGGCGCCGCACACGCGGGCGGTGTCCGGCGTCGTCCTCACCCCCAAGGAGCGCGAAATCCTCGAACTGCTCGCCCGCGCGCTCTCGAACAAGGAGATCGCGCTGGCGATGAACGTGGGGGAAGCCACCGTCAAGTGGCATCTGAAGAACCTGTTCGGCAAGCTCGACGCGAGTTCGCGCAAGCACGCCGTGCGCCGCGCGCTCATGCTCGGGCTGCTCGAAGCGGCGGATTAGCGCGGGTTGGCATGAAAGCGACGCGTGACATAATCGCTGCACTTCGTCGCTGCACTTCGCCACCGAATCACGCATCCGACCGGATCAAAGGCCCATCATGATGAAACCCACCACGCTGCTCCGCTCTCTTCGCCTCGCAACGGGCGCGCTCGCGCTCGCCGGCGCGCAACTGGCCTGGGCTCACGCGCATCCGACCCATCTGCAGCCACCGGCCGGCGCCACCGTGACGACGGCGCAAAACACCGTCGTGATCGACTTCGACGATGCGCTCGAACCGGCCTTCAGCTCGATCGACGTCACCGATGCGGCGGGCAAGTCGGTCATCCGCGAGAAAGCCGCCGTCGACCCGGGCAACGGCAAGCGCATGTCGGTGGCGCTCGATACGCTCGCCGCGGGCAAGTACACGGTCAAATGGATCGCCGTTGCCGCCGACGGCCACCGCACGACCGGCCACTACAGCTTCACGGTGAAGTAAGGCCGCAAAATGCGGGCATGCGCGCCGCGTTGGATAATGGCGCCTCCACCCGCCGACGGCGGCACCCCATCCGGTTCCGATAGCGAAACAGGGAGCGCCCATGACCCCATCCGAACAAATCGACGCGTTGATCGCGGGCATCGCCGACTGGCGCGGCGCGACCTTCGCCGCCGTGCGCAAGGCCATCCTGGAAGCGGACAAGGAGATCGTCGAGGAGTGGAAGTGGATGGGCAGCCCGGTGTGGTCCCGCGACGGCATCATCGCGGTCGCCGACGCGCATAAGGGCAAGGTGAAGCTCACGTTTCAGTACGGCGCGAGCCTGCCGGACCCCGACCAGTTGTTCAACGCAGGGCTCGACGGCAACCAGCGGCGCGCGATCGACTTCTTTGAGGGCGACAAGGTCAATGCACGCGCGTTGAAGGCGCTGATTCGCGCGGCGATCGAGTTCAATCAGCTCAAGAAGACGAAGAAGGCGCCCACAGCCGCGCGAAAGAAAGCGCCCGCGAGCAAAAGCGCCTGACTGACACGCAAGCGGCCGGCCCTTCCCGGCGCTAGAACAGGCGCGGCGTCCCCACCCAGACCACCACGGCTTCCTTATCGCCGCTATTGCTCCAGCTATGCGGCACGGTGGACTGGTAATGCGCCGAGTCTCCCGTGTGCAGCAAGAATTCCTTGCCTTCCAGCTCCAGCGAGACCCTGCCCTCGATCACGTAAAGGAATTCCTCCCCCGCATGCGTGGTGACCTCCGAGCGCTTCTGCCCGACCGGCATGCGCACGAGAATCGATTCGAGCTGGCGCCCGCCCGCGGTGTTCGTGAGCCGCGCAAACAGATTCGCCGAATCCGCGAAGCCGAAAAACTCGAGTTGCTCGCCGCGCTTGACCGAACGCTCCTCCGAAGGCGTCTCCACGAAGTACTGCATCGTCACGCCCAGCGCCCGCGCAATACCTGAGAGCGAAGTCAGCGACGGCGAAGCCAGGCCGCGCTCCACCTGCGACAAAAAGGGCTTCGAAATGCCGGCCGCCGTTGCCGTCTGATCGAGCTTCTGGCCCAGCCGCTGGCGCTGCGCGCGGATTTTCTCCCCTAGCGCCAGTGCAATCGGATCCTGCTTTCCACTTCTAGAAGCCATGTGAGAACGTAAAAGATCATCAAAATTTGTTTGATTACAGTAAACCTGGTTTGATACCCTTGCGGGTTGCCGGATTTTCACCGATATGATCCGGCACCGAAAGCAGTGCGCCGGCGCGACCCGCCAGCCTCACTGACGGACCAACATTAAGAAACATCAAATTGTAAACCTGGTGCCTGCGCG
>JAITTX010000017.1 GCA_031286755.1 Paraburkholderia sp.
AGACGTGACCGTGTGGATCCGCGCCGCGGCCGCCGACGGCCGCCTGCGCGTCGACGACCCGCTCTTCGCCGCGCAGCAGCTCCATGGGCTCGTGAAAGCGTTCGCATTCTGGCCGCAAGTGACGATGGGGCAGCCGCCGCTGGGCGAAGAGGAGCAGCGGCAGGTCGCGCAAACCGCCGCCGAGATGTTTCTTGCGCGCTATGCCGTGCACCATCCGTGAGGCGGAGGCGGGCTGCCTGGAAGCACCGGCAGTGCGAGCGCATGTGCACATGCACAGATGAGCGCGTATGAAACCGATTCGAAGTGGGCGCGCGAACCCGGCTTTGCGCCTGCTGACCTACTCCGGCCTCACGCAGGCCGCGCCACGAACGCGTACGCCGCGCCTGCGGCCGGGCTCACCCGCTCCCGAGCGCCAGAACCAGAACGCCAGCAGTCCCGCCAGCGCCTGCGCGCCCATCACCACCGCCACGCAACCGGCCCAGCCCCACTGCCGCCACGCGGGCACCGGCAAGACCGAGCCCAGGCTCCCCCCGAGGTAGTAGAACGAGAGATAGACGCCGATGGCGGTCGAGCGCGCGGCGCCGGCTGTCTGCGAGACGAACGCGTTCGCGGCGGCCTGCTCGACGAACACCGCCGTCGAGCCGAGCGCGAGACCACAGAGGATCGGCAACAGGCCGTGCGCGAGCGTCAGCAGCGCGCCCGCCAGCGCGAGCAGCGCGGCGCACACGGCCAGATCGCGCGGCGAACGATGGCGCGCGACGCGCCCCGCGAGCGGCGTGACCACGACAGCGAGCAGGAACACGGCGTAGATCGAGCCGATCTGCAGCGTGTCGAAGCCATACGGCGGCTGCGCGAGCCGCAGGCCCGCGAACGTGAAGGTCGCAACCTGCGAGGCGAGCACGCAGGCGCCGAAGGCGAACGCGGCCAGCAGCGGGCGCTGCGTGAACAGCATCACCCGCGCGGCCATCGCGTTCGGCTCGCGCTCGCGCACCCCATGCGCCTCACTTGCCCCGCGCTGCGAACCCGGCAAGCAGACATAGATCGCCACGCCCACGAACAGCGTCAGCACGGCCACGACATCGAGCGCGTGCCGCCAGCCGAGCGCGGCCACGCAAGCGTTGGTGACGAAGCGCCCGGCGAAGCCGCCGAGCGTGGTGCCCGCGACGAACAACGCGCTCACCTCCGCCGCCTCCTCGCGCGAGAAGCACTCGCCGATGAACGCAACGGAAATCGCAAAGACGAACGGCATCAGCATGCCGACCACGAAGCGGGCCGCGAGGAACGCGGCGAAGCTGCCGGCGTGCGCGGCCCACAGCGCGGGCAGCACGGAAGCCACGGCCGCGAGCGCGATAACCGTGCGGCGCGCGAACGGCGCGGCGAGCGCGCCCACGAATGGCGCGATAATGGCGACGGCGAGCGTGGTGGCGCTAACGCCCTGCCCCGCGCGTTCGGCGCTCACGCCGAACGCGGCGGCGAGTTCGTGCAGGATGCCCTGAGTGGCATAGAGATTGAGAAAGGCGGCGCAGCCGCAAAGAAAGAACGCTGTGCGCAAGGGCTTGCCAGTCATGAACGAGGTTCCGCAACGAGATCTCGCCCAGTCTGACAAGCGCGCGCGCCACGCACCAATACCGTTTTTGTCGCTATTGATACCGGAACCGCCCGCATGCTCGACCTGCGCCGCCTGCGCTACTTCGTGACCGTCGCCGACGAATTGCACTTCGGCCGCGCCGCGCAGCGCCTGCACATCGCCCAGCCGCCGCTCACGCGCCACATCGCCTCGCTCGAGGCCGATCTCGGCATCCGCCTGTTCGAGCGCTCCACGCGCGCCGTCACGCTCACGCCCGAAGGCGCGCAGTTTCTCGAGCACGCGCGCCATGTGCTCGAGGCCGTGAGCGGCGCTCAATCGTCGGCGCGACAACTCGCGAGCGGCGCCGCGGGGCGGCTCGCGATCGGCTATACGAGCTCCATTCCGATGTCGCCTCGCTTCAGCGAAATCGTGCGCGAGTTCGGCCGCCAGTCGCCCGAGGTCGAGCTGGACTTTCGTGAAGTGGCGAGCGCGGAGCAGCATCGGCAGATCGAGGCCGGCGTGCTGGACATCGCGTTCGGCTGGGCCCCGCCCGAGCCCGGGTCCGAAGCTGATCCGCGCGGCATCGCGCGGCTCGGCGTGGCGCGCGAGCCGCTCGTCGTCGCGGTGCCCTCTGGCAGCCGCCATGCCGCGCGCGAGGCCATCGACTTCGCCGAACTCGCACACGAAGCCTTTATCGTGTATCCGCCCGGTCAGGGCTCCGTGCTCAATGCCGCGCTGCACCGGCTATGCGCGAAAGCGGATCTCACGCCGCGGCTGGGGCCCACGGCCACGCAGGTCACGACGCTCGTGGCGCTCGTTGCCGCCGAGCGTGGCGTGGCGATCGTGCCCGCCTCCGTGGCGGCCCTGCGCATGGATGGCGTGCGGTACGTGCCGCTCGCGGGCGCGGACGCCCTCGAACAGACGCTGATCTGGCGCGCGCAAAACGCATCGCGCTGCGCCCAGCGCTTTGCCGAATTCGCGCGCGTGGCGGCAGGGCAGCCGGACGGCGAATGAACGAATGAGCGACTGAGCCGTCGCACCGCTGCTCCAGCGCGCCCGGTGTCACATCGGAGCGGGCATCGGGCATGGAGCGAAGCCACGCTTTCTGGTACGTTCTGCCGCCTCAAAAATTATCTGCATTCCGAAATAATCTATGCGCGTTATGACCCGACTCGCCGGCAGTGTCGTTTCAATGCTCGACGATGGCGCAATCCTTCTATGCAGTGCCCCCGGCAATCGGATTTCATCCAGCAAGGCGGGTAAAAAAGCCAGTCCGGCAACATTCTTTATGCGTAATCGCGCCATTATCAAGCGCGCATGGATTGTCCCTTGACGCCTTTTCGCGGGCAAACCAGACTCTGTGCGCCGTACCGGACTCAAATGATTGACACTGGAGAAGACATGCAGGTATCGAAGGATGCGAAATTAAGCCATGGGCTCAAGCAGCGGCACGTGACGATGATGTCGATCGGCGGCGTGATCGGCGCGGGGTTGTTCGTGGGCTCGGGCCATGCCATCGCGGAGGCCGGGCCGGCCGCGCTGCTGGCCTATGTGTTCACGGGCGTGCTCGTCGTGCTGGTGATGCGGATGCTGGGCGAAATGGCCACGGCGCAACCCGACAGCGGCTCGTTTTCCACGTACGCCGACCAGGCCATCGGCCATTGGGCCGGCTTCACGATCGGCTGGCTGTACTGGTGGTTCTGGGTGCTGGTGATCCCGATCGAGGCCACCGCCGCCGCCACGATCCTCAACGCGTGGTTTCCCTCCATTGCCACCTGGGTCTATGCCCTCGGGATCACCTTCATCCTGACCATCACGAACCTTCTCTCGGTCAAGAACTACGGCGAGTTCGAGTTCTGGTTCGCGCTCATCAAGGTGGTCGCCATCGTCGTGTTTCTCTGCGTGGGCGGCGCCGCCATTCTCGGCCTCCTGCCGCATTCGGGCGTGTCGGGCGCGGCGCGGCTCGTGGAGAACGGCGGCTTCATGCCGAACGGAATCGGCGCCGTGTTCGCGGCCATGCTCACCACCATGTTCTCCTTCATGGGCACGGAGATCGTCACCATTGCCGCCGCCGAATCGCATAACCCCCGGCAGCAGATCGTGCGCGCCACCCGCTCGGTCATCTGGCGCATCTCGCTGTTTTATTTCGGCTCGATCTTCGTGGTCACGGCCATCGTGCCGTGGACCGATCCCGGCCTGACGGCCCAGGGCTCGTACCAGCGCGCCATGGAACTGATCGGCGTGCCGCACGCGAAGGCCATCATCGACGTCGTGGTGCTGCTGTCCGTCGCGAGCTGCCTGAACTCCGCGCTTTACACGGCCTCGCGCATGCTCTATTCGCTCTCCGCGCGGCACGATGCGCCCGCCCTGCTGCGCACGACCGACCACGCGGGCACGCCGCGCGCGGCCGTGCTGGCCTCCACCGCATTCGGCTTCCTCACGGTGGTCGCGAACTACCTGGTGCCCGAGCGCGTGTTCAGCTTTTTGCTGGCCACCTCGGGCGCCATCGCGCTGCTCGTGTATCTCGTCATCGCGGTCTCGCAGCTTCGGATGCGCGCGAAACTGGAGATGGCGAAAGACGGCCTGCAGTTGAAGATGTGGTGCTTTCCGTGGCTGACGTGGGCGGTCATCGCGTTCATCTGCGGCGTGCTGGTGGTGATGCTGCTGGGCGAGCAGCACCGGACCGAGGCCGCGGCAACGGGCGCGCTCGCGATTTGCGTGGTGGCGGCGTCGTGGTTGAATCAGCGCTATCGGCAACGCCAGGGGCACGCTCAGGCCGAGCGCGCTTCAGTGCGCGTTCACTGAGCACGCGTTAGCGCCCGTTCATCGAGCAACAATACGCCGCCCCTCACGGGGCGGCGAAACAAAATCCTCTCGCCCGGACTGGACAGCCGCGCCGCAAGCCACGAAACTGGACCCCGCCAGACTTGCAGGTGATGCGCCACGAAGACCGGCAACACCCGGCATAAAACAGGAGATGAGAGGATGAACGAATTTCCCGCGGTATTTCACGACCCCAACGTCGAAAGACTGCGCGCGGATCTCGCGCTCGCCTTGCGCGCGGCCGCGCATCATGGCCTGGGCGAGGGCGTCTGCAACCACTTCAGCATCGCGCTTCCCGGCCAGGACGGCCTGTTCCTGCTGAACCCGCGCGGCCTGATGTGGAGCGAGGTGCAAGGC
>JAITTX010000053.1 GCA_031286755.1 Paraburkholderia sp.
CGGCAGGATCACGTGCCACAGCAGCGTCCAGCCTCGCGCGCCTTCCATGCGCGCGGCTTCGATCTGCTCGCCGTTGAGCGTGGTGAGCCCGGTGAGGTAGAGGATCATGCAATAGGCCGCTTGCGGCCACAGCGCGGCGAAGATGATGCCGGGCGTGGCGTAGCGCGGGTCGCCCAGCACCGGAATGCCGTGGCCCACGATGAGCGCGAGCAGCCCGAAGGTCGGGTCGTAGAACCACGAATAGATGAGCCCGACCACCACGCCCGAGAGCACGAACGGCGCGAAGAACAGCGACTTCACGAAGCGCATGCCCGCCACGGCCTGGTTCAGGTACAGCGCGATCGCGAGCCCCATGGGCGGCGCGAGCAGGAACAGCGCGAGCCAGATGACGTTGTTCTTGAGCGCCGTGTAAAACGTGGGTGCGTGAAAGAGCTCGATATAGTTGGCGAGGCCGACGAAGCTCGCGTCGCTCATGCCGTCCCAGTTGTAGAACGAGAGGCGGATGGTCGAGAGTATCGGCCAGACCACGTAGATCGCGACCATGATGCAGGCGGGCGCGAGAAAGAGCAGCGCCGCGCGGCGCTGGCGGCGCGCGGTGGGCGAGATGCGCCGGCGCGGGCGGGTGGCGCGAGGCGCATTGGAGCGGCCCCCGCTGGAGGCGTCCTCGCTCATGTCGACGCGATGCGCCACGGCCTTTGCCGCAAGCGGCGCGGCCGATTGAACCGATGAGGGCGTCACAGAACGTGCCACGGCAAATCTCCGGATCGAAGCGCGCGGCGGTGTTGCGGTGCGAGCGCATGAAGCCGCGCACGAAGCAAGCGCCGCCGCCGTTGCGGGCTTACTTCTTGTAGATGCGCTTGCGCGTGGCTTCGAGCTGCGCGAGGATCGAGTCGATCTTCGTCGGGTCGGCCACGAATTGCTGCATGCCCTTCATGCCTTCGTCGGCCATTTCCTTGGTCATGTCGCGATCATAGAACTGCGCGATGCCGCCCTTCGTGTTCGCGAGAATCTGGAAGCCGATCTTCGAAATGGCGTCGTCGGGTTCCGGCGACTTGCTGTTCGCCGAGAGCGAGCCCAGCCCCTTGGCAAGCTGCGCGCCTATCTCGGGCGTTTGCGTGAACGCCAGGAACGCGTGAGCGTCAGCCTTGTTCTTCGCCTTCGCGGGAATGTGCAGCGACTCGACGGGGCCGTCTTCGGCCGTGGGCACGTTCGGGTCGATGATCGGGAACTGGAAGAAGCCCATCTGCTGCTTCACGGTGGGGTTGAAGCCGCCCGTGATGAAGGTGCCCATCAGCATCATCGCGGCCTTGCCCTGGAACAGGAAGGGCTGCGCCGAATCCAGATCGTAGGAGAGCGAATTATCGATGAAGTAGCCCGCGTCGAGCAGTTGCTTCCACGTGGTGTAGACCTTCTCCACGCGCGGGTCGGTATAGGGCACCTCGCCGGCCATCAGTTGCTGGTGGAACTTGTTGCCGTTCAGGCGCAGGTCGAGATAGTCGAACCAGCCCGCGAGCGTCCACGCGTCGCGTCCACCCACGGCGATCGGTGTGATGCCCGCGGCCTTGAGCTTCTTGCAGTCGTCGAGGAAGTCGTTCCACGTCTTCGGCTCGTTCGCGATGCCGGTCTTCTGGAACAAGTCCTTGCGATAGAACATGCCCCACGCGTAGTAGACCGTTGGCGCCGCGTACTGCTTGCCCTTGTACGATGAGGCCTCCTTCGTCGAGGCGTACATGCTGTCCCAGTTGTTCTTCTGCCAGTCGGGCGTGAGGTCTTCGAACAGGCCGCGCTGCGCGTAATAGGCCATGCGCTCGCCGTCGTGCCAGTTCACGATGTCGGGCGGCGCGGTGGTGAGCCAGTTCGGCAGTTGCACCTTATAGGCTTCTTCGTCGACGAACGAAACCTTCACGTCCGTGCCCGGGTGCGTCTTCTTGAACGCGTCGATCACTTGTGTCCAGACGGCGCGCTGGCTCGCGCCCTTGAACGCGATGTTCACTTCGAGCGTGCCGGCCTGCGCCGGCGTGGCGAGCGCGCCCGCGAGCGTGGCGGCCGCGAGCGCGACGGCAGCGAGCAGGGTGCGGGGTTTCATGGTCATTGCCTGTCTCCTTGTTTTTACGTCGTTGTCAGTGCTGCGTCGGTATTCGGCTCATGCGGTGCGCGATGCTGTGTGGTACGCGGCCACGCCTTGAGGCTCGATTTCGCGCCCGCCGATCACGAAGGCATGGTCGGGAATCGTCGCGGCGATGCGGTGCGTGTGGGGGCCGTAATTGAACACCCACGTGAGAGCGCCGCGCCGGCTCACGCGCACGGCGTCGCCGAGCGGCGTGGGGGCGAGGCCCGCTTCGCGCGCGATGCGGGCGAACAGCGCTTCGGTGGTGCCGTCGTCGAAGAGGCTCGCCAGATAATGGGTCGCGCCATGCTTCACGTAAGCAGGGTGACCATCGCCGAAGCGCGCGCGAATCTCGCTCGCATGCGCATCCGGGTTCGCATCGGGATGCGTATCCAGATCGATCAGGTCGCGCCAGTGGCGCGCACGGCCTTCGTGCCCATCGTTCTGTTGGCTCGCGGCATCCGCGCTCAACGTCACGGGCTCGGTCACGTTCGGCCGCAGCGACTCCACGCGCCACACGCGCACGGGCAGCAGCGCGGCAAGCGGCCCTGGCGGCAGGTTGGCGGGAATCTGCAGGTCGACGGTTTTCGAGCCGGTGCGCGGGCCTAGCACGATCTGCGCGCCCGAATCCGCGAGACGTTGCGCGAAGTCGTCGGGCACCACGGGCAAGGGCGGCACCACGATCAGCCGGTAGCCGTCGAGCGGCGCATGCACCGGCACGATATCGACGTCGAAGCCGAGCGCGCGCAACGCCGAGTAGTACTCCACCGCAAAGCGCGGATAGTGAAAGTCGGCGCCTTGCGGCTGCACTTCGAAGAGCCACTTCGCTTCGTAGTCGAACACGAGCGCGACGGGCGTTGTCACGCTCGTGTTCGCATCGGCTTGCGGATCGGCGAGCACCGCGCGGATTTCCTCGGCCACGCGTGCGGCTTCAGCGCCGCCGAGGTCGAGCCGGTTGTCGGGCGTGTTCAGGCCCGCATGCATCTGCTCCTGCGCGAACGGCGCCTGGCGCCAGCGGAAATACGATACGCAGCCCGCGCCGTGCGCGAAAGCTTCCCAACTCCAGAGCCGCACCATGCCGGGCAGCGGCGCGGGATTCCAGTGCGCCCAGTTGACCGGGCCGGGCTGTTGCTCCATCACCCAGAAGGGCAGCTTCGACATGCCGCGATAGACGTCGTGATTGAACGAGGCAAAGTCGGGGTGGCCCGTGCGCAGATAGCGCGCCTTGATTTCCGGGGCGAACCATTGCTCTTCGAGCGCGCCGAGCGGATAGCTGTCCCACGTCGCGATGTCGAGATCGGCGGCCACCTTGTAATGATCGAACTCCGTGAAGAGTTGCATGAAGTTGTGCGCGATGGGCCGCCCCGGCGAATGCGCGCGGATGATCTCGACCTGCATGCGGTTGTAGCGCTGCACTTCGTCGGAAGCGAAGCGCCGGTAGTCGAGCCGGTGCGAGGGGTGTGCTTCCGTGACCGTGCCGATGGGGGCATCGACTTCGTCGAAGCTGCGGTACTCCATGCTCCAGAACACCGTGCCCCATGCGGTGTTCAGCGCGCCAATGCTGCCGTAGCGCGCTTTGAGCCAGTCGCGAAAGCGCTTCACCGCGGCATCGGAATAGCTCAGCACGGTTTGATGGCAGCCGTATTCGTTATCGGTTTGCCAGTACGCGACCGCGGGGTGCTGGCCGTAGCGCCGCGCGACGGCTTCGCAGATGCGCCTCGACGCCTCGTGGTACACGGGCGAGGAAAAGTCGTAGTGACGCCGCGAGCCGAATGCGCGCGGCCGGCCGTCGGCGCCTCTGGGCAGGATCTCGGGATGGCGGTCGACGAGCCACTTGGGTGGGGTGGCCGTGGGCGTGCACATGACGACCTTCAGGTCTTGCGCGCCCAGCGTGTCGATGGCGCGGTCGAGCCAGCCCCAGTCGAATTCGCCGGGCGAGGGCTCGATGCGGCTCCACGCGAATTCGCCGATGCGCACCTGCTCGATGCCCAGCGCTTTCATGCGCACGGCGTCGTCTTTCCACATGGCCTCGGGCCAGTGCTCCGGGTAATAGCAGACTCCAAGGCGCATGCCGGTGTCCTCGTTCGTTGGGATTCGTCGAAATGGGTTGGGCTCAGGCGCGCTGCGCGGGGACTTCAGCCGGGGCCAGCGGCGCGAGGGCGAAGCCGTCTTGCGCGAACAGGTGGCACGCGGCGGCGTGCGCCCGCAATGGCACCGTGTCGCCCGGCGCGAGATGCGTGTCGCCGGGGGCCTTGGCGATCAGCACGGCGCCGCCTGGCTGGTCGAGATGCACGTAGCTGTGCTCGCCAAGCGCCTCGACGAGCGTGACCTTGCGCGACAGCGTGAGCGATTCTTCCGCGCTTGCTGCTCCGCTTGCTGGCTCGCTCGCGCCAACCGGCTCCAGGTGTTCCGGCCGCACGCCGAATGTCACGGGCGCGCCGGCCGCCAGCGCATCGCCTTGCAGCGGCAGGCGCACCGTTTCGCCGCTGCCTTCGAGCGCGACGCTCACGCCATGAGCGCCCACACCCGTCACTTTCGCCGCCAGAAAATTCATGCGCGGCGAGCCGATGAAGCCCGCCACGAAGCGGCTCGCGGGCCGGTGATAGAGTTCGAGCGGCGCGCCCACCTGGGCGATGCTGCCGTATCGTTCGGTATCCTGACCGCTGTGCAGCAGCACGATCTTGTCGGCGAGCGTCATCGCCTCGATCTGGTCGTGCGTGACGTAGACCACGCTCGCTCCGGCGAACTGTCTGTGCAGGCGTGCGATCTCGATGCGCGTTTGCCCGCGCAGCGTGGCGTCGAGATTCGAAAGCGGCTCGTCGAAGAGAAACACGCCGGGCTCGCGCACGATCGCACGGCCAATCGCCACGCGCTGGCGCTGGCCGCCCGAGAGTGCCTTGGGATGGCGCTCCAGCAGGGCTTCGAGCTGCAGGATGCGCGCGGCTTCGCGCACCTTGCGATCGATTTCGGCCTTGGGCGTTTTCGCGAGCTTCAGGCCGAAGGCCATGTTCTCGTACACCGTCATGTGCGGGAACAGCGCGTAGCTCTGGAACACCATGGCCACGCCGCGCTGCGCGGCGCTCACGTCGTTCACGAGCTTGCCGCCGATGGAGACGTCGCCGTCGCTCACGTCTTCGAGCCCCGCGATCATGCGCAGCAGGGTGGACTTGCCGCAGCCCGAAGGCCCGAGGAACACACAAAATTCGTTCTTGCCGATCTCCAGATCGACATTGCGGATCACCGGCGGATTATCGCCGTAGGCCTTCTGCACACCTCGCAAGGAAATGCTCGCCATGCGTCCCGTCTCCATGTTTTAATCGGCACGAAGCGGAGATTAAGCGCTTAATCACGTGGCTTCAGCAAGCCGTGGGCAACCGTGAAATATCGATCGTGGGCGCGATCGCTGGCTGCCGTGTCTCCGGTTTCGTTCTTGAATGCGAGGCCAATGGTGCCGTTGCCTCGCGTCATCAGGCAAATGTTGAAACACGTTCCCAGATATTGAGCATTCATGTCCGCGCCCACCCACCCGCCCACATCCACGCCCACGCTTGCCGAAGTGGCCCGCCACGCCGGCGTCACGCCCGCGACCGTCTCCAACGTGCTGCGCGGCCGTGGCCGCGTGGGGGCGGCCACGCGCGCGCGCGTGCTCGCCTCGGTGGCGGCGCTGGGCTATCGCCCGCACTTGCCCGCGCGGGCGCTGGCCGAAGGGCGCGCGCCCACTATCGCGTTGATGGTCACGAGCATCGCCAACCCGTTCTATCCCGAGTTCGCGCTCGCCGTGGAGAACGCGCTGCGCCGCGCCGGGCAGTTCCTCATCATCTGCAACACCGAGGGCGACCCGCATACCGGGCGCGCGTATCTCGACAAGATCGCCGGCACGCTTTCCGAAGGCGTGCTCGTGATGAACGCGAACCTCGATTTCGACGATCTGCGCGCGACCGAGCGGCGCGGCGCGCCGGTGGTGCTGTGCATGTGGGAGCGGCCGCTCGATCCGCCCGGCCTGCCATGCGTGGCCGTGGATTTCCGGCTCGCGGGCGAGCTGGCCGCGCAGCATCTGATCGGGCTGGGGCACCGGCGCATCGGGGCGATCGTGGGCAGCAAGGCGCACGGCATTCACGCGGCGCGCCATGAAGGTTTTGTCGCGGCCATGCGGGCGGCGGGACTCGACGCCGGCGCGGCGCCGCTGATTTATGCGCCAGACACCACGCAGGGCGGCTATGCGGCGGCGCGCGAGATGCTGACACGGCATCCCGATCTCACCGCGATCTTCGCAACCAACGATCTGCCGGCGCTCGGCGCGATGCAGGCCGCCGCCGATCTCGGGCTCGATGTGCCGCGCCGGCTTTCCGTGGTCGGCATCACGGACATTCAACGGGCGCGCGAGTCGCGGCCCGCGTTGACGAGCGTGGCGGTGCCCACGGTGGAGGCCGCGGAACTCGCGGTGGCGTTGCTGCGCGAATTGATCGAAGCAGGGGGAGGGGGTGCGCGCGAGGCGAAAATGTGCGTCACGTCGGCGCCGCATCTGGTTGTGCGCGCATCGACTGCGCGCGCGCCCGATTGAGCGCCGCCAGGCTGGATGTCAAGCGCGGCGACCTGTCGCCAAACGTCTACGAAACGGTCAGGATGTCTTATCGATGGTCATGCGCTCGATCTGGCGCACGACTTCGTCGCGCATCTCGGGCGAGAGATCCTGATAGCCGAGCAGGTCGGAGATCCACAGGCCGTCCGCCGCGAGCCGGCAGATCATGAGCCGCGCCGCCTGTTCTAGCGGCAGCGGGTCGGGGCGCGTCCACTTGCGCATGGGCGCGGCGTGGCGCTCGCGGATCTCGGGGTCGGTCATCATCGCGGCCACCAGCACGCGCAGCACGTTGGTGCTCGCGGCGGGGCTCGTCTCGTCGATGGTCGAGTGCAGATAGGCGCGCGCGCTGGCGCCGTGCGGGTCGTCGCGATCCGCCGCGATGCGCGCTTCCATTTGCGACTCGAAGCGCTCCAAAGTTTGCTCGAACAGGGCGTCGAGAAGGCCCTGCTTGTTGGCGAAGTGATACTGGAGCGCGCCTTTAGTCACGCCGGCGCGCTCGGCCACGGCGTCGAGCGTCACCGCCTGCACGCCGTGATCGGTGGCGATATCGGAGGCGGCCTGCAGCAACTGGGCGCGCACCTGCACCGGCGCTTTTTTGCGGCGCGCACCCGAAGCGGGGGCGTGAGGCGGTTCGACGTGCTGCTCGCCGGGCGTTTCGACGGGTTTCACTGCAGGATGCCGCCCGGCTGCCGCGCTGCGCGCGGCCGGCCGTTGCGCCTCATTGGGCACCGGCGCGGACACCTCGGCAGGCTCCTGCGCGGCGTGCGGCGCGGGCCGCCGCGCCGGGCTCGCGGCGCCGCCGGCAGCGTGTCCTGCCGCGCCGGCGGAGGCTTTGACGGGGGAGTTCTTCATGGGCCGATCTTACCATCGCGGGCCCGCGAGCAAAACATTCCGTCCGGATGGTATTATTCGCGCCATGAAGAATTCCGACCTGCCAACCAACCCGCAACGCGCGGCGCTGCTCGACGCCGCCATCGTCCGCGGGCGCGACGCGCTCGCGCGCCGGCAACAGCCCGACGGGAGCTGGTGTTTCGAGCTGGAATCCGACGCGACGATCACCGCCGAATACATCCTCATGATGCATTTCATGGCGAAGATCGACACGGTGCGCCAGGAGAAGATGGCGCGCTACCTGCGCGCGATCCAGCGCCTCGAAACGCACGGCGCGTGGGACCTGTACGTGGATGGCGCGCCCGATGTCTCCGCGAGCGTGAAGGCCTATTTCGCGCTCAAGGCGGCGGGCGACGCGCCGGACGCACCGCACATGGTGCGCGCGCGCGAAGCCATTCTGAAGCTGGGCGGCGCGGCGAAGTCCAACGTCTTCACGCGCATTCTGCTAGCCACCTTCGGCCAGGTGCCGTGGCGCGCCACGCCGTTCATGCCCATCGAGTTCGTGCTGTTCCCCAGGTGGGTGCCCATCTCGATGTACAAGGTCGCGTACTGGGCGCGCACGACCATGGTGCCGCTGCTCGCGCTCTGCTCGCTGAAGGCGCAGGCGCGCAACCCGCACAACGTGTCCATCGCCGAGCTGTTCGTCACGCCGCCGCATGAGGAGCGCGAGTACTTCCCGCGCGGCAAGGGCGTGCGCAAGCTCTTTCTCGCCCTTGACCGCACGGTGCGCCATCTCGAGCCGCTGATTCCGCAAGCGTTGCGCAAGCGCGCGCTCAAGCACGCGGAAGCGTGGTGCGCGGAACGCATGAACGGCGAGGACGGCATGGGCGGCATCTTCCCGCCCATCGTCTACAGCTACCAGATGATGGAAGTGCTCGGCTATCACGAGAATCATCCGCTGCGGCGCGATTGCGAGAACGCGCTGGAGAAACTGCTGGTGGAGCGGCCCGATGGCAGCATGTACTGCCAGCCGTGTCTCTCGCCGGTATGGGACACCGCGTGGAGCACGATGGCGCTGGAGCAGGCGCTGGCGGTGCCTGATGCAGCGCGCGTCGATACGTCGGGTTCCTCATCGACGCCCAATGCGCAATTGCAGCAGCAGCTCGCGCGCGCCTACGACTGGCTCGCCACGCGCCAGGTGAACGACCTCAAGGGCGACTGGATCGAGAACGTGAGCCCCGACGTGCAGCCGGGCGGCTGGGCGTTCCAGTACGCGAACCCGTATTACCCCGACATCGACGATAGCGCGGTCGTGGCCGCGATGCTGCATCGCCGGGGCCGCTCGATGAAGCGCGCCACGGGCACGGACCCATATGCGGCGCGCGTGACGCGCGCGCTCGACTGGATGCGCGGGCTGCAATCGCGCAACGGCGGCTTTGCGGCGTTCGACGCCGATTGCGACCGGCTCTATCTGAACGCGATTCCGTTCGCGGACCACGGCGCGCTGCTCGATCCGCCCACCGAGGACGTGTCGGGCCGCGTGCTGCTGTGCTTCGGCGTGACGGGCCGTGCGCAAGACAAAGCCGCGCTCACGCGCACCATCGAGTACATCAAGGCGACCCAGCAACCCGATGGCAGTTGGTGGGGCCGCTGGGGCACCAACTACATCTACGGCACGTGGAGCGTGCTGGCGGGGCTCGCACTGGCGGGCGAAGACCCGTCGCAGCCGTATATCGGGCGCGCGCTGGCCTGGCTCAGGTCGCGCCAGCACGCGGACGGCGGCTGGGGCGAGACCAACGACAGCTATATCGACCCGCGCCTCGCGGGCACGAATGGCGGCGAGAGCACGTCGAATTTCACGGCGTGGGCGTTGCTCGCGCAGATGGCGTTTGGCGACTACGAGTCGGAGTCGGTGCGGCGCGGCATTGCGTATCTGCTTTCGGTTCAGGACAGCGAAGGTTTCTGGTGGCACCGCTCGCATAATGCGCCGGGTTTTCCGCGCATTTATTACCTCAAGTATCACGGGTATACCGCGTATTTCCCGCTCTGGGCGCTGGCGCGGTATCGCAGGCTGGCTGCGGGCGGGGCGAGTGCTGCGCGGGTGAGTGAAGTGAAGGTTGTTGAGCCGGCCGTGCTGGTTTGAAAGTTGTGAGTGTGAGATGGACGCCACCTTTTCAGGTGGCGTTTTTCTTTTCGAAACTCAGTAGGTGCGCCGCATCAGGCTCGCGCAAGTGGCGCTAAGCACGCCAACGCAGGTGATGTAGAGCGCGATCAACCACGGCTGCTGATTGCCATAGTGCAGCAGCGTGGTGGCGACGAGCGGCGTGATCGAGCTGGAGACGATGCCGGAGATCTGATACACGACCGAGATCCCGCTGTAGCGAACGCGCGTGTCGAACAACTCGCAAAAGAGCGCGGCTTCCGGCCCGTAGACGAAGGCGTACAGAACGCCGAGCACGATCACGATCGCGCCGACGACCGCGCCGAGACTCTGCGAAGCATGGAAGATCGCGAATACCGGCCATGCGCTCAGGCCGCACACGAGCGCGCCCCAGCCGAACACCCTGCGCCGGCCGACGCGATCCGAGAGGCGCGACGCGAGCGGGATCGTGAAGATGAGCACGAACGCGGCCAGCGTGATGGCGCTCAGCACGGCAGCCTTCGAGTAGTGCAGCACGCCGATCAGATAAGTGAGCGCAAACACGGCATAGATGTTGAAGATGACGCCGTCGATATAGCGCGCGCCCCAGCCGAGCAGCACGTTCTTGCGATAGTCGCCGAACACTTCCTTCACCGGCACTCGCGCCACCGCATGAGAATCGCGCACCTTCGTGAAGGCCGGCGTTTCAACCACGCGCAGCCGGATGAACATGCCCACGCCCACCAGCACGATGCTTGCCATGAAAGCGGCGCGCCAGCCCCACTGCATGAACGCTTCGGTGCTCATCGAGGACGTCAGCAGCGCGACCACGCCGCTGCTCAGGCACAACCCCACCGCGAGGCCGATCTGCGGATAGGACGCGTAGAGCCCGCGTCGCCTGCGCGGCGCGTACTCGAACGCCATCAGCACCGCGCCGCCCCATTCGCCGCCAAGGCCGATGCCTTGCAGCAGGCGCAGGAGCAGCAGGCACACCGGCGCCCAGACGCCGATCGTCGCGTAGGTGGGCAACAGGCCGATGAGGAAGGTCGAGACGCCCATGATCGAGAGCGTCAGCACGAGTAGCGGCTTGCGTCCGTGCCGGTCGCCGAAATGACCGAAGATCACGCCGCCGAGCGGACGCGTGGCGAAGCCCACGGCGTACACCGTGTACGCGAGCATGGTCGAGACGAAGGCGTTGCCGGTCGGGAAGAACAGCTTGTCGAACACGAGTCCGGTGATCGTGCCGTACAGAAAGAAGTCGTACCACTCGACCGTCGTGCCGATCAGGCTCGCGAGCGCAACCGATCTGGCGGTGCGCGCGTTCGTGTCCGTCGGCAGGCTTCCAGCGATTTCCACTGCTTCCATGACATGTCTCCTTGTAGGCGGCCGGCGGCGTGACGGGGTCGATCGGCCGCTGCTTCGGGCGCCGTTCTCGTTTGCGGCGGCGCGTGGCTTGCTCGCGCCGATGTACGCGCGGCGGGCTCGGGCACCCGCTTCTGTGGTTTTCCGGGCGCCGCCCGGCTCAGGCGTGCGCGGCGAGGAAGTTGCGCCCGCGCGGCCCGCTCAGCGCGTGCTCGATCATGCGGCGCGATTCGTCGTCGCCCACGCCATAGCTGGCGAATTCGGTGCGCACGCCGAGTCCTTCGAGAAAGCGCGCGAGAAAATGTTCGGCATCGCGAAGCGCGCAGGGAAACACGCGGGCGAGCACCGCGTCGCGGCCCGCGTCGCGTCCGCGCGCGAGGCCCAACACCATCGGCAGCGTGAACGAGCACGCGATGCCGTGCGGGATGCCGTGATGGATCGTCATCTCGTAGGAGATCGAATGGGCGAGGGCGGTTTTCGTGTTGGAGAATGCGAGGCCCGCTTTGAGCGCGGCGAACGATGCGCGCTCGCGCAGGAGCGGATTGCCGGGGTCGCTCGCGAGCATGGGCAGCGTCTCGAGCATGTCGCGTGCCGCCGACACCGCGAACTCGTCCGAGATCGGATTCGCGTTGACGTTCCAGATCGCCTCCAGCGCGTGCGACAGCGCATCGAGTCCGCTTTGCACCGTCACCGCGAGCGGCAGTGACAGCGTCAGGTCCGGATCGACAATCGCCGCCTCGGGCCATGTCTGCTGCAGATGCAGCGAGTATTTGCGCTGCTTCACCGTGCGATCCCAGATCGTGGCCCACGGCGTGACTTCGCTGCCCGTGCCGGCCGTGGTGGGCACCGTGATCAGTTGCTTCGCGCGCGGCGGCGTGAATGGCGCGCCACTGTCGAGGCACTCGAGCAGCTCGCCGAACTCGCCGCTGTGCGTGCCGACCATCAGCGCCTTGGCCGTATCGAGCACGCTGCCGCCACCCACCGCCACGATCACCGGCGTTGCGTGATGCGCGCGCCAGTACTCGCCGTACATTTTGGCGAGGTGCAGGACGTCGGGGTTGGGCTGCACCTCGCTGATGACTTCGACGATCCGTGCACCGGCAATTTCGTGCAGCCGCTGGATCAGACCGAGCCCGGCGGCTTCGGGAAACGTCACCACCACCGCATTGCGCTCACCAAGGATCGGTGCCAGCCGTTCGAGACTGGCCCGGCCGAAGTTCACCTCCACAGGATTCCAGAACACGCCGTTCATCGCCTTCCCTCAATGAGTGGGTCTCGGGTATGAACGGATTATGGGAAAGCACGGCTTATAGTAAAAATACAAAAATTTTCACATGATCATTCAACGGATCTATGCGTCTGACGCACCTCCGATCGTTCTATGCCGTGGGCCGTTACGGCAGCGTGACGGCCGCCGCGAAGGCGCTGCACGTCAGCCAGCCGACGGTGACGACGCAGGTGCGCGCGCTCGAAGAAGGCTATGGCGTGGAGCTGCTGCATCGCAGCGGGCGGCGCGTTGCGTTGACGCCCGCGGGCGAGACCCTCTACGCGATGGCGCAGCGCATGTTCAGCAGCGAGCAGGAGGCGATCGACTATCTGAAGGAGTCCGCGGGCCTCACGACGGGACTGATCCGCGTAGGCGCGGTGGGGCCGCTGCATGCAATCGAGATCGTTGCCGCGTTCCATCAGCGGTATCCGGGCTTGAATGTGTCGGTGCGGCTGGGCAACTCGGAAGACACCGTGCGCGATCTGCTGGCGTATCAGACCGATGTTGCCGTGCTCGCGCAGTACGAGGCGGATCCTAAGCTCTACTACGTACCATACAGGCGCCATCCGCTCGTGATCATCGTGCCGGCCTCGCACCGGCTGGCGCGCCGCCGCAGCATCCGCATCGAGGACCTGCGCGACGAGCCGATGATCATGCGCGAGCCGGGCTCGACCACGCGCAAGGCGCTGGAGGCGGCCATGCGCGCGCACCACGTCGTGCCGCGATACTCGCTCGAGATCGGGAGCCGCGAGGCCGTCCGGGAGGCGGTGATCCTGGGGCTCGGCATCGCCGCCGTGTCGGAGCGCGAGCACGTCGACGATCCGCGCTTGCGCAAGCTGGCGATTCATGGCGATGACGTTTATACGCATGCGCACGTCGTGTGCCTCGAAGAGCGCCGCGGCGCGCGACTCGTCGCGGCCTTCTTCGATGTCGTCCGGCAATTGCTCGCTAACGAGCAGGCCACACCCGCGCCGCGCGACCGCGAACCACGTGGGTAACTGCGCAGGCCCGCTGCGCGCAGCCCTTCAAGGCGCCCGGGCAAGCCGCTGGATCGCTCCCGAAATTCACGATGACCGCTTGCCGCCACGGGTTTCAACGTGTCTTCAACTCTTATATAAGACATAAGACATTTGACGCTAGAGCCCGTTTGCAATTAAAATCCCCCTCAAAGCGGTACCCGGACCAGCCTGGGCGTGCTTGACAAGCCTTCCCCTGAAACGCAACACCAGTAGGCCCCACATGCTTGAAAACTTTCGTGCTCATGTAGCCGCGCGCGCCGCGCTCGGCATTCCCCCCCTGCCGCTCACGGCCCAGCAGACCGCCGAACTGGTGGAATTGCTGGCGAATCCGCCCGCGGGCGAAGAGCAGACGCTGCTCGACCTGATCACCAACCGCGTGCCGGCCGGCGTGGACGAAGCCGCCCGCGTGAAGGCCGGTTTCCTCGCCGCCGTGGCAAAGGGCCAGACCGCCTGCGCGCTGATCTCGCGCCAGCGCGCCACCGAGCTGCTCGGCACGATGCTGGGCGGCTACAACATCGCCCCGCTGATCGAGCTGCTGTCCGACGCCGAAGTGGGCACCGTGGCCGCCGACGCGCTGAAGAAAACCCTGCTGATGTTCGACCAGTTCCACGACGTCAAGGAACTCGCCGACAAGGGCAACGCCAACGCCCGTGCCGTGCTGCAAAGCTGGGCCGACGCCGAATGGTTCACGAGCCGTCCGGAAGTGCCGGAGAGCCTCACCATCACCGTGTTCAAGGTGACGGGCGAAACCAATACCGACGACCTCTCGCCGGCCCCCGACGCCACCACGCGCCCGGACATCCCGCTGCACGCGCTGGCGATGCTGAAGAACGCGCGCCCCGGCATCACGCCGGAAGAAGACGGCAAGCGCGGCCCGGTCAAGTTCATCGAATCACTGAAGGAAAAGGGCCATCTGGTCGCCTACGTGGGCGATGTGGTCGGCACGGGTTCGTCGCGCAAGTCGGCCACCAATTCGGTGCTGTGGTTCACGGGCGAAGACATCCCCTTCATCCCGAACAAGCGCTTCGGCGGCGTGTGCCTGGGCGGCAAGATCGCTCCGATCTTCTACAACACGATGGAAGACGCCGGCGCGCTGCCGATCGAGCTCGACGTTTCGCAGATGGAAATGGGCGACGTGGTCGAGCTGCGCCCGTACGAAGGCAAGGCGCTCAAGAACGGCGCCGTGATCGCCGAATTCCAGGTCAAGTCCGACGTGCTGTTCGACGAAGTGCGCGCCGGTGGCCGCATTCCGCTGATCATCGGCCGTGGCCTGACCGCCAAGGCGCGTGAAGCGCTGGGTCTCGCGCCGTCGGCGCTGTTCCGTCTGCCGCAGCAGCCGGTCGACAGCGGCAAGGGCTTCTCGCTCGCGCAGAAGATGGTCGGCCGCGCCTGCGGTCTGCCGGAAGGCCAGGGCGTGCGCCCGGGCACCTACTGCGAGCCGAAGATGACCTCGGTGGGTTCGCAGGACACCACGGGCCCGATGACCCGCGACGAGCTGAAGGACCTGGCGTGCCTGGGTTTCTCGTCGGACCTCGTCATGCAGTCGTTCTGCCACACCGCCGCTTATCCGAAGCCGGTGGACGTGAAGACGCACCAAACGCTGCCGAACTTCATCAGCACGCGCGGCGGCATCGCGCTGCGCCCGGGCGACGGCGTGATCCACTCGTGGCTGAACCGCATGCTGCTGCCCGACACCGTGGGCACCGGCGGCGACTCGCACACGCGCTTCCCGATCGGCATCAGCTTCCCGGCTGGCTCGGGTCTGGTCGCCTTCGCGGCCGCCACCGGCACGATGCCGCTGGACATGCCGGAATCGGTGCTGGTGCGCTTCAAGGGCAAGATGCAGCCGGGCGTCACGCTGCGTGACCTCGTCAACGCCATTCCGCTGTACGCCATCAAGCAAGGCATGCTGACGGTGGCGAAGCAGGGCAAGAAGAACATCTTCTCGGGCCGCATTCTCGAAATCGAAGGCCTGCCCGACCTGAAGGTCGAGCAAGCGTTCGAATTGTCGGATGCTTCGGCTGAGCGTTCGGCAGCCGGTTGCACGGTGCATCTGAACAAGGCACCGATCATCGAATACCTCAACAGCAACATCACGCTGCTGAAGTGGATGATCGCCCAGGGCTACCAGGACCCGCGCAGCCTCGAGCGCCGCATCAAGGCAATGGAAGCATGGCTCGCCGATCCGCAACTGCTGCAACCGGATGCGGACGCCGAGTACGCGGCCGTCATCGAGATCGATCTCGCCGACGTTCACGAGCCGATCGTGGCCTGCCCGAACGATCCGGACGACGTGAAGACGCTCTCCGACGTCGCAGGAGCTACGATCGACGAAGTGTTCATCGGCTCGTGCATGACCAACATCGGTCACTTCCGTGCCGCGTCGAAGCTGCTCGAAGGCAAGCGCGATATTCCGGTCAAGCTGTGGGTCGCTCCGCCGACCAAGATGGACCAGAAGCAGCTGACCGAAGAAGGCCACTATGGCGTGTTCGGCACGGCTGGTGCGCGTACCGAAATGCCGGGCTGCTCGCTGTGCATGGGCAACCAGGCGCAGGTGCGCGAAGGCGCGACGGTCATGTCGACTTCGACGCGCAACTTCCCGAACCGTCTGGGCAAGAACACGAACGTGTACCTGGGCTCGGCGGAACTGGCGGCTATCTGCTCGCGTCTGGGCAAGATCCCGACCAAGGACGAATACATGGCCGATATCGGCGTGCTCAACGCCAATGGCGACAAGATCTATCAGTACATGAACTTCGACCAGATCCAGGACTTCAAGGAAGTGGCCGACACCGTGACGATGTAAATGCGAGAGTGGCCTGACGCGCGGTGTTTTCGCGTCAGGCTAGTGTCGTAGCATCTCGCGCAATGGCGCCGCGGGCTCAATGCCTGCGGCGCCATTTTTTTGTCGTAGCGCGTGCATGGCTCACCCCAGCAAGCTTTGCCCGATCCCCGTAGCGATGCAGAAAACCACCACCACCAATGGCGGCACCTTCCATCGCGTCAACAGAAAAAAGCCCATGCACGCGATGGCGAAATCGGCTGGCGCGTGGACTGCGCTCGTCCACACCGGCGAGTAGAGCGCGGCGGCCAGCAGCCCGACGACCGCCGCATTCACCCCCGCAAGCGCCGCCGCCATGGCCGGGCGGCTGCGCAACGCGTGCCACCACGGCAGCGCGGCCAGCACGAGCAGCAGCCCCGGCAGAAAGATGCCCACGGTGGCCAGCAGCGCGCCGCTCCAGTGATTGGGCGGGCTCGCCATCATCCAGCCCAGAAAAGCCGCGAATGTGAAGAGCGGCCCGGGCACGGCCTGCGCCGCGCCGTAGCCGGCCAGAAAGTCGTTCGGCGCGACCCAGCCGGTCGCGACCGTCGCGCGCTGGAGCAGCGGCAGCACCACGTGGCCGCCGCCGAACACGAGCGCGCCGGACCGGTAGAACGCTTCGAATACGCGCACGCCTTGCGCGGCGGCGCCAAGCAGCGGGAGCCCGAACAACAGCACGCAGAAAACGATCAACGCGGCCATGCCCGCTTTGCGCGACACGGGAAACGCCGCGCTGTGCCCGGGCGCCGCGCGCGTGTCGCCGGAGGGTTTCGCGCGGCACAGCGCGAGGCCGAGCAGGGCGCCCGCGGCGATCGCGATGAGTTGCGCATAAGCCGTGGTCAGCAGGCTGAGCAAGGCCACGGCGGCGAGCGCGATACCCGCGCGGCGACGGTCGGGGCACAGGCGCCGCGCCATGTCCCAGACCGCCTGGGCCACCACGGCCACCGCGACGAGCTTCAGGCCATGCACCACGCCAATGCCCACGGGTCCGCCCAGGTCCGGCGCAAGGGCCGCGAAGACCAGCATCGCGAACACCGAGGGCAGCGTGAAGCCGCACCAGGCCGCGAGCCCGCCAGCCCAGCCGCCCCGCAGCAGGCCGATCGCAAAGCCGGTCTGGCTGCTGGCGGGACCGGGCAGGAACTGGCACAGCCCGACCAGATCGGTGAAGGCCGCGTCGTCGAGCCAGCGGCGGCGCTCGACGAATTCGCGGCGGAAATAGCCGAGGTGGGCAATCGGGCCGCCAAAGCTCGTCACGCCCAGCCGGAAAAAGACCAGCAGCACTTCGAGCGCGCGGCCGGCGGAGGAAGCGCGCGGTGGAGACATGTCCGTATGCATGAGGGATGGGCAGGGTTCGGGCGCTGTCGATCTTAAGGTCGGAAGAGGGTGAGCGCCAAATCCTGATTCATCATTTGCATCCGCTCGCGTGACCGCGAGCGCCACGGTTTTTCAGCCACCGGCTGGCGCGAGTCGCGTCATCCGGCGCAACTGGCGCGGCAGGACGATGTACATGCTCCACAGCACGAGGAGCGCCAGCCGGCACGCAGTCGAAACATGATGCGGAAACGGCGCTGCCACGCCGGCAATCGCGAGGCTGCCTGGAATGGACCACGCCCAGGTCGTCCAGCCCAGCAGCGTGGCGTGCCAGAGGCCGAGTCTCGCGGGCGCGGGCAAGGCGTGCGCAACCAGTCCGCTGCGCACCATGTAGCCCGCGAGCGGCAGGCTCAGCAGCACGTAGAGCAGGATGGCCGCGAGGGCGGGCATCATGTTGAGCGCGACGCCCGACAAGGCGTCGAGCGCGACGAGCCACGCGGACGACGTGCCGGCCGGGCGCGGCTGGTTCAGCGCGGCTGTCCAGTGCGCGAGCGGCACGGCGGTCCGCGCGGTCAGAAAATGATAGGCGATCACGCCGGCGATCAGGAGCAGCAGGCTCGCAAGCCATTGGCGCCAGGCGCACGACCACCAGACGTACAGGCGCTGGCCGAAGTTCATGCTGCGCTCGAGCCTGAAGAGCGCGCGGCGCTCGCTGAGCGCGGCGCAGACCACGAGCACGGCAAAGAGGATGGCCGCGAGGATCAGGGGCTCGAAATCCCACAGGAAGAACGCCGCGTGCTGCCCGGCAACGGTTGTGGTCCCGGGCGGCGCGGAGAATTGCTGCAGATGGTGGGCGATATAGTCCGAGGGGGAGGGGGCCTGCGAAGCAAGGCTTGCTGTCATGTCGTCTCCGGATTGCGTGAAGCCCCGGCGAATGGAGGTTTTTTCGAAGCGCAACAGGTGCCGGGCACGAGCGCTTCTTGCTGGCTGGCGCGCGGGACGGTCCGCTTATTGGAAGCGCATGGGAGGCACATTGGCGACGCCGCCATTCTAGACTCGATCGCCCGCGCGAGCCCGTACGCTTCGATGCCGGTATCCTTGCCGGGTCTAAACCCGCGCACGTCGCCTACGCGCACGTCGCCTACGCGCATGTCGCCTACGCGCATGTCGCTTGCGTCCCCGGAACTCATGCCCTCACACAAAGATCATCGCGCACAGCCGCTCGCCGACGCACTCGAAGACCCGGCGCTGCTGCGCCGCCTGCTGCGCGCGCGCGACCGCATGGACGCCGCCTCGCACGAGGCCTGGCCCGTCAAGCGGCTGGCGGAAGTCAGCGGTGTTTCCGAAGCGCATTTCGCGCGCTCCTTCAAGCGCGCGTTCGGCGTGCCGCCGCACCGCTACCTGCTGACCCGGCGCATCGAGCAGGCCACCACGCTGCTACGCGACACCGAACTCGGCATCACGGATATCGCGTTCGCCACCGGCTGGGAGAGCCTGGGCACGTTCGGGCGCATCTTTCGCGACATCACGGGCATGAGCCCGAGCGCCATGCGCCGCGAGGCGCGCGCCGGCATGTCCGAGCTCGAGCGCGTGCCCGCCTGCGTGCTGAAGGCCGCGCAGCGCCCCGATCTCACGATGGCAGTTTTGGAGAAGCGCCGCCGCCTGGCCGGCGATACAGTGCAGCCACCAACCACGGAGGTCACATGAACCAGGGTATCAATGTAGTGGGCTTGTACGTCGACGACCAGGACGAAGCGCTCGCGTTTTACGTCGACAAACTCGGATTCAGCGTCCACACGGACGTGCGCAACGGCACCTATCGCTGGCTCACGGTCCAGCATCCGGACCAGCCCTCGTTCCAGCTCGGCCTGTTCGCGCCCGGCCCGCCCGTGCACGACGAGGCAACTGCGCAAACCCTGCGGGCCATGGTCGCGAAGGGGGCCATGCCACCGCTCGTGCTGGCCGTGTCCGACTGCCGCGCGAGCTATGCGGTGCTCAAGGCGAAGGGCGTGGAATTCACGCAGGAGCCGGTGGACCGCTACGGCAGCGTGGATGCGGGCTTTCGCGACCCGGCCGGCAACGGCTGGAAGATGATCCAGGCGCCGGACAATGGCAACTGAGCGGCAACTGAGCGGCAACTGAGCGGCAACTGAGCAGCAATTGAGTAGCAATTGAGTAGCAATTGAGTATCAACTGAGCGGCAACCCGGCCTCGGCCGGATATCGGATGAGCGGTCCGTCCCCGCGGACGGATCGCGCTGGGCGGCGCGCACGGTGGGGTGCGCGCCGCTGCCTTAAAATGACTCCGCGAATTCGTTCTTGCGCCTCGCGACATGCGCCGCGAGGCGGCAGCCCGTTACCGGAGTGACCCGATGTCCGTCGATATGAAAGCAAGCGCCGCGTCTGGCGAAGTCTGGCTGATTCGCCACGGCGAAACCGAGTGGAGCCGCAGTGGCCAGCACACGGGGCGCACGGACATCGCGCTGACCGATCATGGCCGCGCGCAGGCGCTCGCGCTCGCGAGGCCGCTGGCCGCGCAGCGCTTCGACGCGGTGCTCGCGAGCCCGATGTCGCGCGCCATCGAGACTTGCCAGCTGGCGGGCCTGGGTGAGGAGATGATGGTCTCGGCCGATCTGCACGAATGGGACTACGGCATCTACGAGGGTCGCACGACCGCCGAGATCCGCAAGACGGAGCCGGACTGGAGCGTCTGGCATTCGCTGATCCCGCACGGCGAGAGTCTCACGCAGATCGAAGCGCGCGCGCGAGGCGTAGTGGAGAACCTGCTGGCGATTCTCGCGCAGGGCGGCGCCGGCACGCGCGGCGGCTCGGGGCGGCGCATTGCCGTGTTCTCGCACGCGCATTTCCTGCGGGTGCTCGCCGGGTGCTGGATCGGCAATGCGGCGGCGCTCGGCGCGCATCTCTACCTGGACACGGCCACGATCAGCGTGCTCGGCTTCGACCGCGAGAGCCGCGCGATCCGGCGCTGGAACGCGCGGCCCGAAGGGTGCGAGTAGAGCGGGGGCTTGTTCATGCTGGAACGCTCAAGGGACGCAATGAAAGCGCTCGCCATCTGCGCCACGCTCTTGCTGGCCACTCCCGTACTTTCACTCGCCGCGTCGCCCGAGCAATGCGTTAGCTGGCCCCGCAACATCGCGCTGGTGAAGCTCAAGAACGCGGGCATCACCGACCCGACGAAGCTCGACGAATCGAAGACACGCGCGGTGCGCATCGCCTCCCAGAAGGTCGGCAAGGACCTGTATCGCGATGTGTACGACATCACGTTCTACGAGCAGTCGGGCCGCGCCATCGAAGTCATCACGTCCAGCGAAGCGTCGTCGGCCGAATGCTCGATGGGTAGCGTGGACGTCTATGTCGTCTCGCGCAAGCTCGCCGACAATTAACACCGTTAGCGATGCGCGGCGCGCTCCGCCAACGGTTCCATCTTCAGCTCGAACAGCAGGCCTCAACCGCCGAACGCCGGCCCGCCCGGCTTCAGCCGCATGCCCGGCTTGAGCCGCTTCCAGGGCAGATCGGCGGGGTCGGCGCACATCGGGCCCGGCGCCTTCGCCACCAGCACCGCGCGCGCGATCGGCTCGAAGTCGGCGCGAAAATGCACCGAGCTCTTGTTCACGAGGATCGTCATGCGCTCGGGCTCGATGCCGGCCACGCGGTAGAGGTTGCGATCGAGCATCTGCGCCTTCGTCGAGCTCACCGCCACGCGCACGCCGCCGATGCGCAGGCAGGCCACCGGGCCCAGCTCCACTTGCATGCCGTGCATCATCGGGCCGTCGTAGCGGCAGCGGCCATCCGATAGCGCCACCACTTCGAAGCGCCCCGTGAACGGCTCGTCGCCGCGCACGCCGCTCTGGCCGCCCAGCGTGAGCGCGAGCGTGGCGCCCACGCCCGCCGCGTGCGCGCGCGCCGCCGCCGCGGGGTCGAAGAACAGGCCCACGGCGGCGTCCTGGGCGTTGGCCTCGACAAGCGCGCGCAGCATGCCCGCGGTGTTGGAGTCGGCGCCGGCGCCGGGGTTGTCCTGGGTGTCGGCGATCACGATCGGACCTTCGCGCGCATCGCTGTCCGCAACGTTCGCTCCGGCAAGGCGCAGCGCTTCGGCCACGGCGTCGCGCGGCGCGAGAAAGGGCACTTGCCATTGCGCTTCGTCGCGCATCATGCGCGCGTAAAGCGCTTCCACGGCGGCCTCGACGGCGGAGACGTCGTCGCCATAGCCCCAGATCACCGGGCCGCATTCGGGGAAGTCGGCGGCCGGAAAGCCCGGCGCGAACGACAGCGAGCGCACCGCGCCGCCTTCGCTCGCGCCAAGGCGCGCGTACATCGAGCGCGACGGCTCCAGCAGCGTGCACATGCCGTTGATCGGAATGAGGAAGGGCAGGCGGCGCACCGCGCGCGCGAGCGGCGTGCCGCGCGTGAACAGCGTTTGCAGCAGCGCCGCCGCGCGCGCGCCGGTCTCGGCCATGTCCACGTGCGGATAGGTGCGATAGGCGACCAGCGCGTCGGCGTTCGCGAGCATCTGTTCGGTCACGTTCGCGTGCAGGTCGAGCGAGGCGACGATCGGCAGCGCGGGGCCCACCACGCGGCGCAGGCGCGCGAGCAGCTCGCCTTCGCCGTCGTCGCAGGCTTCGCTCACCATCGCGCCGTGCAGGTCGAGGTAGATGGCGTCGAAGCCGCCGCGCTGCGCCGCCGCGACGATCTCGCCCGTGATGCGCTCATAGGCATCGGCGGTGACGTGCGCGGACGGGCTCGCACCTGCCCACACCACCGGCACGAGGCTCCAGCCCGCCTGTTCAGCGGCGCGGATGAAGCCGCCCGCGGGCAGATTGACGTCGCGCAGCGCAAGCATGGCTTCGCCGCGCGGCATCGCCGGGTGGCCCTCGCCACGCTCGAAATTTTCATAGGCCGCCTTCGACGGCGCAAACGTGTTGGTCTCGTGCTGGAAGCCTGCGATCAGGATGGTCTTGGTCAATGCGGTGTCTCCGGGTGGTGCGTGTCGAGGTGTCTGCCGGCGATGCGCGCCGAGGGTGTACGCCGATGGTTGCCGATGCTGCGCGCCCTCGGCGCTGGCTCACATGCGGTTGGCCGTGGTGGCGAAGCTCTCGGCGGCCGCATCGTCCTCGTGCGAGCGCCTGGGCACGCGGATGGCGGCCAGCAGCGCCGCGCCAATCACGAGCAGCGCCACCATCGCGTAGAGCCCGGCGTGCAGCGAGCCGGTCAGCGCGTGCGCGAAGCCGATGATGGTGGGGCTCAGGAAGCCGCCGAGCAGGCCGATGGTGTTGATGAGCGCGATGCCGCCTGCCGCCGTGTCGCCCTTGAGGTACTCGGACGGAATGGCCCAGAACACCGTATAGGATGCCCACATCATCAGCGTGGCGAGCGTCATGAAGAGCAGCGACATGGCGAGATGGCCACCCGCCATCGTCGCGACGGCGAGGCACAGGCCGCCCGCCAGCGAGGGCAGCGCGCTGTGCCAGCGGCGCTCGCCGCGGCGGTCCGAGCTGCGGCCCACGATCACCATGCCCACCACGGCGGCGAGATAGGGGATCGTCGAATACAGGCCGATGCGCATGGTGTCGGTCACGCCATCCGCCTTGAGGATGCTCGGCAGCCAGAAGTTGACCGCGTAGATGCCGCAGATCACGCAGAAATACGCGGCGGCCATCAGGTAGATGCGCGGGTCGGAGGCCACGCTGAGAAACGAGGTGTGCTTTGCCGCCGGCGCGCGTAGTTGCGTGCGCAACGTTACGCGCTCGTCGTCGGAGAGCCAGCGCGCGTCCTCGGGGCGGTCGGCCAGCACGAACCACGCGAGCACGCCCAGCACGACGCAGGGCAGCCCCTCGATCAGGAACATCCATTGCCAGCCCGCGAGCCCGAATGCGCCGTCGAAGGCCGTCATCGACCACGCCGAGAGTGGTCCGCCGATCACGCCCGAAAGCGGCCCGGCCGTCATCACGATGGCGATGGCGCGCGCCATGCGCGCCTCGCCGTACCAGTAGGTCAGATAGAAGATCATGCCCGGCGCGAAGCCTGCCTCGAATACGCCTAGCAGGAAGCGCAGGCCGTAGAACGTGGGCACGTCGCGCACGAACATCATGGCCGCCGAGGTGAGCCCCCACAGCACCAGGATGCGCGCGATCGTGCGGCGCGCGCCCACCTTGGGCAAGAGCAGGTTGCTTGGCACTTCGAACAATACGTAGCCGAGGAAGAAAATGCCGGCGCCCAGGCCGTAGACGGCGTCGGAGAGCGAGAGATCGCTCTGCATCTGCAGCTTGGCGAAGCCGATGTTGAGCCGGTCGAGACAGGCGAACAGATAGCAGATGAGGAGAAACGGCAGGATGCGCCAGTTCAGGCGCCGGTAGAGGGCCGCTTGGCGCGCGTCGGACGAGATCGTGGGGGCAGTGCTCACGGGCAGGCTCCTGTGGGTGGTCCTGTGGGTTGGGCTGCTGGCGTTCTGTGGGGGCGTCTGGAGGATCGTCGTCAGACAATAAAATGCGAGCAACAGCAACCGATGTCGTGTAGCGTTGCTCTTTGGGCAACAGAAGAAACGAGGGAGCGCGATGCGGGACATCAACCAGCGGCGGCTGCGGTATTTCCACGAGGTGCTCACGCAGGGCTCGATCCGCGGCGCGGCGGACAGCCTGAACACGGCCGCGTCGGTCATCACGCGGCAGATCCGCCTGCTCGAAGAGGAGATTGGCGCCACGCTGTTCGAGCGCCGCGCGCGCGGCGTCGCGCCCACCGAGGCCGCGCAGCATCTCGTGGAGTACTGGCGCGGCTGCCAGACCCAGCAGGAGCAGTTCGAGCAGCGGCTGCAGGCGTTGCAGGGGCTACAGCAAGGGCAGGTGCGCGTGGCGACGAGCGAAGGCTACGTGGACGGTCTGATGGACGAGGTGCTCACGGAGTTCTGCGCGCGCTACCCGCGCCTCGACGTGGGCGTGGACGTGCTGCCCGTGAACGATGTGGTGAGCGGCGTGATGGAGGGGCGCGCGCATATCGGCCTGGCCTACAATCCGCCCGCGCATCCGCATATCGAGTATTGCGCGAGCGCGCCGGCGCCCGTGGTGGTGCTCGTGCATCCCGCGCACGCGCTCGCCACGCGCGGCACGCCGGTGCGCGTGGCGGACCTGCTGCACTATCCGCTCGCCGTGATGCCGCCCGCGTTCGGCCTTGGCCAGATCGTGCAGATGCTCGCGTATTCGGACAACGTGCAGCTCAACGCCACGCTCACGACCAATTCGCTCACCGTGCTCAAGCACTTCGCGAAGCAGGGCGAGGGCATCACGCTGATCGGCCAGTTCGCGGCCATGCACGAGATCGCGGCGGGCGAGCTGGTGGCGCTGCCGGTGCTGCATCCGCTCTTTCAGTCGGCGAAGGCGCGCATGCTGGTGCGCGCGGGCCGCCCGCTCTCGGCGGCGGCGCAGGAGTTGCTGCGCTGGCTGCTGGCACGCTTGAGCGCGTTCCGCGAGCGGGTTTCGTGAGCGCGCTCGATGAGTGAGTTTCATGGACGCGCTTCATGGACGCGCTTCATAGTCGCGTTTCGTAAGCGGGTTTCATGACCGCGCTTCGCGAGCGCGACACACGGAAGAGCTGAATCCAGCCGCGCCCGTGCAATCAGGCCAATCAGGCGGCTGATGCCACGGGTGCGGCGTCCACCCCGGTCTCCTGCATCAGGAGCACCGCGTCGCGCTTTTCCAGCAAATGCTCGCGCAGGATCGCCGCCAGGCGCTTGCCGTCCCGCGCTTCCAGCGCCACCAGCATTTCGCCGTGCTCGTGGATGGCGCGGTCCCACTTCGCCTTCTGGAAGTTCGAGCGAAAGCGCAGCGCCTGGAGCCGGCGGTTCACGCTCAGCCAGGTCTCGCGCAGCGCGGTGTTGCGCGCCGCCTGGTTGATGCGGTCGTGAATCTGCTGGTTGTAGCCGTAGTAGCCGGGCAGGTCGTCTTGCGCGCGGCAGGCGAGCATGGCGTAGTGCATCGCCTTGAGCTCGGTGAGCTCGACAGGCGTGATGCGCTCGCAGGCCAATTCCCCCGAGAGCGCTTCCAGGCCGCTCATCAACTCGAAGGTGTCCCGGATCTCCGCCGCCGACAGGCTGGCGACGGTGGCGCCGCGATTGGGCGAGATATCGATTAGCCCTTCGGCTGCCAGCACCTTCAGCGCCTCGCGCAGCGGCGTGCGCGAGATGCCCAGCGTTTCGCACAGCTCGCGCTCGTTGAGCTTGGTGCCGGGCTTCAACACCCCCTCGACGATGAAGTTGCGCAAGTTGCTCACCACCGTGTCGTGCAGGCGTTGTCGCTCGACTTTCGGAAGCGCGGGAGCGGGCGAAGTGTTGGCGGAAGAAATGTAATGTTGCATGCAAAATTCAATTAAAGTAGTTTACGTGAAGTCTAGCAGATCGACGGAGTGCAGGCGGCAACACAAAATCAGCTTCAAATATGGGGTAAACACTGCACATTTTTCTGCGTCGAGCCCCTTTCCTTACGATTCGCTTCTGCTACAGTATTTTGAATGCAAAATTCAACAGGAGGAAACATGCTGAAACTCGACTTCCATCCCGCCGGCCGTCATTTCCTGCAAATCCCCGGCCCGAGCCCGGTGCCGGACCGCATTCTGCGTGCCATCAGCTATCCGACCATCGATCATCGCGGCCCCGAGTTCGGCGCGCTGGGCCTGAAGGTCCTGGCCGGCATCAAGAGCATCTTCAAGACCGAGCATCCGGTCGTGATCTACCCGGCGTCCGGCACGGGCGCGTGGGAAGCCGCGCTCGCCAACACGCTGAGCCCCGGCGACAACGTGCTGATGTTCGAGACCGGCCACTTCGCCACGCTGTGGAAGAAGATGGCCGAGAAGCTGGGCCTGCGCCCGGAATTCCTCGGCTTGCCGGGCATCGAGGGCTGGCGGCGCGGCGTGCAGGCCGACCTGATCGAGGCGCGCCTGCGCCAGGACAGCGGCCATGCGATCAAGGCCGTCTGCGTGGTGCACAACGAAACCTCGACCGGCGTCACCTCCGACATTGCCGCCGTGCGCCACGCCATCGATGCGGCGGGGCATCCGGCCTTGCTGATGGTCGACACGATTTCCGGGCTGGCGTCCGCCGATTACCGCCACGACGAGTGGGGCGTGGATGTGACGGTGTCCGGCTCGCAGAAGGGCCTCATGCTGCCGCCGGGGATCAGCTTCAATGCCGTCTCGCCCAAGGCGCTCGAGGCCGCGAAGAGCGCGCGGCTGCCGCGCGGCTTCTGGGACTGGGAAGAGATCATCGCAATGAACCAGACCGGCTACTGGCCCTACACGCCCAGCACGAATCTGCTCTATGGCCTCTCGGAGGCGCTCGACATGATCCTGGAGGAAGGGCTGGACAACGTCTTCGCGCGCCACCAGCGCCTGGCCGAGGCTTGCCGCCAGGCGGTGCGGGCGTGGGGGCTCGAGATCCAGTGCGCGGACCCGGCCGTCTACAGCCCGGTCCTGACCGGCGTGATGATGCCGGAGGGCATCGACGCGGACGCGGTGCGCCGCGTGATCTACGACCGCTTCAACATGTCGCTCGGCGCGGCGCTCGGCAAGATGAAGGGCCGCATGTTCCGCATCGGCCACCTCGGCGACTGCAACGACCTCACGCTGATGGCCACGCTCGCCGGCTGCGAGATGGGGTTGAAGATCAGCGGCGTGCCGCTTGCCGCCAGCGGCGTTGCCGCGGCCATGGACCATCTCGCGGCCCACGCGAGCCCCTTGCCGCTGCGCGCCGCCGCCTGAGGCGAAGCCGCCCCGGGCTCTCGCGCCCGCGCCAGGCGCCGGTTCGTGAAGGCCGTTTGCTGCGAGGCTGTGGAGGGCCTGGCGGCGGATGGCCTCATTCACCCCGGCGTGCGCGCGGGCGCGGGCTTCGGCGGCACAGGCCAGTTCCACACAGCGCGGATCGCATTCGCGATGGGCGCGGCAGCACTGATGTAGCTGGAAACAATACAAAGGAGACGCTGTGGAAACCACCCTGCAGGCCGGGGCAAAGGTGAACTCGGACGAAGACGCGGTTTATCGCAAGGTAAGCTGGCGCCTCGTGCCGTTCCTGATGCTTTGCTTCCTCATTGCCTATCTAGACCGCGTCAATGTCGGCTTCGCCAAGCTCCAGATGTCCCAGGCGCTAGGCTTCAGCGAGACCGTTTATGGCCTTGGCGCCGGCATTTTCTTCATCGGCTATTTTCTGTTCGAAGTGCCAAGCAATCTGGCGCTGCACCGGTTCGGCGCCAAGGTCTGGATCGGCCGCATCATGGTGACGTGGGGCCTGCTCTCCGCGTGCTTCGTGTTCGTGAAGACGCCAACGGCCTTCTACACCCTGCGCTTCCTGCTGGGCCTCGCCGAAGCGGGCTTCACGCCGGGCATCGTGTACTACCTGTCCTGCTGGTACCCGTCGCACCGGCGCGCGAAGATCATGGCGATCTACTGCATGGGCTCGCCGCTGTCGGGCATCATCGGCAATCCGCTCTCGGGTTTCCTCGTGGGCAGCATGGGCGGCGTCGCGGGCTGGGCGGGCTGGCAGTGGATGTTCATCATCGAGGCCGTGCCTGCCGTGCTGCTCGGCTTCGCCTGCTTCTTTTATCTCGACAGCTCCATCGCCAAGGCCAGATGGCTCAGCGATGGCGAGAAGCAGGTGCTCGAGCAGGCCAAGGCAAAAGACAACCAGGCATCGGGCACGGAAGCCCGCGTGGGCAAGGTCTTCACCGACCCGCGCGTCTGGCTCATCAGCCTGATCTGCTTTTGCTACGTCACCGGCCAGTACGGCATCACGCTGTGGCTGCCCACCTTCATCAAGTCGACGGGCGTTTCCGATCCCGTGCATATCGGCCTGCTGAGCGCGATTCCGTATATGGCGGCCATCGTCACCATGTACTTCTTCGGCAAGAGCGCCGACAAGCATCGCGAACGCCGCTGGCATCTGATCGTGCCGTGCATGATGGGGGCGATCGGTTTTCTCGCTCTGCCGTGGATCATGCACAGCACCGCGCTCTCGCTGGTGTTCCTCTCGATTGCCGCGGCCGGCATCCTGACCTGCACGCCGCTGTTCTGGTCCTTGCCCACCGCGTTCTTGAGCGGCGCGGCGGCGGCCACGGCCATTGCCATGAGCAACGCGATCGGCAACCTCGCGGGCTTCACCAGCGGCTACATGATCGGATATCTGCGGGATCTGACCCAAAGCGGCACCAGCGCGTACTACATGATCGCGGGGATGCTCGTGATCGGCGCGTTCGCGATCTGGACCTTGCCGGCCAAACTGGTCAACCGGTAGTTGGCCGGTAGTTGGCCGGTCATGAGCCGGTTGTTTTCCGGCAATGCAAGCGGAGGGGCGGCGTGCCGCCCCTCCGGACTCAATCACTCGATGCCCCCGCTCCGGGCACACGGAACAGACACATGAAACCCTCGATCGAATCCGGCATCGGCGTCATGGAGGCCACCGTCTCCGGTGTGCGTGCCGCCATGCAGGAGGGCCGGCTGACCGCGCGCCAGCTGGTCCAACGTTACCTCGACCGCATTGCCGCCTATGACCGGCAAGGCCCCAGCATCAACAGCGTGCTGCGGCTCAATCCGCAGGCGCTTGCCGAGGCGGAGCGCCTCGATGCGCAAGCCGCCGCGAACCCCGCCGCCGCGCTCGCGCCCTTGCACGGCATCCCCGTGCTGATCAAGGACAACGTCGAGTGCGAAGGCATGGAGACTTCGGCCGGCGCGAGCTGCCTGCGCGGCAATGTCAGCGCACAGGATGCCTTCATCGTTCGCAAGCTGCGCGAGGCGGGGGCGATCGTGCTCGCCAAGACCAACCTGCACGAGCTGGCCTCGGGCGGCGAGACCGTGAGCACGCTGGGCGGCCAGACGCTGAATCCTTATGACCTGACCCGCACGCCCGGTGGCTCCAGCGGCGGCACGGGCGCGGGCATTGCCGCGAACTTCGGACTACTGGGCATCGGCACCGACGGCATCAACTCGATCCGCTCCCCGGCTTCGGCGAACAACCTGGTGGGCCTGCGCCCGACCATGGGACTCGTCAGCCGCGCCGGGCTCGTGCCCTGCGGGCTGACGCAGGACATCATCGGGCCGATCACCCGCACCGTGACGGACGCGGCCGTCCTGCTCGACATCATCGCGGGCCACGACCCGGCAGACCCGGTCACGAGTCACGGCGCGCGGCACATTCCGTCCAGCTATGCGGACGGGCTCGATGCCAGCGGGCTCAAGGGCGCGCGCATCGGGCTGCTGCGCCGCTTCTTCGGCAGCGGGCCGGAGCATGGGCCCGTCAACGCGGTCATGCAACGGGCGCTGGACACCGTCAAGGCACAAGGCGCGGAGCTGATCGAGATCGACGACGACATCCGCCCCGACGCGCTGCTCGCGGACACGCTCGTGCACCTCTACGAAATGAAGAGCGATCTCGACGCTTACCTCGTGGGCGCGCCGGCCGCCGTGCAGGTGCGCTCGCTCGAAGACGTGGTGGCGTCGGCGAGCGTGCATCCGGGCGTCGCGGCCACGCTCGCCAGCGCCCTCGCCCTGGCGGGCAACGAAGCGGATTATCGCGAGCGGCTGCAACGCCAGCAGGCCTTGCGCGAGCGCGTGCTGGCCCTGATGGCGGCGCACCGCCTGGATGCCCTGGTGTTTCCGCACCAGCGCCGCCTCGTCGTGCCGATCGGCGCGGCGCAGGCCGAACGCAACGGCGTGCTGGCGTCGGCCACGGGCTTCCCGGCCATCGTCATTCCCGCGGGCTTCTCGGAGCCGGACGGTAACGCCCCGCAGGGCGTGCCGGTTGGCCTGGAGCTGTTCGGCCGGCCGTTCTCGGAAAGCGCGCTGATACGGCTCGCCTATGCGGCCGAGCAGGCGCTGGACGCACGCCGGCCACCCGCATCCACCCCCGCACTCGAATAAGCACTACAGCAGCACCACAGCAGTCACGCACTTTCCTTGCCGCTCCACCCATACCGGCGCATCACGCCGATTACAAGTTCCCGGATACACCGCGACTGACCTCAACTCGAGGAGGAGACAACATGGGCGCAGAAGTGAATGTTCAATCGTCGGGCTCGCCGCAGCAGCAGGAGCTCGACCGTGCAATGGACGGCATCGGTGTCACCGCCGCCCACAAGAAGATCATTTTCCTGATCATGCTGGGCGTGATGTTCGATGTCTTCGAGCAAAACGCCGTGGGCCTCGTGGGCCCCATCCTGCGCGAGCAGTGGGGCATATCGCTCGCGCAGATCGGCTTGCTCAACACGCTGACCTTCAGCGCGGCCGCATTGGGGCGCGTGGGATCGGGCTATATCGCCGACCGCTACGGCCGGCGCGCGATGCTGAGCGCCAATCTATTGCTTTTCACGCTGGGCGCCGTCATTTGCGCGCTCGCGCCCAGTTATCCGGTGCTGTCGGCGGGGCGCTTCGTCGTCGGCATCGGGCTGGGCGGCGAAATCTCCGTGGCCGTGACGATGCTGGCCGAGCTGTGCTCCACGCGCTTTCGCGGCACCGCGGTGGGCATGGTCAGCGTGGGCAGCGGCGGCTTCGGCAATATGCTGGCGCCGGCCTTCGGGCTCGCGGTGTTCGCCATGTTTCCCGGGCCCGATAGCTGGCGCTGGCTGTTCGGCTGCCTCGTGGTGCCGGCCATTTTCGTGGTGTTCTACCGCCGGCTGATTCCCGAGACGCCGCGCTTCCTGCTCTCCAAGGGGCGCGTGGACGAGGTGAACACGGTGCTCTCGGGCCTCGCTTCGGGACGCCTCGGCAAGCTGCGCGAAGCGCCGACGCAATACATCAAGGACGCCGTCCGGGACGACTCGCCGCGCGCCAGGGTGCGGCTGCGCGATGTCTTCCAGGGCCGGCTGGGGCGGCGCACGATTGCGCTGGGCGTGGCGGTGTCGATGACGTATGGCGCGCAAATCTCGGTGCTGACGCTGATGCCGAGCATCCTGATGTCGCAGGGCTACACCATTTCCAAAAGCCTGCTGTTCACGATGGTGATGCAAAGCGGCAGCCTGTTCGGCGCGCTCGCGGCGTCGTTCTGCGGCTATCATTTCCCGCGCAAGCGGGTGCTGACGCTCGGCGCCGGGCTGGCCTGCGCGGCCGGGCTGTGCTTTGGCTTCCTGACGGTGAACGTGGCGCTGGTGCTGCTGTTCGGCGCGTGCTTCACGTTCTGCGTGGTGCTGCTGAACACCTCGATCTGGATCTTCGCCCCCGAGCAATATCCCACCGATGTCCGTGCCTTCGGCACCTCGCTCATTCTCGCGCTGGGCACGCTGGCCGGCGCGCTTACGCCGATCGTGAGCGGGCGCGTATTCGAAGCCTATGGCGTGGGCGGCATGTTCAGCCTGCTGGCGGCGATGTACGCGGTGTTCGCCCTGAGCGTGCAGTTCGCGCCGGAGACCTTCGGCCGGCCGATGGGCGAGCCCGACGTCGAGGACGAACCCGATCTGGCGGTTAGCACCGGCACCGCCAGTGGATCCTGATTCCCGGAGTGACATGAACCCTATTCTGCTGATCAACCCCAATACGTCGCAGGCGACCACGCAGATGATGCTGGAGATCGCGCGCGCGAGCCTTGGCGAACGCGTGCCCGTGCGTGGCGCGACGATGGAAAACGGCGTGCCGATGATCGTCGAGGAGCCGGACCTGCGCGCGGCAGACGGGGCGGTGGGCGCACTCGACGTGGGCGATGCCAGCGGCGTGATCGTGGCGGCCTTTGGCGATCCCGGCATCGAGGCGCTACGGCGCAGGCTGGCGGTGCCGGTGGTGGGCATCGGCGAGGCGGCCATGCATGAGGCGGCGCGGCACGGCCGCTTTGGGATCGCCACGACCACGCCGGCGCTGGCGGCCTCGATCGAAGCGAAAGTCCGGCAGCTCGGGCTGGCCGCCGCCTTCACCGGCGCGCGCTTCACGCCGGGCGACCCCGCGCGGCTGGGCACAGACCCGCAGGCACTGGAGGCGGCGCTGGCCGCCGCCGTCCAGGCCTGTATCGAAGACGATGGCGCGCAGGCCGTGGTGATCGGCGGCGGGCCGCTCGGGCGCGCGGCGCAGGCGCTCAGCCAACGATTCGCCATTCCGGTGATCGGCCCCGTGCCCGCGGCGTGCCGTGCCATCATGCGCGCGCTCGAAGGGCACCCCGCAGGACATTGAGCGGCCGATTGCCTGCCGCTCTCCCGATCAACGAACTCAACGAATTCAACGCGAACCTAGCGAATTTCCAGGCATGAATACAGACCAGATCGATCTCGTTGCACAAACGCTCATCCGCGCGCGGCGCAGCCAGCAGTGCGCCGACGCGCAACCCTTCGCCGACGCGCTGACGACTCACGACGAAGCCTATGCCGTGCAGGCGGCGGTGGCCGAAGCCTTTGGCTGGCGGATGTCCGGCTCCGCATACTGGAAATCCGGCGGCCCATCGCGACAGGCGCGGCTGACGCACGCGCAACTGCCCGCCGAGGGTGTCTGGTCTAGCCCGGCGCAGGCCGGGAACCGGCACTTCGCCTGGCGTGGCATCGAGGCCGAGATTGCCCTGCGCCTCTCCCGCGCGGTGGACGCCGCCGAAGCGGCCGCGCTCGATCACGACAGCGCGGCCGCGCTGGTGGACGCGATGGCGGTCTCTATCGAAGTGGTGGATTCGCGCTGGCAGCAGTACATCGACACGCCTGCGCTGCTCAAGCTCGCCGACCTGCAGGCCCACGGCGCGCTCGTGCTTGGCGAGTGGCGTGAGTACGAGGCGCGGGACTGGTCCGCGCAACGCTGCCACGTTCGCATTGGCGAGCAAAGCTTCGAGCAGCGCGGCACCCACGCGCTGGGCGATCCGGCGTTTGGCCTCGTGGCCTGGCTCAAGCACGCCACGCGCGAAGGCGCGCGCGTGGAAGCGGGCACCGTGGTCACCACCGGCACCTGGGTCGGCATTCTGCCCGCCTCGGCCGGCGACCTGGTGACGGCGGAATTCGACGGCATCGGCCACGCATCGATTCAGTTCTGAGCACGGCGATTCGCAGCCGCTTTCCCTCATGTCGCGCCTGGCGCTGCGCCTTCGTCCGGCGCCCGGTCTTTCCGTTCACTTCCCCCATCCGCCGAACTAACGGCTTTGGCATTGGCGCGAGCTGTCTCGCGGCTTCGAAGGCGGCGGGCGGTTATGGCTTCGAATGCAAGGGCGCGGCGCGCCAGGACGTGGCGCTCGACCTGCTGTTCTATCCGACCGGGCAACTCACGGTCAAGGTGGAGTATCGGCACGACTGGTCGACGCAGGATACCTTCCTGCGCAGCGACGGCTCGTATGGCAAATCCAACGATCTCCTTGGCACGCAGTTGATTTACTCGTTCTGATTCGCAGGGCCGCTGCTTGCCGCTCGATTGTGGCGGGCAGTGGCCTGGTTGATCTTCTTTCTTGCCGGGAATCGCGCCCGGCATTTTGCATTTCTGCTTTGCCGGAGCGCCACGATTTGACGAGTGTCGAACCAGCGAGAAACACGATGCGCAATAGATCGAGAGCGCCGCAATTCGGATGAGTCTGATGTTTATTTATCCTGTTTAGGGTAAATTTACCTTGAAATGGCAATGGCATCGCCCGCAGCCAGCCTCGTCCTGATACGAGGTCAACGCAAGAAGCCAGGCTGAAAACAAGGAGAACATATGCAACTCACGACGACGCGCATGACCGGGTTGCGCCGGGCGCTGACCGCTCTGCCGCTCACTGTTGCGGCGTGTGGCGGTGGTAGTGACGCTGGTTCAGGTCTCGCCGAAAACAACAATGAACGTGCGACTGCTGTTTCAAAGGCAGCCGTCGCAGCAGCGGCAAGCGCGGCTGCCACAGAAAATGTCTCGCCGGAAATCGCGATGAAGGTCCATGCGCAGGGGATGCAAGACGACGCAATGATTGACCGTTTCATCATCAAATACAAAAACGGCAGCACGGAACGAAAAAACACCGATGCCGTACGTCAAAAATTGACGGGCCTTGCCACGGCATTTCCTGCAAAGGCGCGCCATCTTCGTCGCATGGGAACCGGCTCCGACGTCGTGACGAGTGACCGAAAACTGAATGCGCGCGAGGCCAAAGCGTTTATGCGGGCGATCGCGTCAGACCCGGATGTGGAGTACATCGAACCTGACGTCGAGATGTCCGTGCAAATGGTCCCGAACGATCCGTATTACGGCACGCAATGGTATCTCCGCTCCAATGAGGTTGCCGGAGTGACTCAGCCGGGAATTCGGCCGGAGAGCGCATGGGATATTGCAAAGGGCGATGGGCAAGTGATTGCGATTGTTGACACTGGCGTCACGAGTCACAGCGACTTCAATGCCAAACTTTTGCCCGGTCTGACGATTGGGGGCAACGATCCCGCTACCTATGGGATGAACAAGGGTTACCCAGACCTTAAGTGCGTATATTGGCATGGCACGCACGTCGCCGGAATAGCAGCCGCGGAGTCCAACAATGGTATTGGCATTGCCGGGGTCGCGCCGGCCGCGAAGATGGTTTCTATTGCGGCACTCAGTTCGTGTGGCACCGGTGCTACGTCCAGCGTTGCCGACGGGATAATTTGGGCCGCGGGCGGTACCGTGCCCAACGCGCCGCCCAATTCAAATCCGGCAACCGTGATTAATTTGAGCCTGGCAAAAAGCAACCCCTGTCTGGACACCTTGCAGGAGGCGATAGATTTTGCAACGAGCAAGGGCGCTGTAGTGGTGGCGGCTGCCGGAAATGCGAGCGCGGACGCCGCAAAGTATCAGCCAGGCAATTGCCAGAACGTAATTACCGTGGGTGGGACCAATGCGGTGGGCGGTAGTTACGTTAGCTCCAATTTTGGTCCGGTTGTCGATATCTCGGCCCCTGGGTCCGATATCTGGTCAACCTACAATAACGGAAAAGACCTGCCGGGCGGCGAGAGCTACAGCTATATGTCGGGTACCTCTATGGCCACGCCAATGGTTGCAGGTGCGATAGCCCTCGCGCGGTCCGTCGCTCCCAGACCGTTGACTACCGCGGAATTTCGGAGCCTTCTGCAACAAAATGCTCAACCATTTCCGGTCAAGCCAGGTCGCGAACTCGGGCCAGGCATTCTGGATGTAACCAGGACGGTTCTTGCAGCAAAATCAGGCGCCATTCCGCTGGCCGCGGATTTTAAATGCGTGCAGGACAATTTCATGTTCATGGGGGTGCACTGCGATGATCTGTCGACAGCCAGAGGCGGCGCCCCTATCGTATCGCGAGTCTGGAATACGGGTGGAGCCGACAGATTTCCTGCTGAGTGGAGTACAAACAATACCGCATTGGGTATGTTCTATCCAGATGGTGGATTTTATACCGTCAAACTCACCGTGACCGATTCGAATGGGGTTAAAAGCACATTCGCTCGTCCAGTTTGGGTAGTCCCGCCCCCAACCCAATCCTTGACACCCGGTGTGCCAGCTATTTTCTCGGGAAAATGGTTTGACCGGATTTACTACAAAACTAAAATTCCGGCCGGTGTAAAGTCTTTAACGGTAAAGGTAAAATTCGGCAATTCTAAAGAGAGCGGCTTTGTCTACGTGAATAACAGGCCTTCCGATTATATCCCGGCTTGTGAGACAAGAGGCAGTGGCCCTGATTTTTTGACTTGCACCGTTGATAGCCCCAAAGAGGGCGACTGGTACACAATCGTCAATATTAATTCAAATACTGCCGTGGCGAACGTGGTTCTGACCTATGATTGATGGCGAGCGGGTCGCCTGATTGGATGTGCTATTGCACTCCAGTGTATTGAGATTAAATTAAAGACTTCAGAATTGTTCTGGGAAAATTTACATTCAGGCATCCAAAGTCATGCGGCTATTCTCAGATCAAGAAATCGGGTTGCGGTCTTTGAATTTCACAGGCAGAAGGCAGAATATTTTCTCCGAAACATGCACTTCAAGCTTCAGTAACCCGACATGCAGAGCAAAGCTGTTTCATGAGCTTGGAAACTGGTTTTTTGAAAGGAGAAAATTTCCGCAGTCTGAGCACGCATATCGCAGTTCGCTAAAAAATAGACCAGACTGGTCCGAGACATGGAATCGTCTGGGCGTCACAGTGCAGCACCAAAATCGCGGACCTGAAGCCGAGCATATCTTTCGGCATGTTATTGCGTCGGCGCCGGAATTCGTAGCGGCGCGCAACAATCTCGCCATGGTTCTGTTTAACCTGGCGCGAGTAGACGAAGCTGAGAGGATGTGTCTTGAGCTTCTTTGCTCGAATCCCGACTACGTGCTTGCTCACAATAGTCTCGGGTTGATTTTTCTGGGCACTGGCAGGTTGGCAGACGCTGAAGCTGCGTTTCGTCGCGCACTCGATCGTGATCCCATCGCACCGGAAATACACAACAATCTCGGGAATGCGTTGACGCAACAAGGGCGCAACGGCGAGGCGGTTGATGCGTACCGTCAAGCCCTTTCCGTGCGGCCTGATTTCGCAATAGCGCGCATGAACCTTGCAACGGAGCTGATTCGAAACGGCGATTTCGAGCAAGGCTGGAAGCTCTACGAAGCGCGCTTCGACGTATCCGCTGGTGGACCGCCGGTGCCGTATCCAAGATGGAACGGCGAACCTCTGGCCGGTAAATCGCTTCTCGTTTGGCCTGAGCAGGGTTACGGGGACATTCTTCAATTCTGCCGATACTTGCCGTTATTAAAAGCGAATGGAGTCGGGAGAGTGAGTTTTGCCAGCCCTCCGCAATTGCATAGACTGCTTGATAATATGCAGGGCGTGGACGCAGTCTATTCGCTAAACGGAAAGGACAAAATCCTGCCGCACGACTACTGGTGTTTCATCATGAGTCTGCCATTGCTATCCGGCACAACTGTTGAAACGATCCCTGCGTCGGTGCCATACATTCGGGCGCCCAACGAGCTCGTGCGAAGGTGGGCGGCCAGACTGCCTGCCGAACGCTTTAAAGTTGGCATAGCGTGGGCGGGTAACCCGCGCCAGCATATTCCATCGTGGCGTGCCATCGACCAGCGGCGTTCAATGCCGCTTCGGTCTCTCCTGCCTTTGCTTCGCATGTCGGGAGTGACGTTCGTGAGCTTGCAGGCCGGCGAGCGCGCACAGGCTCAAATCGATAATCTCCCCCCGGAACTACGCCCTTTGGACCTGATGCAGGACGTTGAGGACTTTGCCGATACGGCTGCAATCATCGAATGTCTGGATCTGGTGATTTGCGTGGATACGTCGATAGCTCATCTGGCCGGAGCACTTGGCAAGCCGGTCTGGATTTTGTCGCGATATGACGGCTGCTGGCGATGGTTCCTCGATCGAGACGATTCGCCATGGTATCCGCGCATGCGCCTCTTTAGACAAAGGCATCACGGTGACTGGGACGAGGTAATCAACCGGGTAACGGCAGCGCTAATCGATCAAATAACAAAGCAGTGAGAGCTGCGAATTGCCCGCAGACTGATGTGCGCCTGGCGATTCTTCCGGCTCAGCACCGGCACACGCTCGCGCGTCGCATGCGTTCCGTCACCCCAGGGCGAGGAAGCGCGCGAAAGGCGGGGCGCGAAAGAAGCGGTTCCCCCTTTGCAGCCAGCGGCCACACCTCCTGCTTCCTTCACCCTCACTCCGTCTTGAGCTTCGCCCAGAGACGGTTTCGCCGATGCGCCATCCGGCGAACCGCAACTGGATTGAGCCGGCGCCGCCTGAACGTCATGCGAAATCGCCCCGGCCAGGCGTGCGACGCCGGGCCCCCGGGTTGAGCCACAATAGCGCTGGTTCCAGCCCGCGCAAATCATTGCAAAAAGCGCTTGACCTGGAGAGCACTCGAAGTCCCACCAGCACGCATGTCGTTGCGGGAACCACATGAAGATTGGCGATCTTGCACGCAT